>CANFRP010000003.1 GCA_947449535.1 Actinomycetota bacterium | reverse complement strand
TCACTCATCAACGTCACATTCACGCTTCCCAAAGAGCGGGCACGTGCATTTGGTGTCTATGGCGCAATTTCCGGAGGTGGCGCTGCCATTGGTCTGATTCTTGGTGGAACTCTCACTGAATATGCCAACTGGCGTTGGTGCTTGGGCGTCAACGTTCCAATTGCGATTATCGCGGTACTTCTCGCAATCCCATTTATTCACGAATCTAAAGCTCCCGGAGATCGTAGCTATGACATCCCTGGCGCAATCACCGTAACCCTTGGCCTACTTTCGCTTGTCTATGGATTTAGCCAAGCAGTAGGGCATGGTTGGGGTAACTCAGCTACATATCGCTACTTTATTTTCGCAGCGATCTTCCTTGCCGCATTCTTAATCCTCGAATCAAAGGTAAAGAATCCATTATTGCCACTTCGTGTTCTTACTGAGCGCAACCGTGGTGGTTCATATATTTCATCGATCCTCGTTGGTACTGGTCTCTTTGCGATGTTCTTGTTCTTGAGTATCTATATGCAAACTTTCTTGGGTTACTCCTCATTACGCGCAGGCTTTGCATTCTTGCCATTCTCTGCTGGTGTGATTGTCTTTGCGGGAGTTGCTTCACAACTTCTACCTAAGGTTGGTCCTCGCCCATTGCTCGTCACAGGTCTCATCGCTGGCGGAATTGGACTTCTCTACCTTTCCCGGATCACTCCGACATCCTCATACGCCACGGCGATCTTGCCTGCGCTACTTGTGATGTCGTCAGGACTCGCACTCTTCTTTATTCCTACGGCTAGCACCGGACTTCATAATTCAGGTGAACACGACGCTGGAGTAGCAAGTGCCGTTCTTAATACCAGCCAGCAGATCGGCGGATCACTGGGTGCTGCCCTGCTCAATACCCTGGCAATCTCATCGACTGCGGCATATGCCCAGAGCCATAACGTCACTGCACAAGATCCCGTCGCAGCCGTACACGGCTTCTCCACCACATTTATTTATGGTGCGGGATTCTTATTCCTTGCAGCGCTAGTAACCGCCGTAATGATCAATGTCGGAAAGGGTTCACTTTCTGAATCTGAAGGAGTTGTTGTTCACTAACTCTTTCGCTTGCGGTATGCCCAAATACCAAAGAGTAAAGCCAATACAACTAAGAGGGTGGTGGCTCCTGTAACAAGGAGATTGCCACCCTCTTCGCCATTTCCATTCTCTCCCCCTTTGGGGGCGATGACTGAAGGCTTGGAAGTCCTAAAATTAATGGCGTATTGGCCTTCCACCACATGCCCATCTTGGGCCGATACTCGATAAGAGATCAGCACGGGCCCTGGAACTAAATTCTCCTTCACGGGCACGGTTACCTTTGCACCGTTGAAAACAATCTCGCCATAATTCAATTCCACGGCTGCCGCATTTGTGACCGTAATGAAATTTGAGGATGAACCAGAAATAGTTGCAAGCGGTTCGGCAAAGGTGAGTTCGATCGAAGTCGGCCACGCCTCAATGAAGGAATCAACAGCGGGATTTGCTGAAACCAAAGTCGTATGTGCAGAAGCAGGCGCGAGAAGAACGCTCGTGAATATCAGGGCTAGAGCTGTGATTCGTTTCATGGTCGCAATATAAGGCCTACCCGCGTATTGGGAGCTCTTTTGCAAATCATTTGCAATAAGATCGGGCAATGAGTTCACCCACCAAACCACGTTTACGCGAACATTTGCGCTTTGAACGTGATGAATTGCCTGCGCTTTTTGGCGTCATTGGCACAGTGGTGGCGCTCCACATCATTGGGTGGGGACTATTTATTCACTATAACTCCAAGCCCGAGTTCCACAACCTGATGAACGGTCAACACACTTTGGTCTACGCCGGCGCCGGTGCGCTCGCATACTCATTTGGATTACGTCACGCTTTCGATGCTGACCATATTTCGGCCATCGATGACACAACTCGACTCATGCTTGCTAAACAGAAGAAACCATTAGCGCTGGGGCTTTTCTTCTCGCTAGGTCACTCCACCATTGTTCTCGGCCTCTCGGTTGCAATCGCGTTCGCTGCAAAATCCGCCGCAAAATTCCAATCAAATTTTGGCGAGACCGGCGGAATTATTGGTGCATCGGTCTCTGCCTTCTTCCTTTATCTAGTAGGCATACTTAACTTAGTAATTCTGGTCGGAATCATAAAAGTTTGGCGACAAGCCAAGAGCGGAAAGTTCTCCCACGAGCATCTCCAACAACTCTTGAATGAACGCGGCTTGATGAATCGAATTTTTCGTGGATTTTTCAAAAAGGGTTTCGATCACTCGTGGCAGCTCTACCCCATCGGCGTTCTCTTCGGACTGGGCTTTGATACCGCCACCGAAGTTGGGCTGTTGGGACTTTCAGCTACAGCCGCTATCGGCACGGCTGGTGGTGTTCTCCCGCCACTTGCGATTATTGCGCTGCCCATCATTTTTGCTGCCGGAATGTCAATGATGGATGCGCTCGATGGAATTTTCATGACCAAGGCATATGCCTGGGCTTTCACTTCTCCACTTCGTAAAATTTATTACAACCTCACCACGACTTCTATCTCAATCTTTGTTGCCCTCTTTATCGGAACAATTGAGCTCGTCGGTGTTCTTGCCGACAAAACTTCAATTGGTAAATATCAACCGTTTAAATTCATTGCCAGCATTGAACTCAATCGCATTGGTTATTTCATCGTGGCTTCGTTCTTCCTTACTTGGGTGGTCTCAGTCATAGTCTGGAAATACGGCCGCTACGAAGAGCGCTATTCCTCAGGCATTGCTGAAACTGAGCACCAACATAAATCGATCGAGATTTAATCTCTTAGTCGAGGAAGAAGTCCAACAAGAAATCAGTTGTTCCTGGCTTGACTGAATACTTCTCTAGATCTGTAATACCTTCGCTGGCTAAAACTTCGTCGTCAACAAAGAAGTTTCCGGTGCACTCTTTCGAAGGGCGATTGAGGATGATGTAGGCAGTATCAGACAGGATCTCTGGCTTGCGGCAGAAGTCGGTATCCACCCCAGGAATCATTGCAAGCGCGGCGGTATCAATTGCGGTGCGAGGCCACAAAGCATTAACAGCGATCCCATCTCGCTTAAATTCATCGGCCATACCTAAAACACACATGCTCATCCCATACTTTGCCATTGTGTAGGCAAGGTGGGGCTTAAACCATTTGGATTTCATGGAGAGTGGCGGGGATAGAGTCAAGATATGTGGATTGCGTCCTGCCTCGGCGCTCTTGCGAAGGTGTGGGATCGCAGCTTGCGATGTTAGGTAGGTTCCACGGACGTTCACATCGAACATCAAATCAAATCGCTTGGCGGGTGTTTTTTCAGTTGGGGTCAAATTGATTGCGCTGGCATTGTTAATCAAAATATCGATTCCACCAAACGCTTCCACCGTCTGGGCGATAGCAGCCTCGATCTGTGCCTCATCACGGATGTCGCATTGAATCGGAAGCGCCTCTCCCCCGGCAGCGCGAATCTCTTCTGCTGCTGTAAAAATTGTTCCCGGAAGTGATGGGTGCGGATCGGTTGTTTTGGCTGCGATCGCAACTTTCGCGCCATCGGCTGCTGCTCGAAGCGCAATCGCAAGTCCAATGCCTCGCGAGCCACCGGTAATAAAGATCCGCTTATCTTTGAGTGACATTGTTCCGCCTTACTTCTTAGTTTTCTTTGCTAGGAAATTCATAAATGCAGATTTGGCTTCATCCGAATCCAGTGCAATTCTAAATAACTCGCCTTCTGCTTCCATCACCATGGACACTGCCTGATGAACTCCGCTCTTGAGTAGCGCCTTGGTGTTAACGACTGCCGTCGGAGGTTGCTCTGATATCTCGCGGGCAATCTCTAAAGCACGAGAGTAAGGGTCAGCAACTATTTCATTGACTAATCCCATCTCCTTTGCCTCCTCCGCACCGAAAGAGCGACCTGTTAAAAATATTTCAGAGGCTTTGAGATGGCCAACGAGCTTTGGAAAGAGCAGGCTTGATCCTGCCTCAGGAACAAGTCCGAGTGAGACAAATGGCATGGAGAGTTTTGCATCCGGAGCCGAATAGACAAGATCTGCATGCAACAACATCGTGGTGCCAATTCCTACGGCGTTTCCGTGGAGAGCGATAATCAAAGGTTTAGGAAAATCATGGAGGGCGTAGAGAAAATCAAACACTGGGGATTCTGGACCAGTCGGTGGAGTGTTGAGAAAATCCATAATGTCATTTCCACCAGTGAGGGCAGAACCTGCCCCACGGATGATGACAACCCGAACCCCAAAATCTCCGCTCGCTTCTCGTAAGGATTTTGCGAGGATTGAATACATGCCAGGAGTGAGCGCGTTCTTCTTCTCTGGTCTATTGAGCGTCAGGACCAAGATAGGGCCCTCTTGATCTACCAATACATCTGTAAAACCATCAAGCGCTGAATTCATAGATGGGAGTCTACTAATGGCAATGGTGTGCTTCGCTACTCATTTGAGGGCACAATAGGGCAAGTAGACCCGGCAAGCGGAATGGAGAGCCACTTGGATATTCGAATTTTGTCTCGTGAGTTGACCCCATTTGAACATCTGGTCGCTGAGCACATGTGTGACGGCAAATCGAATTCTGCTATCGCCCATGAGACCGCACATACCGAAAAAGTTATCGAAAATACTGTCTCCCGAATGGCCCGTGCATTTGGAATTAAGTCTGACGCCGACACAAATATTAGAGTCCTACTCGCACTGGCCTATCGATCACAATTTGGCGATGGATCCTTCGACAAATTGGGAATACCTTGTAGCCATATTGAAATAGGACCAGATGGAAAATCCTTTTGCAACAAGCATGTCGAATAAATAACGCAGTTTTACCGCGTTCTCTGTGATCCGCATCTAAGGGCTAGCACTACCAACTGATCCATTACGGCCTAGTTAGGGCTGGCACTCGCCTTTTTCACCTTTGACTCACAGCATGCAGTGCATGCTTCTGCTGTACCCGAAATTCGGGAAACATTTTTAGGAGAGTCAAAATGAACAGAAAACAATTCGACAAGATCGCCAGCGTAATCGGCCTTATTTTGGCAGCAGTCTTGATTTCAGCTGGAGCGCTACTTTCTTGGGGTGGCTCTTTCGCCAACAATGAAGTGAAAAGTCAGTTGTCCCAGCAAAAGATTGAATTCCCAGCAGCAGATGCTGGATCACTTAAGGCACTTCCAGCAGCAGATCGCGAAGCAATGTTGAAATATGCTGGTATGAAAATGACAACTGGCGATCAAGCCAACGTCTTTGCTAATCACTACATCGCCGTTCATATGAATGGAATTGCTGCCGGAAAAACTTATGAAGAAGTATCAAGTGAATTTCAGACAGCTTCTGCTCAGTTAAAGGCAACTCCAGACGATAAGGCTCTACAAGGCAAAGTGGGAATGCTCGGCGGACAACGTACCGCTCTATTTATGGGTGACACACTCCGTGGATTACTTGGATTCTCATACGCTTTTGGAACACTCGGAAAGATCGCAATAATCGCAAGCTACGTGTCCTATGCCGGCGGATTGCTCTTCTTGCTCCTAGCGTTTCTCGGTTTCGCTCATTTACGTAGAGCAGCTACAGACTCCGAGATCTAAAGCCTCATCTCTCCGTGAGGGGAAAGGCCCTCCTGACAATGTCAGGAGGGCCTTTACTTTCTCTAATTCCTATTCTGGACGAATTTCGCCAGAGCCACGTATCGTCAATGTTGTTTCAATTTCTAAATGGTGAAATGGTGAGTCATCCCCATCGAGTCGCTGAAAGAGAAGTTCGGCCGCGGTTGCACCCATCGCAAAGACATCTTGGGTGACTAAAGTTACCGGTGGATCGAGGAGATCGGCTTCTGCAATATCATCGAAGCCAACCAGAGCGATTTTGTGTTGAAGTTTTAATCGACGAAGTGCACGAATGGCGCCCATCGTGACCAAGTTCTGACTCGCAAATATTGCAGTTGGTGGATTCTTACGAGCAAATAGTTCTTTAACTGCTATCTCGGCATCCTCCGAGTTGTGAAAACCTTGCAAGATGAGTTCATCTTCAACGCGAATTCCGGCTTCCGCAAGCGCTTGGCGATATCCAGATAAGCGCTCAGCGCCAGTAGTAATAGTTGCATAATCACCAATGTAGGCAATCCGCTTATGGCCATAGGTAATTAGATGTGCCGTTGCCTGACGCGCACCCTCTTTATTGGTCGATACGACAACATCGCCTTGGAACTTTGCTGGTGGGCGGTCGATAAAGAGAAGCGCGGTACCCGCTTTGCGCTCTGGCAATAAGTAGCTCTGGTCTCCACCCGTCGGAACGATAATTAGCCCATCGACTCGGCGAGCAATAAACGCTTCCGTGAGTTCGCGCTCCCGCTCTTCATCTTCATCCAATGATCCGGCAAATACGACTACTCCACGTTTGCGCGCGACTTCTTCGATGGAGCGATGAAGGCCAGACGAGAACGGGTTAGAAATATTTTCGAGCAATAGCCCAATCGTTTTCGTCTTTCCATCATTGCGACGCAGCGCACCAGCCGAAAAATTCGGACGATATTCAAGTTTTTCAGCGGCATCATGAACTCGCTTAACCAATTCTTCCGATACATAGCCCTCGTTGTTGATGACTCGAGAGACCGTTTTAAGGCTCGTGCCGGATAACTCGGCTACTTCGCGCATGGTTGCCCGCGGGCGGGGCGACCCGTTAGTGATACTCATATCTGTAATTATGCAGTTTCGATAAGGCCGGTGATTGTTCCTAGGAGCTTTTCTGCATCAAATGTCGAGGTTGGCGCGTCAGCAACAACTTTTCCAAGGCGAAGAACGACAATTCGATCAGTTACTTCTAGTACGTGCGGCAGGGTGTGAGAGATAAAAATTACTCCGAGGCCACGTTGCTTTGCGCGCTTGATGATTTGGAGAACTTCCCCTGCTTGGCGAGCTCCCAAGTGATTGGTCGGCTCATCTAAAATAATTACTTTTGAGGCCCAAGCAACTGCGCGTCCGATTGCTACGGCTTGACGTTGACCACCAGAAAGTTGTGAAACCGAGCGATTTGAAGCGGGAACAGCGATACCTACTGCTTCGAGATCAGCGTGAGCCTGGTGATCCATCTTCTTCTGGGCAAGGAAGCCCATCTTCCCCAGAATTCCTGGAGAAGTAATTTCGCGACCTAAGAAAACATTTGCACTCACCGAAAGGTCAGGTGCAAGACCTGAGTCCTGGTAGAGAGTTTCGATTCCAGCTTCGAGGGCATCATGGGGAGATTTCCACGAACGCAATTCACCTTCTAGATACATCTCACCAGAGGTTGGCTGGTGAGCTCCGGAGAGCGCCTTTACCAATGTTGACTTTCCAGCCCCGTTATCACCGACTAGGCCGATTACTTCACCTGCATGAATCTGGAGACTGACATTATCGAGCGCAACAACAGAGCCGTATTTTTTAGAAATATTACGTACTTCATAAAGTGGAATCGTCATTTGCTCAATCCTTTGTCCAAGTACGAAGACCTTGAGTAAATACCGCGCCCGCAATCAGGACTGCCACAACGACATCCTTCCAGTTTGGAGCCACTCCAATAATGATCAAACCACTGGTCACGGTAGTAAGAATCAGGGCGCCGATAACTGTTCCTGACATGCGACCAGTTCCTCCTGCTAAAGAAGTGCCACCGATTACTACTGCAGCGATCGCCATCAATTCCCCGCTCGCGCCAGAACTTGGCGAACCGGAACCGAGGCGGATGTAGAAATACATTCCCGCTAATCCTGAGAGCGCTCCAGATAGTACATATACCTTGGTGAGGTGTCGCTTGACGTTAATTCCAGCACCGCGAGCAGCGAAAGTATTTGAACCGATCGCGTAGTTGTAGCGGCCGAACTTCGCTTTATGCATAAAAAGGCCCGCAACGATCACGATAACCACAACCATGAGTGCGGGGGTGTTGAAAGGTCCAAGCCACGCGACGCTGTATTTGAATCCCTTTTGTGGGCCCTCACCCACGGGACCGCCACCTGTGGTGACGATACAAAGTCCACGCGCTGCACCTAGCGTTGCAAGTGTCGCTACGAATGGAACGATTCGAGCTTTATTGATGAGAAATGCATTCACAAGTCCAATGGCAATACCGACGGCAAGAGCAATTAATGTACCAACCGCAAGTGTGAGATCTTGATTGACCGAATGTTGAGTCATTGCGCGCATTGCAAAAGCCGCGGCGATTCCAGAAAGTCCGACGGTAGATCCCACTGAGAGATCAATTCCACCGGAAATAATTACATAGGTCTGGCCAACCGCCATCAATACGACTGGAGCCCAGTCGGAGACGATATTGGCGAAGACGTCATTAGTGAAGAAAATCGGATTCTTGAAAGTAAAGAAGGCAATCATCGCGGCCAACACGAGAACAAGAATAAATTGCTGATTCTTGAACAGTTCGCGTACTTCTTTCATGCGGCGATGCTCCTTAGACGAGGGCTGCTGAAATATTTCAACCGGCGAGAAAGTGTAGATCCCGCCGGCCGAAATATAGATTACTTAGTGCGTATTACTTCTGTACGTATGTGTACTTAGCTACATCTGCAGCTGAAGTTGACTTGCTGATTACGAAGTTAGGGATAACTACGTTCTTAGCAGTCGCTGTCTTTCCGGTCTTGATGAACTCAACGAGTGTCTTGATAGCAAGCTTGGCTTCAGCAGCTGGATCTTGTGCAACAAGAGCTGTGATGACGCCTGACTTGATCAATGCAACGTTCTTTGCGTAAGCATCGTAGCCAACGAGAGCTACCTTGCCTGAAAGTCCCTTAGCCTGGATAGCAGCAGATGCGCCATCAGCGTTGGTTCCGTCAATTGCGAAGATACCGTTGAGCTTTGGGTACTTGGTCAACCAGTTGTTAACGTTTGTGTTAGCAACTGCTGGTTGTGACTGTGAGTATGCCTTGTCAACAATCTTGATACCTGGGTACTTCTTAGCAACTGCCTTTGAGAAACCATCAAGGCGAGCAACGTTTGTTGTTGCTGTTGCTGAAGTAAGGCCGACAGCCACTTGGTAGCTTCCGCCCTTCTTGTATCCGATTGCCTTAGCCATTGCATCTGCAGCCTTTGCGCCGCCATCAGCGTTGTCGCCGGTGATGAATGAAACAACCTTTGAAAGATCGTTAACGTGTGTATCAACGTTTACTACTGGGATCTTTGCAGCGTTCGCCTTGGTAACTGTGTTCTGAAGTGCTACTGGATCTGTAGGAATCAATACGAGACCAGATGGCTTCTGTGCCAAAACCTGATCAGCAATTGGAATCTGTGTTGCTGGTGAATACTGTGATGGGTCTCCCTGCCAGATGAGGGTTACGCCTTCTGCCTTAGCTTCTGCTTCAGCGCCAACCTTCATAGCTTGGAAGAATGGATCTGACTCTGCACCCATGACGAATGCGATTGTGATTTTATCTGCAGCGCGAGCTGATGTTGCTGAAATACCAGCAACAAGTGCACCGGCAGCTGCCAATGCGATGAGCGCGCGGCTCTTCTTTGATGAGATCATTAAATAAGTTCCTTCCAGAACGTATTACTTACCAGGCGCCCCCGATGAGCCCTGTCTTCGCCTTCTGTCGCGTATGAACGCTCCATGACAACGATGTCAGAGAATCAAAGCCAAGCCTGACAACGATGTCAACGGGTTCTAGGCTCAAGAGAGATAACGAATTGATAACGCTTTTCCCAATGAAAAGGCCCCCAGCTCTATGAAGAACCAGGGGCCTTTACTCACTAATCAGCGATTAACGCTCGAGCGAACCAGCAATGAACTCTTCCACCTTGTTATGAGCCTGCTCATCGGTGTACTGAACCGGTGGCGACTTCATGAAGTAGCTTGAAGGTGAGAGCAATGGGCCACCGATCTTGCGATCGAGGGCGATCTTTGCGCAACGAAGCGCATCGATGATCACACCGGCTGAGTTTGGTGAATCCCAAACTTCGAGCTTGTATTCAAGGTTTAGTGGAACGTCGCCGAATGCGCGACCTTCGAGGCGGACATATGCCCACTTGCGGTCATCGAGCCATGGAATGTAATCAGAAGGTCCGATGTGAACATTCTTTGCACCCATGTCGTGGTCGAGCTGTGAAGTTACAGATTGGGTCTTTGAGATCTTCTTTGACTCAAGACGATCGCGCTCCAACATGTTCTTGAAGTCCATGTTTCCACCAACGTTGAGCTGGTAGGTGCGATCTAGGTGAACGCCACGATCCTGGAACAACTTCGCCATGATGCGGTGTGTGATTGTTGCACCGACCTGTGACTTGATGTCATCGCCAACGATGGGGACGCCTGCCTTGGTGAACTTATCTGCCCATACTGGATCAGATGCTATGAAGACTGGAAGAGCGTTGACGAATGCAACACCTGCATCGATTGCACACTGCGCGTAGTACTTCGCAGCTTCTTCAGAACCCACTGGCAAGTAACAGATCAAAACGTCGACCTTCTCTGCCTTGAGAGTCGCAACGATATCTACTGGAGCATCCTTTGATTCTTCAATGGTCTCGCGGTAGTAACGGCCTAGGCCATCTAGTGTGTGTCCGCGAAGAACCTTGATTCCGGTCTTTGCAACATCAGCAAACTTGATGGTGTTGTTTTCGCTCGCCCACATAGCGTCTGCCATATCTAGGCCGACCTTCTTTGCGTCGACGTCGAAGGCAGCTACGAACTTCACATCAGAGATGTGATATCCGCCGAGAACTGCGTGCATAAGGCCAGGGATCTCTACATCTGGCTTAGCATCTTTGTAGTAAGTAACACCCTGAATTAGCGAGTTGGCACAATTTCCGATGCCGATGATCGCTACGCGGATGTCGCCCTTTGATGATGTGGTCACGAGGATTTCCTTTCGGTATTTAGCATTTCTTCTAACCAAACGATCTCTCGCTCGGAAGATTCCAATGAATGACGACGCCATTCACTTAAGTACTTATCGATTCCTGCTGGTGCTTTCTCTAGTTCGTTGCGCAAGATTGCAGCTTTCTCGGAGAGGCGACGAAGTCGACCTTCCAAAATGGCCACGCGGTTCTTTTGCGGAGTTGGACCGAAGAAAGCGAAGCGAACTTCAAAACTTTCGTCATCCCATGAATCTGGTCCGGCGCTTTGAGTCATTTCATCAAAACGGGCGCGGCCCTTAGATGTCAGTACATAAACAATTCGCGAGCGCTTGCTCTTTGATGCACGGCCAACGAGTTCAACTTCTGATTCCTCGATGATTCCGGCCTCAAGCATGCGTCGGAGTTGGGGGTAGAGCACTGAAAAGGAGAGAGCTCTAAATGGTCCGTAGATCGCAATCAAACGCTTGCGAAGCTCGTACCCGTGGAGCGCTCCTTGGTCGAGAAGTCCGAGTAGTGCGAATTCCAGAGCTTCACTACGAGTAGTGCGCATGGTCTTCTCCTCTCGGTTGCTGAGCCCAATTTATGCTCAGGTGATATATCGATTCGATATATCGTGGCGATATTCAAGTCGATATTGGCCCCAGAGGCAACTTCTCGCCTTTAAAGACCCCTCGCGTGTCGGGGCATTTGCTCCTTATTGTGGCCGACCTCACCTTTACCCTTATATCTCGACTGGTCTTGCCAGTACTCGTGCTCCCCCAGCGCCACTCACGAGCCCTCCTACCGGAAGGTCTCATAGATGAGCCTCTTAAGCTGGAAAGTAAATACCTCGGGCGGAGTCATCGCCCCTGACGAACGCCTCTCCTGGCCCCGCACAATCGGCACTGGCCTCCAACATATCGCCGCCATGTTTGGTGCCACATTCTTGGTTCCAACCATCACTGGCTTCCCGGCCTCGACCACACTCTTCTTCTCGGGAGTTGGCACGATCCTCTTCTTGTTGATTACTCGAAATAAGTTGCCGTCCTACCTCGGTTCATCGTTTGCCTTCCTGGCTCCGATCGGTGCGGCTATGACATCGGATAAAGAGCACGGAATGGCAAACGCTCTCGGTGGCTTAATCGTCACTGGCGTCCTGCTCGCCATTGTCGGCTTTGTAGTTAAGGCAATTGGATTGTCATGGATCGACAAGATGATGCCCCCGGTTGTTACCGGAACAATTGTTATGGTCATTGGATTTAACCTCGCTCATGTAGCGAACGACAATTTCAATGCGGGCCGCAAGGCAGCACTCATCACAATTGGAGCAATCGCCCTCTTCGCTGTTTTGTTTAAGGGCTTCATCGCTCGAATCTCTATCGTCCTGGGTCTCGTCGTCGGATATCTCGCGGCATGGGGAATGGGAAATATCGATCAGAAGCATCGCGATGCGATTACCGCAGCAAAATGGTTTGGGTCACCTGAATTCCATTCACCTGCATTTAAGACCTCGGCGATAATTCTCTTCATCCCAGTTGTGCTTGTCTTGATCGCGGAAAACGTGGGTCACGTTAAAGCTGTTGCGGCAATGACTGGGCGCAACCTCGATGATGTCGTCGGAGATGCATTGGTCGCTGACGGTGTTGCTACCGTGCTCGCCGGTGCGGGTGGTGGATCAGGTACAACTACCTATGCTGAAAATATCGGCACTATGGCAGCAACAAAGGTCTACTCAACCGCTGCTTATCTTGTGGCTGCGATTGGAGCGATCGTCCTTTCGCTCAGTCCAAAGCTTGGCGCAGTCCTTGCAGCTACTCCTTCCGGCGTTCTAGGTGGAGCCGGAATCGTTCTCTATGGAATGATCGGAGTTCTTGGAGCTCGAATTTGGATTGAATCCAAAGTCGATTTCGGCAATCCGATCAACCTATTTATCGCCTCTACAGCGGTAATTGTGGGCATCATCAATCTCACCTGGAAATCTGGTAACTACGTATTCGAGGGAATCATCAACGCCACCGTTTTGACCCTCGTTGGATATCACTTACTTACCTGGATCTCCAAGATGGCCGGAACTAATAAGTAATCAATACTCGAAAAGCGGGCGGGGTAAATCACCTCGCCCGCTTTTCTATTTCTCTATAGTTAAACCATGACCTTCGTAATCCCCTCTCGCATCTGGGAATACGTCGTCGCGGCCATGATCATCATTTTGGCCCCTGGTCCCAGCGTTCTCTTTGTCATCGCACGGGCAATTGCGTGGGGTCGCGCCACGGCTGTTGCGACGGTTGCTGGAAATGTTCTCGGCGCCTTCGCATTGTCGATTGCTGTGGCGCTAGGCCTTGGACCAGTTATCCAGCATTCCAAGATTGCTTACATCACTGTTCAAATATTGGGTGGGCTTTATCTGGTCTATATGGGAATTGATGCAATCAAACACAGCTCGATTCACGCAAGCGATATGACTAACCAAGGTGACATTCGTCCGAGCAAATGGAAATCTGCCTATGACGGCTTCTGGGTTGGCGCATTAAACCCCAAGGGAATGGTCTTCTTCGCCGCGATCCTGCCGGCATTCGTCGATCGCCCACAAGGACATATCACTCAACAATTGATCTTTATGGGAGCAATCTTCTCCTTCCTCGCCTTCTTCTCTGATGGCAGCTGGGGCGTACTTGCTGGGACGATTCGCAACTGGCTCTCCACAGAAATCAAGCGCCTGGTCATTCTTCGCCGCATTGGCGGAAGCGTCATGATCCTGCTGGGACTCTTTACCATCGTCAACGCCCTGCGACACCGCTAGTTCTTCAATCTACCTTCCACGTAAATGTCAGTAGGGCGAGGCAGAATTAGGCCATCTAGTTAATTCCGAATATAGGTTGCCTAAGCAACGCTCATGAAAGTGGTCTGACATGGCTTACGAAAAGAAAATGCAAACAACTACCGCTGGTGCACGCGAATTCATCAGCCCCAGCGATCTCACCTTCTCGTGGGATGGCTGCCACCGCTGTCTCTGGTTGTATTACAACCACCAAGTAAAAGCTCCACTCTTTATGCCACTGGTGGCTGACCTAGCTGATATGCAAGAACTTTCCTACATTGGAAAGACCACGGCAGATATGCACCCGGCGCTGCCAGAAGGAAAAGTCCATAGCCACGCAGGTTTCGTGCAATCAAAGCCAATCATCGTCGATGGCGTGGAGACAAAATTTGCTATCCGCGGCAAATATGACTTGGTGATGGAATTTCCTGATGGCACCTATGGCGTAATTGATTGCAAATTCCAAGCCCGTGATAACGATAAGAGTGGCTTCTACTCCCCTCAACTCGAGGCATATGCCTTAGCTCTTGAAAATCCCGCAAAGGGAGAGCCCAAGAAGATTTCATCATTGGGACTTCTCGTTTGGTCACCAGTAAAGATTCGTGGTGCTTCTTCCGGTAACTTCGGCATGGAGCTTAAGTGTTCGTGGTATCCGATCGAACGAAATCCAGAAGCGCTTCAGACTCGATTAAATGAATTTATTGGAGTCATATCGGATTCTGTTCCGCCTAGCAAAGATAATTGCGAACAGTGTCGTTATATTTCTAATCGTCGCGAATTACTGGGTAACGAGTAGTACCGCTACTTCTTTTTCTTTCGCTCTCCATCACCTGATGCTTTACGCTCTTCGCGCAATTTAGCCATGATCTCGATCTTGGCTTCTGAGGCATACATATCTACATACTCCTGCTTGGAGAGCTCTTGAATTTTTACCATGATCTCATCAGTCACCGTACGTAAGAATTTCAGGTCATTGGAATCACCGTCATAGTAGAGCGGCTCTCCAAAGATCATCTCGACCCGACGTACATTGGGAACAACTTGTCCGGTAGGTTGGATTTCTGCCGTGTTAAACATAGCAACCGGAACAATGGCTGCGCCAGATTCAATGGCAAGGCGCGCAATTCCTGTGCGACCTTTGTAGAGGCGTCCATCGGGCGAGCGGGTACCTTCTGGATAAATTCCAATGCAATCCCCTGAAGCCAAGAGATCGAGACCTGTGAGTAGAGCTTGTTCGCTACGCCGTCCACCGGATCTATCGACGGGGACTTGTCCGAGTGCAATAAAAGTTAGCTTCTTAATAAACCCTTTAATCCCAGGCGAGGTGAAATATTCACTCTTAGCCAAGAAGGTCACTTTGCGAGGCACTACAAGCGGCATGAAGATCGAATCACTAAAGGAAAGGTGATTGGAGGCGATGATGACTGGTCCGCTCTGTGGGACATTGCGAAGTCCGGTGACCTTCGGGCGAAAGAGCAGTGTCAGGATGGGGATCAAGAATGATTTCAACGCCTGGTAGACCATCACACCCTCCTTCTATCTCTCGCGAAATGCCTAGGGTCATAATTTAGGGGTTATCTCCCCCATATGACACCATCTGAGCGTGAATGAGGCAGGAGATATACCCAACTCGGAGAGTTTAGAACTTTCTGGCGATCGCACAGGTGTCTTAATCCTTCACGGCTTTACTGGATCACCTGCATCCATCGCTCCCTGGGCACACTTTCTCCATAACGAAGGTTTCACAGTAAGTGCGCCTCGAATCGCAGGGCACGGAACAACATGGAGTGATCTCAACTCAACCACTTGGCAGGATTGGTATCGAAGTGTCGAAGATTCTTTTGTAAAACTGAAATCCCAATGTGACCAAGTTTTCGTTGCAGGGTTTTCTGCAGGTGGCGCGCTAGCACTGCATCTCTCCCAACTTCGAGGAAGTGAGATTTCTGGAACTATCTTGGTCAACCCCTCGATTTATGATGAACGCAAAATATTTTGGCTAGTGCCGCTTCTCTCCCGCATCATCCCATCGGTCAAGGCAGGTACTTCCGATGTGGCAAAGCCCAATCCGCCGAAACATGGCTATGAGCGATTGCCTTTGCGCGCCCTTGCCTCACTGCAAAAGCTATGGCGACGAGTAGAAGAGGATCTTTATCTTGTCGATCTTCCGCTCATGGTTTCCTATTCACTCAACGACCATGTCGTAAGCCCGCTCTGTAGCGAAACAATTATCGATAATGTCTTTTCGATGGATATCCGGGAAGTGATATTTGAGAAATCATTTCATAATGTTGCCCTTGATTATGATGCTGAATTTCTCTTTGAAGAATCAGCCCGCTTTATCGATGACGTTCTCACTGGTGAGATTTCTCGGGAGTTAGAAGTGAGCGATGAGCAGGATCTCATCAATGCAGAGTTTGAATCAATAATCGCCACACTCGATATGGAGCCGGTAGTTTCAGCGGCCCCGTGGTGGAGAAAATTCTTTAAGCGGGATTAGCGACGAGCAAGATCGGCAACGCCGATAAGTCCGGCATCATTTCCTAGCTCTGCCGCAATAATTCGTGGCATCGGATGTTTTCCATAAAATGGCATATAACGTTCCACTGCTGAGCGAGTGGGTGCCAAAAGTATTTCTCCGGCATCGATGACTCCGCCACCAATAATTACGCAGGCGGGATCCAGGAGAACGCAGAGCGATGCGATCCCTGCGCCCAGCCATTGGCCGGTGGTATTAAACGCGGCAAGTGCAATCGGATCTTCTTCCCGAGCAGCTTCCGTGATGTGTTTTCCGGTCAAACCATTTACGGTGCCATCACCGCGAGCCAATAAATTAAATGCCATATCAGGTGATGCGCTAATCGCTTCACGAGCATGGCGCATCAGTGCATTTCCGGATGCATATTGTTCAAAGCAGCCACGTGCACCACATCCACACAAATGTCCTTCGGGCAGAACGCGCAAGTGGCCAAATTCTGCAGCAGTTCCAAAAGCACCACGATAGAGACCACCATTGACGACAATTCCCCCGCCAATACCAGTGCCAATAGTCAACATCATGAGATGGTCTTCGCCACGTCCTGAACCATATTTTGCTTCGCCCCAAGCAGCGGCATTCGCATCATTCTCAATATCAACATCAAGCCCGGTAAGGGCAGAAAGTTCTTGATCGAGGTTGACCCCATTCCAACCAGAAATATTTGGCGTGGCCAACATTGTTTGACGATCTGAGGAGACAAAGCCCGCAGCAGAAATTCCGACAGATTTAACCGGGTGTTTTGTATGCAACTCAATGACAACATCGGCGATGGTTTGAGTTAGCGCAGAACCTCCCTCTTTAGGGGTATCACGTCGTGAGCTATAAAGAATTTTCCCGTTTTCATCGACAACGCCACCCAGCACCTTTGTGCCGCCTACATCGACTCCAATACTTAAATTTTCTGAAGTGCTCAAAATTTATCCTTCGAGCGTCTTCTTCAATTGAGAGAGCGCTAATTCAATGGTTGCCATCTCCGCTTTCTGAAGCATCATGGCGGGGACTGGCATAGATAGTGCAACCGTTAATTCGTAAGTGACATCTGTGGTGTCATCGCCATTATCTTTTGTAGTAAATGAGCCTGACATTTCTGTAAGGAGATCGGCATCATCCAATGAAAACGATAGGTGCTCTGGTGCTGCGCTCCAGTCATAATCCAAAGTGACTCGATCTTTCATTACACCGGCATCAATCGAAGACTTCACCTTAATGGGGCGACCTTCACCATCTCGCTCTTCGACCGAAGCAGACTTGATCGCTGTGGACCAGGAGGGATATCCCTCGAGATTGAAGAGGAGCTCTCGGACTTCTGAGAGAGAGGCTTCGACAGTTACTGTTTTTTTGGATGCATCAGACATGGCGCAAGATTACCCGTTTAATATCCCCTTGAATCATCTAAAAACCTCTGGCAACCACCATGACCATCAAGCCCAAGTACTAGCAAATGCGCTCCCCTAAGGGCTAGCGTTGCGCCATGGATCTCTACAGCGTTCCCGCCCTTGTCCCTCCCGCAACTGCCGGAAATCTCACCAACCTGATTGCTGAGCGTGCTTGGTTTGAACCTGAGCGAGTTGTTGTCTCTCGCCCGGTGGGAGATGGATGGCAGCCAGTAACTGCCCGCGAATTTGAGGAAGAGATTCGTTGCGCTGCCAAAGGTTTAATTGCAGCAGGTATTGGCGCTGGCGATCGCGTCGCTTTGATGGCAAAGACTCGTTATGAATGGACTGTTCTCGATTTTGCAATTTGGTTTGCTGGCGCAGTCACTGTCCCCATTTATGAAACCTCCAGCACAGAGCAGGTGGAATGGATTCTCTCTGATTCATCTGCTGTCGCGATCATTGTTGAAACCCCTGCACTGCGAGATGTTGTTCAACCAGCAATGTCTGGACAATGCAAAACTATCTGGACGATCACCGAAGATGCACTTTTGCATCTTACAAATGGCGGAAAGAATATCTCCGACGATCAAATAAATGATCGCCGAACATCTCTTACTCCAGATTCACTCGCAACTTTGATTTACACATCAGGAACAACCGGAAAACCAAAAGGTGTATCTCTCACGCACGGCAACTTCCTCTCCGAGTGTGGAAATGTTGTTCAAGGCGCAAGTGATCTCTTTCTTAAGCCCGGCGGATCTACTCTCCTCTTTTTGCCGATCGCTCACGTCTTTGGTCGCATGGTTCAAGTCGGCGCGATTACGGCCGGACTTCACATGGCACATTGCGGCGACATTGCCCGGCTCCAACAAGATCTAGCATCCTTCAAACCTACATTTGTACTCGCAGTACCTCGCATCTTTGAAAAGATTTACAACGGCGCGGAAGCAAAAGCCGATGCTGCTGGTAAAGGAAAAATTTTCCGCAAGGCAGCAGATATCGCAATTGCTTATAGTGAAGCGTCAGATCGTGGCCGAATCTCACCAGCGCTTCGCATCAAACATGGAATTTTCGACAAATTGGTTTATTCCAAGATTCGTCATGCAATGGGCGGTCAAGTGGAAGCTGCAATCTCTGGTGGTGCACCACTGGGTGCGCGCCTTGGCCACTTTTATCGTGGCGCCGGCATCAATATTCTTGAAGGTTACGGCCTCACTGAAACAACTGCAGGTGCAACTCTTAATTTAACAACTGCTCAGCGAGTTGGGTCCGTAGGTCGACCACTACCCGGCACCACGGTAAAGATCGCAGAAGATGGCGAAGTTCTCATCAAGGGTGCAATTGTCATGAGCGGCTATTGGCAGAACGACCAAGCAAATCGCGAAGTCTTCACCGAAGATGGCTACTTCCGTTCGGGCGATCTCGGCGCAATCGATGACAATGGCTTCTTGAGCATTGTCGGTCGCAAGAAGGAATTGATCGTTACCTCAGGTGGAAAGAATGTTGCACCGGCAGTCCTAGAAGATCGCGTCCGATCACATCCACTTGTTAGTCAGTGCATGGTCGTCGGCGATAACCAGCCATTTATTGCCGCCCTTGTGACAATAGATCCAGATGCTCTCAAAGGCTGGGCAATTGCCAATAAGAAAGAAGGGGCAAGCGTCTCAGAACTGGCAAATGACCCCACTCTCATTTCAGTGATTCAAACTGCTATTGACGATGCTAATAAAGCGGTAAGCCGCGCGGAATCCATTCGTAAATTCACCATCTTGCCCGTTGATTTCACTATTGCAGGTGGCCACCTCACCGCAAAGATGTCAGTCAAACGCCATGTGGTAGCGCAAGAGTTTGCCTCTGAAATCACAGCGCTCTATAGCTCTGTTAATTAATGCTCAACCTGCACACATCGCAAATAGAGCTGGATCAACTTCTCGGTGACGAGAAACTAGAGCCCACTAGGCGTAATTTTCTTCGCGCACTCCAATGTCGTGTGAGTGATTATCTCGATCCCGATTTTCCACACAACGAAAGTGCCCAAGAGCTAGCTTTTGATCTCGCCTTCGTGCTTCGAAATAACTCCGACCCGACTAGCAAAAGAGAGATGGTGCGCGCTTCACTCTCACCAAAAGAATCCCAATTGTTATCGCGATTAGAACTTGGTGAGCCGATTAAAGAAATTGCGTCGGCGCTATTTGTATCTCAAGCGACAATAAAGACTCACTTGAGGTCTCTCTACCGAAAATTAGATGCTCGCAATCGATTAGAAGCGATCGATCGAGCTAAGAAATCAGGACTTATTTAACAAGGCAGCAAAACGCTTGCCCCATAAATCCCAATTCCATTCCCGCTCGGCCAATTGCCGTCCCGCGCGACCCATCGATTCTGATTTCTCGGGATTACGAAGCAGCACGATTGCAGCAGCGGCAATGTCATTAATGTCATTTCCGTCCACAACTAATCCAGTCTCACCGGGAATGAGTGCATCTGGCGCACCGCCAGAATTCCCAGCAATGACGGGTAATCCGCACGCACTTGCCTCCAGATACACGATCCCTAGACCTTCTACTTCTAGACCAAAGAAGCGCGAACGAGATGGCATCGCAAATATCTCACCCATCCGAATATGTCGAGGTAATTCATCGAACTGCACTCGCCCAATAAAGCGAATCGAATCTGTTACACCGAGCTTCTTTGCTAATTTCTCAATAAATTTCTTATGCGGGCCGGTACCCACGAAAACCAGAACGGTTTCAGGTACGGCCTGCAAAATAAGTGGAAGGGCTTCAACCAGGCGATCTTGTCCTTTACGGTGAACCAAGCGACCAACACTGATGATTACTCTCTTGCCCACTAAATCATATTTAGCTAATAAATCATTCGGCTTTGCGCCAGGAGTGAAGTGATCGACCGAGATTCCCGGAGCAATATGTATCAGCTCAACTTTTTCACCTACCGCCGGTCGCATCGCATCGCGGGTGAAATTCCCCAGGTATGTCAGGACATCAACGCCATTGCCGATTCGTCGCATTGCCAGCGTGAAAGGAAAGACTCTTGACCACCAGACTTCATGGCCATGGGTGAGACCCACTATGCGAGTAGCTCCTGCCTTGCGAAGTGCGGGCGCCACCCACGCTAAGGGGGCTGCTGCGCCAAACCAAACCGTATTGGAGCCATATTTCTTCATCGCATTGATGAGATTTCGCCGCACTCGAGGAGTCGGCAATAACACCTTGGCTTTATCGCGAATAACAACTACTCCGTGCTTTTCGCCGAGCGCGCGATCAAATGCCAAATCTTCGGCGGCATCTACCTCTGAGGATGTATAAATTACGAGATCTTTGCCATCGACATAGTTCAGAAGGCCAAGAATAAAAGTTTCGATACCTCCAGCGCGCGGACCTAAGTCGTTGGTGACGAGAAGAATCGAGCGAGTGCTAGATGCGGCGGGCACTATAGAAGCGCAGACTTCCGAAAGAGTGACTGAACTCTTGTACTTTTACACGAGAACCTGGACGAGGGGCATCAACCATGCGCCCTCCCCCCAAATAAATTCCTACGTGGCTAATGTAACTACGCCCACCGTGATTGAAAAAGACTAAATCACCTGGCTGCATCTGTGAATAAGAGACAGCGCGACCGTATCGCGACTGAGCTGCGGCAGAGTGTGGAAGTGATACTCCAGCAGTTGCGAATGCCCGCATTGTTAATCCACTGCAATCCCAATAGGTTGGACCGGCAGCGCCAAAGACATAACGATCACCAATTTGCTTGATAGAAAAGCGAAGTGCCGAGGCGCCACGACCAGAACCAAAATTTAATTTCTTTGCCGCCGCAACAGATGCCGCTTGATCGGCATTTTCTTGCGCATCATTCAGCGCAGCAAGGCGGGCTTGCTCTGCTTTAGAGAGCGTGGCAAGCAGGGCTTTGGCTTCTGCTAATTTTGATTGTGCTGCCGCTTGTTGAGCTTTGTACTTAGCTGCTGCCGCTTTCACTAGGGCCAACTTGTCATTAACGGTGAGTGAAGTCGCAGTCAGACGTTGCTTGGCCACTGCATATTTACGAAGCGAGAGCGCTTTCTTACGGGTGACTGCTTCTAAGGAACCGGATGCGCTAAGAAATAGTTTTGGATCTGAAGAGAAGATGAGCTCCATGCTCTGGCTCATGCCACCACTCATGTATTGCTCCCGAGCAATTGCTCCTAGTGACTTCTTGTAGCTATCAACTGCCTTCGCTTCGGTGGCGGCAGATTGCTGCACTGTGGCGAGGGTGCGGGTAAGAGTATTTAATTGAACTTGGGCCTGTTGGGCCGCTTCGCCGGCTGCGGCTGCATCTTCTTGGAGCGATTGGACTCGCGCTCGCACTTCATTGAGGTTGGGCGCAGCTATTGCAGATGGAATTAAGGTCACCACTAAAGCCGTCGCGAGAATCGCGATCGGGAGAGAGCGGGGAGTTCTCATCGGTAACATCTGGAGAAGGCTAACTAGCCATTTGACTCTTCATCAAGCCAGACGAGCCTTATCCCGCTGTGAATATCGACCTAGTTACGCGTAAATCCATTTATTGGGCGTATCGGAGCGGCGGAACAAGGCCTTTCTCGGCGAGAAGTGAGAGTGCGGCAGTGGCAGGCTCTGAGAGCTCGGTAGGTGCTGGAGAGAGCTCCAACATCACAGTAAGAACGCAATCGCCACAGGCAATATCGCGCATGGAACAGGAATCGCAATCGATGATCATGAAAGAACTGTAGAAGCCACCACTGACATTGGAGCTTGCGCATCTTCCGCTAGCCTTCCCACGTGAGCCTCACCGTTAAAGCCAACCTCGTTGTCGGAGCCAATGGAGCTACTACTTTGGTTGGTCGATCTCACGGCCTCTCCTCTGGCGCCGATCGCGCTCGTTTTCACGAAATTCGCAGTTGGGCGGATTGCATATTAATTGGCGGCGAGAGCTACCGATCAGAGCCCTATCAAAATACCCCCGTGCCACTTTTTGTATGCAGTCACGTCCTTGCCGGCATCTCTCCCGCAATCGTACTTTCGCTTTCACCCGTTGAATCTCTGAAAGAAATTGCTCAGCGCGGATTTAGCAATATTCTCATCGAAGGTGGCGCTCACTTATTATCCGACTTGCTGAAAGCTTCTCTGATCGATGGCCTCTACATCACGCATACCGATATTGAGGGTGATGGCGGATTTATCAACCTAGAAGAAATGACAAAATCACTGACACTTTCTAATTCCGAAACCATCGCCGGCGAAAAATTTCTCTACTTCACAAAGAAATAAGCGCAACGCCCGTTACCGCTAATACGACTCCCAAATATTGCACTTTATGAAGCCGTTCACTGAGAAAGTGAAAAGCTAGCAAGACGGTAACTATTGGGAAAAGGGAGCCGAGAACCATGGCGATGGAGATGAGCCCTTTAGTAGTGGCAATTCCTAATAAGTAATTTGCCAGAAAATCTACCGATCCAATTGTTATGAGTAAGAGCAAGTCATTTTTCTTAAATCCACCCACACTTCGAAAGCGAAGGGCAAGTAAGGCGCAAATAGAAACTGTGGCGAAACGCATTGATGTCATTGTCATCAATGAATCAACTTTCGAGCCCTTTGCCATAAATACAAGTGCCCCTCCAAAGCCCAGTGCTGCTCCCAATCCAAAGAGTGTTGGCTTTATTGGAAGGCCTTGGGTAATTTCTGGACCTGATGCACAGAAAGCGCCAAGCAGCGCAACAATCATTCCAGCGATTTGCAACGAGCGAGGATGCTCACCAATAGAAAATGAATAAATTAATGGAATTACAGCGGAGAGTGAACTCACGGGGGCCACAACACCCATGCGACCCGTTGCAAGACCTGAGTAGTAAGACATCAATCCAAAGAATCCGAGAAAGCCTGCAGCAACGCCAGGTAGGAAGAAACCATTCCAATGAAGATTTGGCTTTAAGAATCCACCGGTGGCTATCACCAGAATAATCGCGGTGAGCAATCCAAAAGCTTGCGAAGCTCCCGTAACTGCTACTGCTTTAAATCGCTTAGTGAGCAATCCGCCAAGAAAATCGGCTGTTCCCCAAAGAACGCTAGATACCAGTGCGAGCAGTGCTGACATTTGGCAGAGTCTAACCACTCGCGCCTCCATCGAATGAGAAGGCATGGGCTTTATCCTTAATCAATGCGCGAAAAGAGCTTTGATGAAATTATCGAAGAGATTCGCTCCATCAAAACCCGGGCCGAAGTTCTCTTAGAAGAAGTTCCCGCCCCACAGAAATTAGCTCCCTTCTCTCTAGCACTCACAGCTGATGTATTAGAAGATGCAGCGACTGGACGTTTTGTATTGCTTCATGATCCAGAAGGTCAAGATGGTTGGTCGGGTAATTTTCGCTGCGTTACTTTTGTTCGGGCAGCAATCGATACAGATATGGCGACCGATCCACTACTCACAGATTTAGGCTGGACTTGGCTGATGGAATCACTCGAGAAGAGTGGTTGCACATTTGTCGCACCAAGCGGAACAGTCACTCGCGTATCTAGCGCCTCATTTGGAACGTTGGAGAATCGCGATGAAGATTCAGAATTAGAAGTGCGAGCATCATGGACGCCGGTTGATGGGGAAAATATTGCCGATCATGTTCGTGCGTGGATTGAACTCCTTGAACTTACCTCCGGCCTGGCCCCGATCCCAGAAGGCGTTACACAATTAACCCCAAAGCGCTAAATCATGACTGAGTTAATTCCGCAGGAAGAACCTGTTGCCACCCCCCTGCTCGCTCCAGAACATGGAGTTCCCGAATTAGTTGTCGATGAAAAAGGATTACAAGAAGTACTCGATCAAATGAAGGCCGGATCTGGACCGATCGCGATCGATGCCGAGCGAGCTTCAGGATATAAATATTCCCAACGCGCCTACCTCATTCAAATAAAGCGAAATGGCGGCGGACTGCACCTTATTGATCCGGTGGCGATTGGCCAAACACCACTCTGGGATGAAATGAGCAAATCATTTGCGCAAGTTGAATGGATTATCCATGCCAGTACGCAAGATCTACCTTGCTTACGCGAAGTGGGACTTCAACCCCAGATTCTTTTTGACACAGAGCTTGGTGGTCGTATCGCAGGTTGCGAGCGCGTGGGGCTAGGGGCGCTCACCGAATTACTACTTGGTCTCTCACTTGCCAAAGAACATAGCGCCGTGGATTGGTCGATCCGGCCATTACGCCATGAGTGGCTTAATTACGCTGCCCTCGATGTCGAAGTGTTAATTGACCTGCGCGATAAAGTTGAAGAATTATTGGAAAGTAAAGGTAAGTTGACCTGGGCCATGCAGGATTTTCAAGCAATTCTTACCGCTCCCCCAAATCCGCCCCGAGTTGATCCATGGCGTCGTACATCAGGAATGCATAAAGTTCGCGATCGCCAAACCCTGGCCATCATTCGTGATCTCTGGATTGCTCGCGATGAATATGCCAAGCATCTGGACATCTCACCAGGCCGAGTCTTTAACGATGAAGCACTTGTAGAAATTGCTACCAAACGCCCGGCTGATGTCACTGCTCTTACTAAAATTATTTCTCGTCGCTCACGCGTGGTTAACCCACCAACAAAGAAGTGGCACGAAATCATGATTGCAGCGATCGCTCTTCCTGATTCAGAGCTTCCCGAGGTTCGCCTCAAAAGCGATGCACTTCCACCTCCTAAAATTTGGCCGGAACGAAATCCACCTGCTCATGCGCGCCTGACTCATGCCCGAGCCGCAGTTCTAGATATCGCCTCTACCAATGAATTGCCGGCCGAGAATTTGATCTCCCCGGAATTGATCAGACGCCTGTGCTGGGCGACGCCGCCCGTGGCCGATGATTTAGAGAGCTACTCCAGCGATTTTCTCGCCAAGATGGGCGCGCGGCCATGGCAGACCGCTCTATTGGCCCCAGCTCTCGCCCTCGCCCTCCTGCAGACCGAGCCTGTAGTAATTCCTGAAGTCATCGAGGAAGAGCCTGCTGCCGAGTGATAGGAATTACGCAACGTTTGAGTTGCGTAAATAGCGGCCAGCACCTTAGGCTCGTCTCATGCTCAGCAACTTTCTGATCGCCCTTCGCGAAGGCCTGGAGGCCTCGCTGATAATTGGCATCTTGGTTGCCTTCGTCGTTCGATCCAACCATCGCAGATCTTTAGCTTTGGTCTGGAGCGGTGTCGCACTCGCTGCGATTACCTCGCTAGCTTTCGGAGCTTTTCTCTCCTTCACCTCGGCCCAACTCTCCCCGCGCGGTGAACAAATCTTTGCTGGAACTACCTCACTTGCTGCGGTATCGCTTGTGACGTGGATGGTTTTCTGGATGAAAAATAACGCTCGAGGCCTTCGAGAAAACATCCACGGCAAGATGGAGCAAGCACTTCCTATGGGCAAAATTGCCTTGATTTTAACTGCTTTTTTTGCAGTTGTTCGCGAGGGTCTCGAAACCTCGCTCTTTCTCTTTACTAATGCCAAAACTGTTCATGATAATTCGCGTCCATTAATCGGACTTGTATTGGGATTACTCGCAGCAATTATTCTCGGCATCGCTCTCTACCGCCGAAGCATCAAAATTAATATCAGCAAATTCTTCGCCATTACCGGAACTGCTCTGATCATCGTTGCGGCTGGAGTTCTCCAACATGCCGTCATGGAGTTCCAAGATTTCGGCGCCCTTCCTGGGGCCCACGCCCTGATCTGGGATTGGTCGCATGCACCAACTGCCATAACCACCATTCTCTCTGGAACTATCGGTATCAACACCACGGCTACCTGGCTTCAATTCATTATCTGGGTTGCCTACCTAGCTCTCGTCATCCCTCCATATCTAGCCCCAGCCAAAGCGCGCAAAGAACTACTTCCTGCCTAAATAAACTCCCTGTCGACTACCTAAAAAAGGCTACCGACCAGTAACCTTTGAAGCATGGCTACCGATAAAAAACTCACCTCCGTTGTTCTAGTCGATGCAGTGCGTACCCCTTTTGGAAAGGCGGGCTCGCTCTATCAGGGCACCCGAGCCGATGACATCATGGTTCGCGCGCTAAGAGGTCTGCTCGAGCGAAATCCATCACTCCCACTTGATCAAATTGATGATGTGGCAATCGCTGCGGCGACGCAAGTGGGCGATCAAGGAATGAATATCGGTCGAAGTGTTTCGCTGCTCGCAGGAATTCCCAATACCGTTCCCGGTTACTCAATCGATCGTTGGTGCGCAGGCGCACTCACTGCAGTTACCACTGTTGGTAGCGCAATTGCGATGGGTCAATATGACATAGCAATTGCCGGTGGGGTTGAACATATGGGAAACCATCCGATGGGCGATCTTATGGATCCCAACCCAAGATATTTAGCCGAGAAGATTGTTGATGCAGATGCGTTAGCGATGGGCGCTACTGCCGAACGTTTGCACGATAAATTTCCGCATCTCACCAAGGAGCGAGCCGATAAATACGCGCTTGCATCACAAGCTAAGACCGCCGCTGCATATGCTGCCGGAAATATTCAACGCGATTTAATTCCGGTCGCTGTTCGCACTCCGGAATTAGGTTGGAGCGTTGCAACAGTTGATGAACCTCCTCGCCCGGGCACAACCCTAGAAGCACTTGCGGCTCTCAAAACTCCCTTTCGCCCCGCTGGTCGCGTTACTGCGGGAAATGCTGCCGGCCTCAACGATGGCGCCACTGCCGCAATACTGGCCAGTGAAGAGCGAGCAAAGGAACTAGGCCTTCCTATCAAAGCAACGATGGTTGCTTTTGCATTTGCCGGCGTAGAACCCGAGATCATGGGATACGGACCTGTGCCATCCACCATCAAAGCGCTGGCGAAAGCAGGTCTGGGCATCGAGGATATTGGCCTCTTTGAAGTTAACGAGGCTTTTGCTATTCAAGTTCTCTCTTTCCTTGATCACTTTGGCATAGCCGATGATGATGAGCGAGTAAATATCTACGGCGGCGCGATTGCGGTCGGCCATCCCCTAGCTTCATCGGGAGTGCGATTGATACTAAATCTTGCTCGTGGTTTTGAAGCGCACCCAGAAGTTCAATACGGAATCACCACGATGTGTATCGGGCTTGGAATGGGCGGAACGATTATTTGGGAGAACCCTCATTTCACCGGAAAGGTTAAATAGCCATGAGCGATATCAAACTTCCCGAAGGTGCGCCAGAAGAAGTAATCACGCAAGCACTTGTGCGCATGGTGGATCTTGCTGCATTTGGCCATAAGGGCTCATTGGCATTGATCACCCTTGATAACGGGATGGATCACAATCGCCCCAACACCTTTGGGCCTCAATCAGTGGGCCTGCTCAATAATGCAATCACTGAGGCAGAAAATAGCGATGCCGTTGCTATCGCGATTACCGGTAAACCATTTATCTTTGCAGCCGGCGCAGATCTCTCTGCGCTCGCATTCTTGCAAGATCGATCTCAGGCATTGGCGATTGGCAAATTAGGCCATGATGCCTTTCGGCGCTTAGCCGAAAGTAAGAAACCAACCTTCGCATTTATTAATGGGCTTGCTTTAGGTGGTGGGCTAGAAGTTGGTTTGCATTGTCATTACCGAACTTTGTCTTCAACTGCCATGGTCGGATTGCCGGAAGTATTTCTTGGACTCCTTCCGGGTTGGGGCGGTGCCACTCTCCTGCCTCGCATGATCGGACCAGAGAATGCAGTTCAAGTCATTATTCAAAATCCGCTCAATAACAACACCATGTTAAAAGCGAAAGATGCCAAATCACTTGGCGTTGTCGATGAGGTTTTCATTCCTTCCGATTTCCTTGAAAACTCTGTCAAATTTGTTGCATCTATCCTCAATGGTTCCCGAAAGATCGAACGGGTAGATCACACTAAGGATGATGCAGCTTGGGCAAAAGCACTTGCCACTGGCAAGGCCGCAGTTGCAAAGAAATATGGCGGCGCAGATATCACCTCACCTAAGCTCGCACTTGAATTAATTGCCGCTTCTCGCACCAATACTCATAGCCAAGGCTTCGATGCAGAAGACATTGCACTTGCCGATCTGGTCATGAGTGATCCCCTGCGCGCCTCGCTCTATGCCTTTAATTTGATTCAGAAGAAGCGCAAGAAAGTTGAAGGCGCTCCTAAGCCAGCACTTGCTCGTAAAGTGACCAAGGTCGGTGTCGTCGGTGCTGGGCTTATGGCATCTCAACTCGCACTGATTTTGTTGCGCAATCTCAAATGTCCGGTAGTTATCACCGACTTGGATCAAGCTCGCGTGGATAAGGGAATTGGATATATCCATAGCGAACTCGATAAATTGGTGGAGAAGGGCCGTATGACTCCGGAAACCGCGGTTCGACTCAAGGCGATTCTTACCGGAAGTACGGATAAGAAAGTTTTTGCCGATGCCAATTTTGTGATCGAAGCGATCTTTGAGGAATTAGAGCTGAAGCAAGTTCTCTTTAAGGAGCTCGAGACAATTGTTGGCGAGGAGTGCGTTCTTGCAACCAATACCTCATCTCTCTCGGTCACCAAGATGTCAGAGGGGCTCAAGCATCCGGAGCGCGTCATTGGTTTCCATTTCTTCAATCCGGTGGCAGTTATGCCACTGCTGGAGATTGCGCGCACACCAGCCACTGATGATGCAACCACAGCAACAGCGGTGGCAGTCGGTAAAGAGTTGAAGAAGACCATGGTCATCGTCAAGGATTCACCTGCCTTTGTCGTCAACCGCTTGCTTACTCGATTCATGGGCGAAATTACCGATGCGATCGATGAGGGAACTCCGCCAGAAATCGCCGATGCCGCGATGAAGCCGCTGGGCTTGCCGATGACTTCACTCGAGCTCTTAGGTCTAGTTGGGCCTGGTGTTGCACTCCATGTCTCGCAGACGCTTCACAATAATTTGGGAGAGCGCTATCGCATCTCGCCCACCATGCAAGCCTTCGTCGCCGAAGGGATCCGCACTTTCTACATCAAAGATGATGCAGGAAAAGTTATTGCAAACCCTGCTGCCCTGGCGCAACTTAAGCAAGGCAACAAGACCAGCACATCGGATGAAGTCCGAATCCGCGCTTTGACCGCACTAGCGAGTGAAGCGGCGATGATGCTTGATGAAGGAGTCGTCGCCACAGCTGCTGAGATTGATCTCTGTATGTTGTTGGGATGTGGATGGCCAATGCATCTTGGCGGAATCTTGCCTTACTTAGATCGCGAAGGATTTAGCGAGTCTGTGAATTCGAAGCGCTTCCATCCTGCTGGGATTGCTTCTCTTCCATAAAGTTCAGGCCTTTGAGATCTGAACTCCACGCAACTAATTCGCGAGTAATGTTTTGAGCGGTAATTCCAAGATCGCTCAGAATTTCGCTGCGCTTAGAATGCTCAATAAATCTGAGTGGAACGCCAATCGAATGAATAGGAACATTTAGTCCTTCTTCACGGAACATCTCTGAAATTGTGCTTGCGATTCCACCATGCTTAATTCCATCTTCAATTACAACTACGCTCTTATAACGCTGGGCCATAGTCACAAGTGATTTAGGTAGAGGCTTTACCCACCGAGGATCGATAACGGTAACTCCGACGCCTTCACGATAGGCCTGTGATGCCGCTTCGACTGCTATCGCCGCCATCGCTCCAACACTTACCAAAAGGACATCTGCGCTCTCGCCACGATATAAGACATCGATTCCATCGCGCCGTTCAAAAGCGGGAATCTCTTCGAGGACTGCGCCCTTAGGGAAACGAATTAGCGATGGGGCATCGCTAATTTCAACTGCTTCGTTGAGAGTTTCGCGCAACCGAGCACCGTCGCGAGGTGCTGCTACATGCAAGGTAGGAACTATTCCCGATACAGCTAGATCCCAAATACCGTGATGGGAAGGTCCATCATCACCAGTAACACCGGCGCGATCGAGAACAAAGGTAACTCCTGCTTTGTGAAGCGCAATATCTAGAAGTAATTGATCGAATGCACGATTAAGGAAAGTGGAATAAATAGCGAGAACGGGGTGCAGGCCGGCAAAAGCCATGCCGGCAGCGCTGGTAGCTGCATGTTGCTCGGCGATTCCTACATCGAAGGTACGGGTAGGAAATTCACTCTTAAATGCTTCCAACCCCGTAGGGCCAAGCATTGCTGCAGTAATCGCAACTACATCGCTTCGCTTATGGCCAATCTTTACGAGCTCGTCAGAGAAAATGCTGGTCCATGAAGTTGCGGATTTAGATAATGGAATACCTGTTTCGGGATCTACCACGCCAACTGCGTGGAATTTCTCGGCTTCATCGTTTACCGCTGGTGCGTGGCCGCGACCCTTTTCAGTAATGACATGGACAAGGACTGGAGCCTGAAAATTCTTTGCGGCAGTGAGCGCCTTCTCTACTGCTTCGATATCGTGGCCATCTACTGGTCCCAGGTATTTAAGGCCAAGGTCTTCAAACATTCCTTGCGGAGCAACAATGTCCTTAATTCCCTTCTTCATTCCATGCAAAGTTTCATAAATTGGCGCTCCCACAAGTGGTGTGCGCTCGAGCACGCCTTTGCCCCATTGCAAGAAATTCTCATAACCACTGGTTGCTCGAAGCGTTGTTAAATAAGTGGCAAGCCCGCCAATGGTCGGTGAATATGAACGTTCGTTATCATTCACAATAATTACCAAGCGAAGGTCATCTGATGAAGCAATATTATTTAGCGCTTCCCACGACATTCCACCAGTAAGCGCACCATCGCCGACCAAACAAGCAACGGTCCGATCTCTTTCGCCCTTCACTGCAAATGCTTTAGCAATTCCATCGGCCCATGAGAGCGCGGTAGATGCATGGGAATTTTCAATAACGTCGTGGATGCTCTCGGAGCGATTGGGATACCCGGCTAAACCCCCACGTTGGCGAAGTAAGTCGAAGCCCTCGCTGCGGCCGGTCAAAATCTTATGCACATAACTCTGATGCCCGGTGTCATACAAAAGCACATCATGCGGAGATTCAAAGACGCGATGCATGGCAATTGTTAATTCAACAACTCCGAGATTGGGGCCTAAATGTCCGCCGCTCTTTGAAACTTTCTCAATGAGAAATGTGCGGATCTCAGCAGCCAGCGATTCCAGCTTCTCATACGAGAGATCGCGAAGATCTTCTGGTCCGCCGATGGATTCCAACATACTTATATTCTAGAGGAGAGAGCGAAGCACGTATTGCATGATTCCGCCATGGCGGTAGTAATCGGCCTCACCCGGAGTATCAATACGCACGATGGCGTCAAAGGAGATCGCTCCCGCACTTACCTTTACGGTCTTAGGCGTTCCTCCAGTATTGAGCGCCTCAATTCCAGTGATTTCAAATACTTCATCGCCCATTATCCCAAGTGATTGCGCGTTGGTTCCTGGAGCAAATTGCAAGGGAAGGACTCCCATGCCAATCAAATTGGAGCGATGGATACGTTCGAATGATTCAGCAATTACTGCTCGCACTCCAAGGAGCGCAGTTCCCTTGGCCGCCCAGTCACGTGAAGATCCAGAGCCATACTCTTTACCCGCCAAAATTACGAGTGGAATTCCTGCTGCTTGGTAAGCCATCGATGCATCATAAATTGTTGATTGTTCGCCATTGGCGAGGAAGTTACGAGTGAATCCACCTTCTACGCCATCCAGCAATAAATTCTTCAATCGGATGTTGGCAAAAGTTCCACGAATCATTACCTCATGATTGCCGCGTCGAGATCCATATGAATTGAAATCAATTCGTTCAATTCCATGCTCTGATAAATATTTACCGGCTGGTGAATCCGCTTTGATATTTCCGGCTGGAGAAATGTGGTCAGTGGTGACTGAATCACCAAGGATTGCCATGACACGTGCAGCATGAATATCTTTGACAGCTTCTGGATTGCGAGGCATGCCATCGAAGTACGGTGGTTTGCGAACATAGGTGGAATCGGCTTCCCAATCAAATGTCTTTCCGGTGGGCGTATCCAATGACTTCCAGCGGTGATCGCCTTCAAAGACTGATGCATAATCTTTTGTGAACATCTCAGAAGAAATTGAAGAGTCGATAACACTCTGAATCTCAGAAGCAGATGGCCAGATATCTCGAAGGAACACTGGATTGCCATCTTTATCATTACCCAATGAATCGCTCTCAAAATCATGATCCATGGTGCCGGCAAGTGCGTAAGCCACGACAAGAGGCGGCGATGCGAGGTAGTTCATCTTCACATCTGGGCTGATCCGACCTTCGAAGTTACGGTTGCCGGAGAGAACTGCAGTTACTGCTAAATCATTCTCATTGACCGCTTTGCTAATTTCCAGCGGTAGCGGGCCAGAGTTACCAATACATGTCACACAGCCATAACCGACGAGATTAAAGCCGAGTTGCTCCATGTAGGTTGTCAAACCTGATTTGTCGTAATAATCAGTGACAACTTTTGAACCAGGAGCCAACGTGGTCTTTACCCACGGCTTACTGGTGAGGCCCTTCTCCACTGCCTTCTTGGCAAGGAGTGCTGCGCCGATCATGACGCTGGGATTGGAAGTATTAGTACACGAAGTGATGGATGCAATAACAACTGCGCCATTGGAGACTGATGTCGCTTTGCCGTTGAGAGTGATATCGACGGCGGAGTTCGCGGTTTTGTCTGAGTAATATGTCGGAACGATCTTCTCGTAAGACGCTTTGGCATCTACAAGTGAGATGCGATCTTGTGGGCGCTTTGGTCCAGAGATAGATGGAACAACTGTTGCAAGATCTAGTTCTAAATGTTCTGAGAAGCGTGGCTCGAGTGCAGAGTCGTGCCAGAGTCCAATGCGCTTTGCATACTTCTCCACTAATTCGAGTTCGGCATCGGTACGACCGGTGAGAGCCAAGTAGCGCAGAGTCTCTTCATCGATAGGGAAGATGGCACACGTGGAGCCGTACTCCGGTGACATATTGCCGATCGTCGCGCGGTTTGCCATTGGAACTGCAGTAACTCCGGGGCCATAAAATTCAACAAATTTTCCGACCACTCCATGCTTTCGCAACATTTCAGTGATGGTCAGTGCAAGATCTGTCGCAGTTGTGCCAACAGGTAGCTGACCTTTGAGCTTGAAACCGACAACCCGAGGGATCAACATCGAGACTGGCTGACCAAGAAGAGCTGCCTCCGCTTCGATTCCGCCTACTCCCCAACCAAGCACTCCTAGTCCATTGACCATGGTGGTGTGCGAATCAGTACCAACAACTGTGTCTGGATAAGCGCGATGAACACCATCAACCACCCGAGTCATAACTACCCGAGCGAGATATTCAATATTTACTTGGTGAACAATTCCAGTACCAGGTGGAACAACTTTAAATTCATCAAAAGCGCCTTGTCCCCAACGAAGGAAGCGATAGCGCTCTTTATTTCGGCTGTATTCAATATCGGTGTTCTCTTCAAAAGAAGTCTTTGTGCCAAAAACATCGGCAATAACAGAGTGGTCGATCACGAGCTCTGCTGGAGCCAATGGATTTACTTTCGCCGGGTCTCCCCCAAGGTCCACAATCGCCTCGCGCATAGTGGCTAAATCGACGATGCACGGAACGCCAGTGAAGTCCTGCATGATGACACGGGCGGGTGTGAATTGAATTTCGGTATCAGGCTGCGCATCTGGATTCCATGAGGCAAGCGCTCTGATCTGTTCGGCGGTGATATTCGCGCCATCTTCGGTGCGGAGTAAATTCTCGAGCAATACTTTCAAACTAAAGGGAAGTGAAGCCGCTCCTTCAAGTTGAGTGATGTCGAAAATCTCATACGACTTTCCACCAGCTTCAAGTGTGGTCTTTGCGTTGAAGGAGTTATTGCTCATGCCCGTATCTTAACTACGGGTAAAGCGGGCCACACACTCCACATGCTGGGTCATCGGGAAGAGGTCGAAGCCAACCATGTGATCTAGGTGATATCCGGCATCTTCTAGCAGGCGTGCATCGCGTGCCAAGGAGGCAGGATCGCAGGAGACATAAACAATCGTGCGCGGTTTGGCTGCGACCATAGTCTTCACAACCATTTCGCCAGCGCCAGTGCGAGGTGGGTCCAAGAGAATTACATCGATTTTTTTGATACGAGGAAGTGCTTGCTCGACTCGTGCGGAATGAATTTCTACTTGCTTCTCTTTATCGAAAATTTTAAGTGCATCTTGCGTTGCGCGATGACTTGATTCGATCAGGTGAACTTTTCCGCCAATGCCCACATCTTGCGCCATGGGAGCAGTAAATAAGCCCACTCCGCCATAGAGATCGCAGACATGGTCACCGATGCGAAGCGCGAGTAAATCCATGACAAGTTTCATTAAAGTTTCCGGAGCCTTGGTGTGGCTCTGCCAGAAAGATGTTGGCGAGATCTGATACTCAAATCCATTTACAGTTTCGTGCAATTGGGTTGGTCCAGAAATACTCCGGCCGCCACGAGATAGATTCATTTCACCAGCACTTGATACGGCGACTTCGAGGCGGTCATCGCCCTTCCAGGTGCGCTCAAAAAATGCGGGGTTATCCATCTGCTTTACCGCAATTAGGCACTTATCTATTTCGGTCACTTCATTGGAGCGAGAAGAAAATAACCCTGGTTTGCCGTTTGGACCGATCGCAAAATCCATTCGCGTGCGCCAGTGAAGTCCATCAGCTGGCTCGACTCCGACAACATCCAGGTCGATCGCCATCTTTGCCAGGCGAGAAAATTGCTCGATAATTATTTGGCGCTTTAATTCACGTTGATGATTTATCTCCACATGTTGGAAATCGCATCCGCCGCATCCATTTGGAGCTGCATATTTACAGGGGGCCTTTACCCGATGCTCCGAGGCCTTGATAACTTCAACAACATCAGCACGCGCCATTTTTGAGGTCACGTGGGTAATTTCTACGAGGCATTTCTCGCCAGTAATTCCATGGCGAACAAAAATAACTTGACCTTCGTGGCGGGCGACAAAATGTCCCCCGTGCGCTACCGGACCGATATCTACTGTTAATCGCTGACCGACTGTAAAGTTGACGCGAGATATTGGTTCCATAAGCGCAACCCTATGGCAATTTTGGCGGTAGGCTTTACATGTGCACGTAGTCATCATGGGTTGTGGTCGCGTTGGATCGGGTCTCGCTATCGATCTAGAAGCTGCCGGCCATTCAGTCTCTGTTATCGACCAAACTCGTGAAGCTTTTCGCCGCTTAGGCGCTGATTTCAAAGGAAACACCATCGCTGGAGTTGGATTCGACCGCGATACTTTGCTCGAAGCGGGAATTGAACGTGCAGATGCTTTTGCCGCAGTCTCAAATGGAGATAACTCCAACATCTTGGCTGCTCGCGTTGCTCGCGAAACATATGGAATTCAAAATGTTGTCGCCAGAATTTATGATCCTGCTCGCGCCGAAATTTATCAGCGCCTAGGAATCCCGACAGTGGCTACAGTTCTTTGGACCACAGATCAGATTATTCGTCGCCTTGCACCGGATGGCGCGCGAACCGAGTGGCGAGATGCCAGTGGCGTAGTGTCACTTGCAGAGGTCCATCTTCATCATGGCTGGTTTGGCCAACCTGCACATTCCATTCAAGAGAACACCAACGCTCGCCTTGCATTCATTACTCGGCTGGGCGAAGGAATGATCCCAAATCACAACACCGTGCTCCAAGAGGGCGATCTGGTACACGTAATGGTGATGGATTCAGAGCTCGCAAATGTTCAAGCTGCGCTGGCTAAATCACCGGAAGAGGCGTAATTCATGAAGATCGCCATTATCGGTGCTGGAAATGTTGGTCGTGCTATCGCCCGCGAACTTCTTGGCAACTCTCATCATGTGCTCTTAATTGATCGCGACCCAAAGGCGCTCAAAATGGAGAGCGTGCCTAATGCTGAATGGCTCATGGCCGATGGATGCGAGATCTCTTCACTCGATAATGCCAAGCTCGATTCCTGCCAGGTATTAATTGCGGCCACAGGTGATGACAAAGTCAACCTCGTAGCCTCTCTCTTGGCAAAGACAGAATATGGAGTTCCCCGCGTCGTTGCTCGGGTTAATCATCCAAAGAATGAATGGCTCTTTGATCAATCATGGGGCGTCGATGTGGCAGTTTCTACTCCTCGCATTATTGCGGCGATCGTAGAAGAAGCGGTCTCAGTAGGTGATGTCGTTCGACTCTTCTCGCTACGCAAAGGCGAAGCAAGTCTTGTAGAAGTAACTCTCCCCGACGGCGCCAAAGCATGCGGTCGTACTGTCGAGGAAATCACTCTTCCCGATGACGCCACGTTGGCTGCGATAGTGCGCGATGGCCATGTTATTACTCCTGCACCACACGATGTTTTCTCAGCTGGAGATGAACTCCTCTTTATTGCTACTGCAGTAGCTGAAGAGCAACTAAAGAAATGCTTTGTAACTGATTAATCGCCTGCTTTAACGGTCGGAACGCGCTTTAAAATTAGCCAAGTGATCCACGCTGCGAAGATAAAGAGTGGGTATCCGAGAACGATATTTACACTTCCTAGCCAATTTAAATGATTTGTCTTCCAGAGCGGATATTGGATTGCTACCCGAATGAGAAATAGCCCCATCCAAATCCATCCTGCTTGACGGTATGCCGCCAATCTCGCCGGGTTCTTTCGCCATTCAAAATTTTCTCCCAAAATCGGTCCCAACATAATTCCGATGAGAGGCCACTTAACAATATTCGCCAGGGCGTAAGCAGCTCCATATGCAGCATTTTTGTAAAGCCCGAATAGATAGAAATCTGCGGCTTTACCAGAACGCCTAGCGATCCATGCACAAATAATTATTCCGATGAGTCCCGAAATGGCATGTTGAATAGTCTCTCTGCGCGCCAAGCGCAAAATTGTAAAGAGCGCGGAGGTGATGATCGCTGCGAGGATAGATCTATTGAGATTGTTGGTGATGTTAAATGCAACTAAGAAGATGATGGAGGGAAGGCCGGAGTCAATCAGCCCCCGCTTTCCGCCGAGTGCATCCATAATTTTTGCGCGATCATCGTGATGTCCTTCATAGCTCATTGCTTTGCTCCCAACCCAGAAGAACCAAATCCACCACTTCCACGTTCCGTTCCTGGAAGTGAGCGCACTTCGACAAAGTTTGCTCGCTCTACCTTTTGAATGACTAGCTGAGCAACGCGATCGCCTTTCTTGAAGGAGATCGGCTCGGTCCGATCATGATTTATAAGAATTACTTGTAGTTCTCCACGAAATGCTGCATCGACTGTTCCTGGAGTATTAACCATCGACACTCCATGTTTAATTGCTAAACCGGAACGTGGATGAACAAAAGCGGCATATCCATTTGGAAGCGCGATAGAAATTCCGGTTGGCACAAGCGCTCTCTCCCCTGGCTGAAGAGTGATATCAACCCGAGTAGCCAGATCCGCTCCAGCATCACCAGGCTTGGCGTAACTCGGCATCGGAACTGATGGATCCAGCCGGGTAATGAGTACTTGAAGATCTGCCATTATGGATTAATCTCGAAATCAGGATCGACAAATGCGAGTAGCTCGGGATGGGCTGTCACGTGATCGATATATGCCTTCGGTGCATTCTCCATGAAGTGCTTCATCGGAACAATGATGTAAAGAGCAGATGCGCGGACGGCAATTGGTCCATCGATGGAATCTAAGCGACCCACGGCCGAACAAAAAACTTTGCGATTCACTTGTCCGGTAATTTCCGCGGAGATATAGAGCGTGCTACCAATCGGAACGGGCAGCAAGAAATCGGTCTCCAGTCGCGCAGTGACGCCAGGAGAGCGAATCAACCACATCAATTTTCCGAGCGCTTCGTCAAAGGCAAGTGCGAGTAATCCACCGTGCGCCAATCCAGGCGCGCCTTGATGATTTTCGGTGACTGTAAATACTGCGGTGATGTTCTGGCCTTCACCAACATGCGCAACGATATGAAGTCCAGTCGGATGTAATTCTCCGCAACCAAAACAATGTCCAAAGTGAGATGGAATCTGCGTTCCAGATTCAGGAGCCATTGGGTGACGAGGAGGCACTTCTGCGCCTTGCGGCGGTACGGTGCTTGGGATGCGACTCACAGTGCAAAGGATAACTCTCGGATGGATCTCAAGTACCGTTCTACTTATGAGTAGAGCGCGTGGCACGAGTGGGACTGATTACGGCGCCCCGATCTACCAAGAGAAATTGATCTGGCCAATCTGGTTATGGGCATTCTGCATATTTCTGACTGGCTCACTCAGTCTGGCGGTATGGGCTGCAACTGACCCAACTCTGACTATTGCTATTTCAATTGTCCAACTCCTCGCACTCGTTGTGTTGGAGCGAAGTTCAGCCCTGGTAATTACCGTTACCAAAGGTTGGCTGATCGTTGGAAAAGCTTCCATCCCGAGAGCCCACATTCATAACTTCCGCGTGCTCGATCCACAGTCCATGAAACGCATCCGAGGGGCCGATGGAGATCCCGCAGCTTTTATCAGCATTAGATTTTGGGTGACAACGGGAATATCTATGAATCAGCGCGACCCAAAAGATCCGACTCCGTACTGGCTAATAAGTAGCAAACGCCCCGAGGAATTAAAAAAGGCGCTCTTTGTGGAGAGCGCCTCAGAACATTAATTAATTATTACTATGCGCAATCTTTGCAGACTGCCTTTGCGCCCTCGCCCTTTGCAAGTTGAGTGCTGTGATGAACCAGGAAGCAACGAGAGCAAGTAAATTCATCGTGCTGCTTTGGTACAACGCGGACAGTGAGTTCTTCCCCAGATAAATCAGCGCCTGGGAGTTCGAGGCTCTCGGCCGCATCTTCTTCATCTATATCAACAGAACCTGATTGCGCATCTGCGCGGCGAGCTTTGAGCTCTTCAAGAGATTCTTCGTGTAACTCTTCATCCGTTTTTCGCGGTGTGTCGTAATCAGTAGCCATGGCACCTCCTCCAACAAATATCTTCTGCCACAGAAAATCTGTGGCTATAGGGCGGATAGTGTCTTATAACTACCCCAACTGCCTAATCAACATTCGGCGTGTCGAGAATATTCCCGCTTAGCGAATTTATTCGCCTTTTCGGTCAGCCAGAGTCTTAAGTCTGATGGGATCTTGCCCGCGAGCAGCTAATCGATCAAAGTATGAATCACGCTTTTCGTTAAAGCGTGCCACTTCTACTTCAGCGTTTGCTAAGAATGCGGCGAGTTCCAGGCGAGCTTTTTCACCGTTGGCATCTAAGCCTTCGATATTAAAGACATCCCACGCACGAAGTACTGGATTGACGACATCTTCCAGGTGCAATTGCAGATCATAAATTCCGGCCAGCGCAATCTGCACTGACTTACGTCCCCAACCTGGCATACCCGCTCCGGGCATCTGGAAGTTGGTGACTACATCAGTAATTGCACGAAGTGCAGCATTGGGCTCGAGCTCAATAGCGGCGCCAAGAAGATTTCGGTAGAAAAGCATATGCAGGTTCTCATCGAGGGCGACGCGAGTTAGCATCGCCTCGGCAATGGGATCATTCGAAATCTTTCCTGTATTGCGGTGAGAAATTCGAGTAGCCAGTTCTTGGAAAGAAACGTAGGCAACGGTATGCAACATATCGTTCTCATACGGAGTCTGATATCCGACCTGCATATGCTCCATACGCAAATCTTCTAATTCGTTGGGATCCACTCCTCGAGTGGCCATTAAATAATCGCGGAGAACAATGGAGTGCCGAGCTTCTTCAGCGGTCCAGCGTCCAATCCAATTTCCCCACGCGCCATCTCTGCCCATAGAGATTGCAATCTCCGTGTGATAGCTCGGCAAATTATCTTCAGTCATTAAATTGAGAACTAAGGAATCTTGCGCAACAGAAGTTAGTTTGGAATCTTTCGCCTCCCACGCATCACCATTAAGCGGACCGGCAAAAGTGCGACCTTCAGACCACGGGACATACTCGTGGGGATACCAATCTTTGGTGGTAGCGATGTGGCGATTTAGCTCTTTTGCAACAACGGGTTCAAGATCGCGGATGAGCCGAGATTGAATCTTTGGATCAATTGGCTCCACGAGAACTCCCTATTTCTATCCCAGCACTAAGTGGTACTGGTGAGGAAGGTACCCCATGCGGGTGGGTTACTCGCGAGTTAGATCTCGCAGTTTCTCCGTGCGTTTGATCGCTTCATCTCGACGCCACTTGGCAATTGCGGCATGGTTACCAGAAAGCAAGACTTCGGGAACGCCTAATCCACGCCATTCAGCTGGTTTTGTATAGCTCGGATATTCCACAAGTAAGCCTGCTTCAGATTCCAGAGAATGTGACTCTTCATCTAAAGATGCCGGGTTCCCAATAACTCCAGGGATCAAACGAATGATCGCTTCCATAATGGCCAGGGTCGCAACTTCTCCCCCATTGAGAACATAATCGCCGATGGAGATTTCCCGAACTCGAAAATTTGGTTGGGATTTGTAGTAATCAGTTATGCGAATATCAATTCCCTCATAACGCCCACAAGCAAAAATAATATGTTCGCAGGTAGTTAGCTCCTCCGCCATTGCTTGCGAGAACTTCTCACCAGCAGGAGTGAGAATGACTAAATCATGGGTTCGATTCGGGGCGTTGGAGACGACTTGATCAATTGCCGCGCCCCATGGCTCGGGCATCATCACCATTCCCGCGCCGCCGCCATAAGGAGTGTCATCTACAGTGTGGTGAACATCCGTGGCTTGATCGCGAAGATCATGGACGGCAATATCAACCAGTCCGGCCTTGGTCGCTTTCCCAATGAGAGATAAGGCAAGTGGGGACATGTACTCAGGGAAGATGGAGATGACATCGAATTTATTGGCCATCGCTCTCCTCCTCACTCTCAGATAAAAGTCCTGCTGGCGGGTCGATAATAATCTTCTTCTCTTTGAGAAGTACTTCAGGAACTATTTCCAACACAAAAGGAATGAGAATTTCGCGGCCCTGGTAATCCACAGCCAAGAGATCTTGCCCGGGAAGGTTGACGACATCCTTTACGGTGCCGACTGCCTCACCTGAAGTTGTGACTACGGAACAGCCAATTAATTGTTGGACGTGATAATCGTCCTCATCCTCAAATTCTTCATCGATATTTACATCAGCAACGAGAAGCACGTCGCGCAGTTTTTCAATCGCATTGCGATCTTCATAGCCCTGAAAGCCGAGCAAGAGAATTCCATTGTGGTTTCGTACCGAGGTAACCGTCAGCGGACCAAAAGAAACCGGCTCCGTCGCAAGGACAGAGCCGATAAAGAATCTTTCTTCTGGCATATCGGTGCGAACTTCAATAGTCGCTTCACCGAGTACTCCGTGAGCGCGCCCAATACGAGCGACGGTCAAGAGCATTATTAACGAGCCTCGTCGGCCTCGATGAGATCTACGCGAATTGAGCGACCAGCGAGCGCGCTTACAACTGTGCGAAGTGCACGTGCAGTGCGACCATTGCGGCCGATAACTTTGCCGATGTCATCTGGATTAACCCGTACTTCAAGAGTGGTACCACGGCGATGGTTCTTCTCCGTGATCACAACATCTTCTGGATTATCGACGATGCCTTTGACGAGGTGTTCGAGCGCCTCATCGATCATAATTATTCAGCTGCGCTTTCTTCGGCGACAGCGTCAGCAACTGGTGCTTCAACTGCGGCTTCTGGAGCTGCTTCTTCAACAACTTCAGCAACTGGTGCCTCTGCTACTGGTGTCTCAACAACAGCCTCTTCAACAACTGGGTTGGCCTTTGCAGCTAACTTATCTGCAGCCTTCTTCTTCATTGTTGTGGCGCCATCTGCTGGCTCATTCATCGCATCTTTGACTGCAGCTTCGTATGCAACGCGCTTATCAACCTTTGGTGCGATCTTCTTCAATGTTCCTTCAGTTCCTGGAAGGCCCTTAGCTTTCTGCCAGTCACCGGTGATCTTAAATAGCGCCTCAACGGCTTCGGTTGGTTGTGCACCAACGCCGAGCCAGTACTGCGCGCGATCTGAGTTAACTTCAATAAATGAAGGCTCTGAGATTGGTGAGTAACGACCGATCTCTTCAATTGCGCGACCGTTACGAGCTACGCGAGCATCTGCAACGACGATACGGTAATGAGGTGTGCGAATCTTGCCGAGACGCATGAGTTTAATTTTTACGGCCACGAAGGCTTTCTCCTTGAATGTTCGGTCTAACTAATTCACAACAGTGGGAGCGTTGCTTATCGGTCATTCCATTGTTTATGGGTCTGGGCTAAGGGGTAGAGGGCCCCTAGACAGGAGGCCAATCTTGCCATCTTGAAGCCTCGATCCCAAATTGGGAGATTAGCTCTCTTCAACTGCCCGTTTGGCAGGATTTCCGGAGCGAGATTTCTTCTTCGGAGGCGCAATTTTTGGAGAAGGAGCACCCATATTTGGCATACCTCCCGGAAGGGCCATACCTGGCGGCAACTGCATTCCCCCTGGCATTCCTTTACCTGATCGCATCGCTTTCATCATCTTCTGGGCGCCAGTAAAGCGCTCGACCAATGAATTCACTTCTGAGACTTGGCGGCCACTTCCCTGTGCAATGCGCGCACGACGAGATCCATTCAATAAATTTGTATTAGATCGCTCGGCTGGAGTCATCGATTGAACAATGGCCTGAGTGCGAACAAGTTCGGCATCATCAAAGGAATCAATCTGTTTCTTCATGGCCCCTGAATTTGCTCCTGGAAGCATTCCGAGCAACTTGGTCATAGAGCCCATTTTTTTCATCGCTTGTAATTGCTCAAGGAAATCATCGAGCGTGAAATCCTCCCCGCTCGCAAACTTCTTCTCTAACTTCTCTGCCGCATCTCCATCAAAAGCGTTCTTGGCTTGTTCGGCTAAGGTCTGGACATCACCAAGACCAAGAATTCGAGAGGCCATTCGATCGGGATAGAAGAGATCAAAATCGCCAAGTTTCTCGCCAGTTGAGGCAAACATAATTGGCTTGCCGGTGATTTCAGTGATGGAGAGCGCTGCGCCACCGCGGGCATCGCCATCGAGTTTTGTGAGAACTACCGCATCAAAGCCCACGCCTTCATTAAATGCCTGAGCAGTGCGCACCGCATCTTGGCCAATCATTGCATCCACAACAAAGAGAATTTCATCCGGTGAAACTGCATCTCGAATCCGGATAACTTGTTGCATCATCTCTGCATCAATACCGAGGCGACCTGCGGTATCGACAATGACGATGTTATGCAATTTATCTTCCGCGAATTTCAAGCCATCTTTTGCAACACGTACTGGATCGCCAACTCCATTGCCCGCTTCGGGAGCAAAGACTGGAACTCCCACAGACTTACCTACAACTTGTAATTGCGTGACCGCATTTGGGCGCTGGAGATCTGAAGCAATGAGAAGTGGAGTGTTGCCTTGATCCTTTAAATATTTGGCGAGCTTGCCGGCAAGAGTTGTCTTACCTGCACCTTGAAGTCCAGTAAGGAGAATGACGGTAGGTGGCTTCTTCGCCAATCTAATTCGGCGGGCACTCCCGCCAAGAATTGCGACTAACTCTTCGTTAACGACCGTAAAAATGGATTGCGATGGATTTGTACTCTTATTAATTTCATCCAACGTTGGTGAAACTCGATCTTTGATGCGGGCAATAAATCCATCGGCTACTGAAATAGCTACATCTGAATCAAGGAGCGCAGCGCGAATTTCGCCGAGAATCTCATCGAGGTCGCTCGCCTTAATTCGCCCGCGCCCACGCAGAGAGGTGAATGCGCTAGCAAACTTGGCGGAGAGGGAGTCGAACACGCGGCAAGGCTACTGGGTCAATAAAAACTTTTCGACTTGGGCCGCTAGGAGTTTCGCGCGCCCTTCATCCAGGGCTTCCCCATTGAGATCACTCACATACAAAGTATCAAATGCTTCTGCGCCTAAAGTCGCAACGATCGCGGAATTAATATCTACGCCAAATCGAGTGATTGCTTTTGCCACCGTATAGAGAACGCCCGGACGATCATGCATCCGAACTTCAATAACGGTTGCTTTGGTGGCTATGTCATTTGTCGCCGTAACCACAGGCGGCGGGACCGGAATGCCAGGATATTTGCGATAGGTATCAATGCGATCATCAATTTTTCGATTTAAGTCAATTTCGCCATCCAGTGCTTTTTTGAGAAGTTCAATAAAGCGATCACGTTCAGGCAGCGGTGCATTAGCGTCGAGCGCCACATTCCATTTCATCAGAACAAAATCTTGGTGAGTTCGCGTTCGAGCAGAACGGACATCCATTCGGGAAATACTAAAGACGCCAGCTACAGCTGCCAGTAGCCCTACTTGATCAGGTGCGAGAATTTCAATTTCATATGTACTCTCCCCCGGAGTAATCGAAACATCTAATTCTTTGGTGGATAGCTTTCGCAATTGCTCCTCGGTCAATTCGGGCTTGGACGCAGGCTTGATGCCCGACATTGCTGCCAGACATCTACTCACCAGATCTGAAACCAGACCGGCTTTCCAATCACTCCATGCAGCTCGCCCGGTTGCTTCCCCATCAGCGATGGAGAGGGCATGCAATATTTCTAAAGTTTCCGGTGAATCAATGGCACCCACCACAAAATTTATGGTTTCTGGATCATCAAGATCACGACGCGTGGCAACCGAGGAGAGTAAGAGATGGTGTTTCACTAAAAGTGCCAGGGTCGCAGTATCAGCTGAAGAAAATCCCAATCGTTCTCCTACCGAAGCAATCAACTCCTCGCCATATTCAGAGTGATCCTTATTGGGAAATCCTTTGCCTATATCGTGAAGTAGAGCTGCAATCAGGAGGAGGTCGGGGCGATGAACGGTACGTGTGAGAAGCGAGGCTCGAACAGCCGTCTCTAACATATGGCGATCCACAGTATGGCGATGGAGAACATTGCGCTGTGGCAAAAATCGAACATGCTCCCATTCAGGAATCCACTTTGCGATCAAGCTCTCTTGGTCCAACGCTTCAAAAACTCGAATCATTGAAGATCCGGCACCGATCAATGCAACGAGATCTTCCCGAGACTGTCGCGGCCATGGCACCGCGATCGGAGAGAAATTCTCGGCCAAAGCGATACAACTCTCAATCGAGATTGGCAACCCTTTTTGGGCAGCGATCGCTGCTGCGCGCAATCCAAGACCGGGATCATTGGCGATCTCATGTTCATCTGCAATTTCAACTTCTCGCCCACTAGTCACGAGCCCTTTGCCGACAACTTCGGATTTCTCTCGCTTAAAAAAGGAACGAGGCTTACCTTCATCAATTCTGTTCCATGTCAGATCCATTACGTAATCCACCGAGCGAGCTGCTTTGGCTACATCGAGCATTAAGGCATCAGCATCTGAATAATCTAAGAGAGCAGCAACCCGATCTTGTTCAGGTAGTAATAATTGATCCCGGTTGCGGCCAGTCTGATCGTGAAGTGCATCTCGAACGTTGGAGAGTACTAATTCAGCACGCGCCACTCGATCTAACGCAACGGAGACAACGCCACTTGTGGCAATCGCTCGCAGGGCATGTACATCGCGCAATCCACCTCGCGCCTCTTTGAGGTCGGGCTCCAAGAGGAATGCAAGTTCGCCAGATCGCGCAGCTCGTTCTTGGACAGATGCTCGCAACTTCGGAAGATTTCGTTTGTAGTTCTTACGCCAATCTTCTAAAGCATCATCGCCGACAGCTGCGACCAAATCTTGGTTTCCGGCGATATATCGAATATCGAGCAAACCCTGTAGTACTCGAATATCTTCATCCGCAATTTCACGTGTCTCTGCGCGAGTTCGAACAGAATGATCAACCGCCTTGCCCGCATCCCACAATGGGTAGAGAAGTGCGTTGACAAATTCTTGAAGTTTTTCGGCACTGGTACTGCCATCATGAATGATGAGGAGATCTAGATCTGAGCCCGGAGATAATTCACCACGGCCATAGCCGCCTACTGCTGCAAGCGCGATCGAATCTACATTCTCCACATGCGAGCTAATGGCTGCATGAAAAAGACCCGAGAGTTCGCGATCGTTCAGATCAGAACGTTCACGTCGCTCTCGGGTCCCCATGTTTTAAGCCTACTGATTAAATGGCATCTACTCCACGTTCGCCAGTGCGAACTCGAACGATGCTATCTACAGGTGTAGACCAAACTTTTCCGTCTCCAATTGATCCAGTTGACGCTGCCTTAACGATTGTGTCGATTACTGCATCCGCTTCTTTGGAATCAACAAGTACTTCCAGGCGAACCTTTGGTACTAGATCAACGGTGTATTCAGCTCCACGATAAACCTCAGTATGACCGCGCTGGCGACCAAAACCACTGGCCTCCGACACTGTCATTCCAGTGATTCCATACGCTTCTAGTGCAGATTTCACATCATCTAACTTAAATGGCTTGATGATCGCTGTAATGAGTTTCATTTCTGTACTCCCGTCAATCCGGTTAGAGATGAGGTGCTGCTATAGGTGAGGTTCTCATATGCACTTTCTGCATGCTGAGAGAGATCGAGGCCGGCATATTCTGCATCCTCATTAACGCGCAATCCGATCGTCTTATGCAGGATCAATGCGAGGAGGTAAGTGACAACGAAGGAGTAACCGACAGTGGCACCTACTGCAACAGCTTCATGCCCTAATAGGGTCCATCCACCGTTATAGAAGAAGCCATTTGCACCAGCTCCGTTGACCACCTTGGTTCCAAAGAAACCGATCAACAATGCGCCGAGTACGCCGCCGACGAGGTGAACGCCAACGACATCGAGGGCATCGTCGAACTTAAAGATGTTCTTGAGGCCAGTCGCTAAACAGCAGATGATTCCTGCAGCAAAGCCAATTGCGATTGAACCCATTGGGCTAACAAATCCGCAAGCAGGTGTGATTGCTACAAGACCGGCGACTGCGCCAGAGGCTGCGCCAAGGGTTGTTGCATGACCGTCACGGAACTTCTCGGTGATTAACCAACCGAGGAGCGCTGCGCCAGTTGCAGTATTGGTATTAACGAATGCGAAAGCTGAAAGTGTATTTGCACCTAAAGCTGAGCCAGCGTTAAATCCAAACCACCCGAACCAGAGAAGACCGGCACCAAGTAGTACGAATGGAAGATTGTGAGGACGCATCCGCTCCTTTGGCCATCCACGACGCTTGCCAATGACAAGAATCAATGCGAGTGCAGCTGCGCCAGCATTTGCGTGAACAACGGTTCCGCCAGCAAAGTCGAGTGCACCGAGTTTGTATAACCAGCCACTTGGAGAGAAGACCCAGTGAGCGATTGGTGCATAAACAATTACCAACCAGATCCCAGTGAATACCGCCCATGAACCAAACTTCAGACGATCTGCGCTAGCACCAGTGATTAGTGCTGGAGTGATGATGGCGAACATCAATTGGAATGCGCAAAAGACGAGTGGGGGGATCGTCAGCGATTCAAAACCAGTTGCCTGCTGCCAGATGTGATTTAGTCCGAATTGGTGGAAATCACCAATGAACTTTCCTTTGCCGCTAAAAGCGAGGCTGTAAACGCCAGTAATCCAGAGAACGCTAACGATTCCCATGGTGACGTAATTCTGGGCGAGCATGCCGAGCACATTCTTGCCGCGAACCATTCCACCATAGAAAAAGGCGAGGCCGGGCGTCATTAGCAGAACCAAGGCCGCAGCGACCAAGATCCAAGCGGTATCTCCTGTATCAAAATGCATTATTTACTCCAATTGAGTTCAAGTATTTAGTTCAAGATAAGTCGAACTCTCCCCATTGAGATAGGTGAACCTTCTCTAGGCGGAGTTACAGGTGATCGAGGGAAGTATTTCGGTCAGGTCACACTTTGGGGCGTTGTGTTAAGACTGTGTTAAGCCATTCACGTAGGCGGTGGAATCGAAGGGGGCAAAATCCCCTGCGCCCTCCCCGGTGCCCACAAATTTCACGGGCAGGCCAGTCTCGCGCTCAATGGCGAGAGCAATACCGCCCTTGGCCGAGCCATCCATTTTGGTCAGGATCAGACCAGTGACGGCCACACTTTCAATAAAGGTTTTCGCTTGCGCAATTCCATTTTGACCCGTGGTGGCATCGACAACGAGGAGAACTTCATCGACTGGAGTTACTTTTTCAATCACTCGGCGAACTTTTCCGAGCTCATCCATTAGCCCTGATTTTGTATGCAGTCGCCCTGCTGTATCAATAATTAAATAATCAGCGCCATCGCCCTTTGCCTTTGTCGCTGCGTCAAATGCAACCGATGCCGGATCTCCATTCGCCACTCCTGCAACAACCGGAACATCTAGGCGTTCACCCCAGGTCTGTAATTGTTCAATCGCCGCCGCGCGAAAAGTATCAGCTGCACCTAAAACAATCTTCCTATTTTGGGATTTCAACAGTGAGACTAATTTGGCAGAGGATGTTGTCTTGCCAGTGCCATTAACGCCGACAACCAATACCGTGGTGATCCGCTCGGGGTGCGATGCCAAAGATCGAGGAGCGCGGCTCAACCAACCCGTGAGTGCTTCAGAAACAGATTGCTCAATCTCATCTGCTTTTACTTTCTTGGCCAACGCAATAATTTCGGCGGAATTTGTTGCACCTAAATCAGATTCAATCAATGAGCGTTCAATCTCTTCCCAATCCGCAGATGACGGTGACCCACCGCGGAGTTTGGAGAAGAGTTTGCTAAAGAGCGCCATTAGAGATCGCTAAATTAGGAGACAGTTTCGGTGTCGCGCAGACGCTGAGAGATCACTTCTGATACTCCATCTCCGCGCATCGTGACGCCATAAAGCGCATCTGCAATCTCCATGGTGCGCTTTTGGTGAGTAATAACGATCAGCTGAGACTTCTCGCGCAGTTCTTCAAATACTCCAAGTAGGCGGCTGAGGTTTGAGTCATCGAGCGCCGCTTCCACTTCATCCATTACATAGAACGGACTTGGACGAGCTTTAAAGATGGCTACGAGGAGTGCAACTGCAACGAGTGAACGCTCGCCACCGGAGAGAAGTGACAATCGCTTAACGCGCTTTCCTGGTGGACGTGCTTCCACATCAACGCCAGCGTTCATCAAATCTTCTGGGTTGGTCATGATCAAGCGGCCATCGCCACCTGGGAAGAGACGCGCAAAGATGGTTTCGAACTCGCGCGCAACATCGTCATAGGCATCTTTGAAGATCTGTTGCACTTTGTCGTCAACTTCTTTAATGATGTCGAGCAGATCGCGCTTGGTTTTCTTGAGATCTTCAAGCTGCTCAGCCAAGTAACGCAGACGCTCTTCAAGTGAGGTGTATTCCTCGAGTGCGAGTGGGTTGATCTTGCCGAGAAGAACTAGTGAGCGCTCTGCTTGTGCCAGACGCTTCTCTTGCTGATCGCGGCGATAAGGAATCAATTCGCCAGGAACAAAATTACCTTCCTCATCTTCAACAAATGTTGGGACATCATTTGATGGGCCGTATTCATTGACGAGCGTGGCGACATCGACGCCCAATTCTTCAACTGCGCGAACTTCAAGTTGCTCGATCCGTAGGCGTTGTTCTGCGCGAGCAATCTCATCGCGGTGAACGCTAGAGGTCAGTGCATCAAGTTCGGTTGTGAGCTCACGCGCCCTGGCGCGGACGGAGAGAATTTCGCCTTCACGATCAGAACGTGAAATTTCTAGTCGCTCGCGTTCTGCTGCTGCTTTAGAGATTGAGACTTCAATTTGAATGAGTGCTTCATAAGCGGCATCTGCCACAGCTTGAGCGGTAAGGGCGGCCACGGCGCGTTGTTCCCGCCGAGAGACTGCGCGTGTAGCTGATTCGCGTTCATGAATTGCTGATTGCTCCAGTGATAGTGCGCGAGCTGCAAGTGCTGTCAGGCGCTCTTCTAAAGTGCGAAGTTCAAGTCGCGCTTCAACTTCCAGCGAACGGGCAGCAGAGACTTTTGAGCGAAGGTCTTCCAGATGTGTGAGATCTGGCTCTGTTGGCTCTTGTTGCGATTCAAATTGGGCAATCGCGGCAGATAAATCCCGCTCATCATTGGCGCGTTGTTCTGTCGCTTCTGTGAGCGATGCGGTCACGCGATCTACTTCTGCTTGCGCGCTCTTCACATTTTGTCCGGCGACAGCCATCTGTTCGGCCAGGCCAGACATCTTTGCATCAGAGTCATTGAGCTTGGAGAGCGCTATTTCGTAGGTGTTCTTACGGGAGTTCATCTCTTCTTCTGCACGAACAAGCTCGAACTTTAAACGATCGCAGGTAACAATAATTTCATTGAGTTGGGTTTGTGCTTTCTCCACCATGGCAGAGATTTCGATCGCAGAATTATTGCCGGTAGAGCCACCGCGAACGCGAATTCGACTGAGGACATCTCCATCACGGGTGACCGCAATACAGGAGGCATCGGCTTCAAGTGCACGCTGCGCTTCTTGCAAATTTTCAACAGCCACAAAACCTGCGAGCAAGTTCTGCATAACTGATGAGATTTCAGTGGAGGAAACCAAGCTCGCAAGAGCGGTGAATCCAGCTGGAATTGTGCGACTAGAACGCGCCATTTCATTGTTCTGATCAATGACCAGGATCTCTGATTGTCCAGCAGATTCACTCTTCAACATGGTGAGAGCAGAAACTGCATTGGAAACGCTAGCGACAACAACTGAGTCAGAGAGCGGTCCGAGCGCTGCTGCTACTGCAGCTTCCCAACCGTTGGTGACGTTGATCAATGAGGCGAGACGTCCGCGAACTTGCACTCCCCCACGTCCTCCGATAAGTGCTTCTGAACCATCGCGATGTTCGAGTGATTCTTGAAGTGCGCGAAGTCGAGCCTCTAGTCCAGATCGGGAGCGCTCTGCTTCTCGCTCCTTTTCAAGAAGTGCAACATGCTCAGCAGTTACTGTGGCAAGTGCGTTCTTTGCATTTTCAAATTCAGAATCAAGGCCAGGCTCAGATGCATCCAAGCTAGCAATTTGAGTTTCGAGAAGTGCGTACTCCTCTTGGAAGGATCGAAGTCTTGCGGCCGCTGCATCACGAGAATTAGTCAGACGAGTTGTCTCAGCGTTTGTGGCATCGATGCGAGAGCGAAGTCCATTGATATGGCCTTCTTGGCGGGCAGTTCCTTCTCGCTGATCAGCAATTGCGCGAAGTGCGGCGGAGACGGCGTTTTCTTCTTGTAGAAGTTGTTCTTCGATTCTTTTGAGCTCAACTGATTGGGCCGACAGAGCAGTTGAGGAGATCGTTACTTCACTAGCAAGGCCGCGCTCTTCTTCACGCAATACCTTTGCTTCCGATTCCATAGCTTCCGGATCGCGACCACTTGATCTCGCTTCTTCCGCCTCTTCCGAGAGGAACCGGGCACGCTCTGATGAAAGATTTTGCACACCGCGGAATTTTTCCCGTTGAGCGGTGAGTTTGTAGTAATTCTCTTGAGCAGCAACAAGAAGCGGGCTCTCCTCCGCTGTGACTCGGTCGATCTCTTCTTCGCGAGCGCGTGATTGATTGAGCGCTTTCTCTACCTCATCGCGACGAAGGCGAAGCGAAGTCTCATCCGCAACTTCTGCATCTTGGGTAGATCGAAGCTGTAAAAGATCATCAGCCAAGATACGCAAGCGTGAATCACGAACATCGGATTGAATGACAGAAGCTTTACGAGCAACTTCAGCTTGCTTGCCGAGTGGCTTGAGTTGGCGGCGAAGTTCAACGGTGAGGTCTTGAATACGAGCAAGATTCGCCTGCATCGAATCGAGCTTGCGAATTGCCTTCTCTTTCCGCTTGCGGTGCTTCAAAACTCCAGCAGCTTCTTCGATGAATGCCCGACGCTCCTCTGGATTTGCGAGCAAAATTGCATCGAGCTGGCCTTGTCCAACGATTACGTGCATCTCGCGACCGATACCGCTATCGCTGAGTAGTTCTTGAATGTCGAGTAGTCGGGTGGTGTCGCCATTGAGTTGATATTCAGATGCGCCATTGCGGAAAAGAATTCGCGTGATAGTGACTTCAGTGAAATCGATCGGCAAAACACCTGATGTGTTATCAATCGTCACAGATACTTCTGCGCGACCGAGGGGGGCACGGCCAGATGTTCCAGCGAAAATAACATCTTCCATCTTGCCGCCACGTAGCGATTTGGCGCCTTGCTCACCCATAACCCAGGAGAGGGCATCGACCACGTTGGATTTTCCAGAACCGTTAGGGCCGACGACGCAGGTAATGCCAGGCTCGAAATTGAGCGTGGTCGATGAGGCGAAGGACTTAAAGCCCTTGAGCGTCATACTTTTCAAATACACAGGGAGAACCTATCTGAAATCTAGGCTCAGATTTACTTGCCGAAGGGGCGTGTGGCGCTACTTTCGAGAGTTAAGAACCTCATATGCCAATTTTGCTGCGGCTTGTTCGGCTTCCCGCTTACTCTTTCCATGGCCCATCTCAAATCGCTCCCCTGCCACGACAGCGACTGCGGTAAAACTCTTATCGTGATCGGGACCAGATTCTTCAACTACATATTCGGGTGCGCCAAGGCTCTTGGATGCAACTAGCTCTTGCAGAGCGGTCTTTCCATCGAGCCCAATTCCCTGCTCGTTAGCGCTAGTAATAAGTGGCTTGAACCATTCCAGAATAATCTCCGAAGTCTTAATAAATCCATGTTGTAAATAAATTGCTCCCACTAGGGCTTCCAGAGTGTCAGCAAGTATTGAATTCTTATCGCGCCCATTAGTGGACTCTTCGCCTTTACCGATTCGAAGGTATTCACCGAGGTGAAGTTGGCGAGCGAGATCTGCGAGCGCGCGCATATTTACTACGCCAGAACGCAGTGGTGAGAGACGTGATTCGTCGAGATCGGGAAAATGGATGTAGAGCTCTTCGGTAACAACGAGCCCGAGAACGCTATCGCCTAAAAATTCCAAGCGTTCGTTGGTGGGAATTCCACCCGATTCATAAGCAAATGAACGGTGAGTAAGTGCGAGTTCTAGTAACTCATCCTTAACCGTGGCGCCGAGTGATTGGTTAAGTCGAGAGTACAGAGTGATACCTCTTATTAACTGTTAATTAAACAGAGAGAACTTGACGGCTGTTGTAGGTGCCACATGTTGGGCACGCTGTGTGTTGGAGCTTTGGTGACTGGCACTGACCGCAAGTAGCAATTGGCGCAACAGTTGTTTTCCATGAGCTACGGCGATGGCGGGTACGCGAACGGGAGAGCTTTCGCTTTGGGACCGGCATGATGTGCTCCTCTTGCTAAAAATTTCTTTAACTTATTAAAGAAATACAAGCCCACTCGGGCTCGCTTTCAGGGTTGAAGTATCCCTCATCCCCCGTTTTCGGGCAAATTCAACTCTTTCAGCGCTTGGAGAGCGGCCCAACGGGCATCGATCACATCATGAGCATGATCCTCGGGCAGCTCGCTCCATTTGGCCCCGCACTCTGGGCAGAGCCCCAGGCAATCAGCGCTACAGAGGGGGTTAATCGGAAGATTGAGGATGATGGCATCGCGAATAGGACCTTCGAGGTCGATTAATTCGCCAACCATATGGCGCACTTCATCATCTTCCTCAGAGAGCTCTTCCGGCTTATCTGCCTTCTTCTTTTTCTTATCTGCCTTACGAGCTTGTCGAGGATCTACGTCATATTCGTAGAGCTCCATGAATTTCTCATCCACATCAATCTCAACCGGATCAAGACAGCGACCGCATTCGCCAATAGCCACCGATTGCACTGTGGCAGTGACCAGAACTCCTTCATCGACTGATTGCAGCGTCATCTCGATATCGATGGGCTCATCCTTTGCAATAGCTAAGACTTCAAAGCCGAGTTCTTCATGTTCATCAATCTCCAAGGAAACTTGACGAATTTCCCCTGCGCGCCGTGGAAGATCATGGGCGCTATAAATAAATGGTGTGAGACTCATCGATAACTACTAGTTGTCAGCGAGATCAGAAAGTGCGTGCTTGGTCTCGACGCCACCAAGCTTCTCGCGACCACGATTAACAACATCGAGCGTCTTATTGAGAATGACTTCAAGAGTCGCAAGTCGTGAGTCAATATAGGAATCGATCTCATCGCGCTGGTGCTTTGCTTCTAATTCAACTTCATCCAAGATGCGTTGGGCTTCTTTACGTGCTGCGGCCACAATCTCTGTCTGAGCAACCATTGATGCGACCTCTTCCCGAGCCATCGCAATCTGTGCATCCGCGTTCTGTCGAGCTTCCTCAATGATCTCGTCATACTTACGTAAAATTTCTTGCGCCCGATCTAAATCAGATGGAAATGACTTTTGCGCCGTCGATAATATTTCTAGAAGTTCTCCGCGGTGCAATACACAACTGGCAGAAAGTGGAACGCCACGAGCTTCTTCCACCATGGTGATGGCAGCTTGTACATTTTCAATAACGTCCATTATGAACCTCTATCTCTATTCAGCTAAACGCTTGGATAAGCGTCCAAGTAGTGGCGCAGGAATATAACTGGAGACATCGCCTCCATGGCTAGCAATTTCTTTAACGAGGGATGAGGAAAGGAATGAGTGAGCAGGGGCGGTCGACATAAAGAGCGTTTCGATACCTTGGAGCTGAAGATTGATCTGTGACATCTGAAGCTCGTAATCAAAGTCGGTGACAGCACGTAAGCCTTTAACGATGGCATCGACTCCATTGGCTTTGCAGTAATCCACCAAAAGTCCCGACCAAGAATCCACAGTTACATTGGGATATTGCCGAGTTACTTCAGAGATCATCTCCATCCGCTCCTCCACGGTGAAGAGAGATTTCTTGGTTTTATTCACAAGCACTGCGATTGTCACGCGATCAAAGAGGGTGGAAGCGCGCTCAATGATGTCGAGGTGCCCAAAGGTGATGGGATCAAAAGACCCTGGACAGAGAACGTGTTTCACGGCAAAACCGTAACAGGTCGGCCGCCGTAGAAGATACTTCCCTGCCCATATGAGCGTACTTTCTCGAGCTCGAATGCGGGTGACCACGAAAAGGGTGAGGCCTTGCTTCGGCGTTCGATTGCTATCAATCCATTCTCCTTCAGCAATCCATTGATGTGAATGCTGAGCAACATTGATTCAATTTCTGCATTTGATAATTCATAAGGAGGATCCATAAAAATTATGTCGAAACCTTCGGCATGCGGTGTTGATAGGTAACGCGCGGCGGGCGCAGTAACAACAGTGAATTTACCTGCTGGATTATTTACCAATTCAAAATTCTTGATCGCTACTGCAGAAGTTGGAGCATGCTGTTCTACGGCGATGACTTCTCGCCCACCTCTGGAGAGAGCTTCCACTCCCACTGCGCCTGATCCGGCAAAGAGATCGAGAAATGCCAAACCTTCCATTCCACCGAATGCTGAATCCAATGATGAAAAGAGTCCTTCCCGCGCTCTATCCGAAGTGGGACGTGTGGTCAGCGGTGGCGAGAAGAGTGTTTTCCCCTTGCTCGATCCGGCAATAATGCGCATAAATGAATTTTAGCCCTTATCCATAAATGCAGCACTTTCCTCTGCTTTGAGGGCTCCCACTTCCTTCGCCAACTCTGGATATTTAGCCAAAGTGAAATCTGCTTCGATAAATGAACGAGCAACGCTCTGCGCTTTCTCAATCAAATGCTCATCACGCAACACCCGAAGCAATCTCAAATGAGAGCGAGTGCCGGACTGGGCGCGTCCGAGAACATCGCCCTCTCGACGTTGATCAAGGTCGATCCGAGACAATTCAAATCCATCAAGGGTCGAGGCGACAGCGTTTAGTCGTTCCATAGCAGGAGAATCCTCTGCCGCACCACTTACCAATAAACACAAGCCCGGTACAGACCCACGTCCAACTCGACCACGCAACTGATGGAGTTGTGACACGCCAAATCGATCCGCATCCATAATCACCATCATTGAGGCGTTGGGAACATCCACACCTACTTCAATCACGGTCGTGGAGACTAAAACATCAATCTTTTTCTCAGTAAAAGCTTTCATCGTCTCCTCTTTGAGATCAGATGATTGACGCCCATGCAATGGCGCGATCTTTATTCCTTTCAGCGCTCCCATTGCTAATTCAGGAGCAAGCTCTTCCACCGAAGTCATCATTCCTTCACCCGAAAGCTCTTCTCCCCCAAGATTATCGCCCATTAATTTCGCCATCTCGCGATCAGCATCGGTCAACTTCACTTTTCTATCGTCGACTTCACCCGCAACAATCCGGGGAGCCACGATGTAGGCCTGGTGTCCCTTTGCCACTTCTTCTTTAATGCGGGCCCAGGCACGATCTAAATAATGTGGTTTTTCTTTTACCGGAATCACGTGAGTAGTAATTGGTGAGCGCCCAGATGGAAGCTGGCGCAAAGTGGAGATATCGAGATCACCAAATATTGTCATGGCCACTGTTCGCGGGATTGGGGTTGCAGTCATCACTAAGAGATGGGGCGGCAACTTTGCTTTTCCACGAAGCGCATCTCGTTGCTCTACGCCGAAGCGGTGTTGTTCATCGACCACCACTAGCCCTAAATCCTTAAATTCCACGCCGCTGCTGAGAAGGGCATGAGTGCCAATAACAATTCCCGCCTGGCCATTAGCAATTCGACTCAGAACTTCTTTCTTTTGGGCAGCGCTCATTGATCCAGTCAAAAGTGCAACTTGAGTCCCAAGTGCGCCTCCTTGCAAAGTTCCATGATCGGCTAGTGACCCCAATAATTTTGTAATCGTCTGAAAGTGTTGACCAGCAAGCACTTCAGTCGGTGCCAAGAGCGCGCCCTGGCCACCTGAATCAATAACCGAGAGCATCGCACGAAGTGCAATAACAGTTTTACCTGATCCGACTTCGCCTTGGAGCAAGCGATGCATCGGATGTGGCTCTTTCATATCGGCTTCAATTTCAGCATTTACTTCGTTCTGGCCATCGGTATAAGTAAAAGGCAATTGTTTTTCGAATGCGGCCACGACGCCATCAGTGATAATCGCTCTCGGAGTTGCTTGTTGTGCTCGAATTTCTGCGCGACGTTGACCCAATACCAATTGCAGGAGTAGCGCCTCATCAAAGGTCAATCGCTCCCGCGCAATCTCTGCCTGCTCGCGACTTTCAGGCTGATGAATATGGGTGAGCGCATCGGTGAGCGATGGATATCCAAACTCATCCGCCGTTGCAGTAGGCAGGTAATCAGGAATTTCGTCGAGTGAATCCAGCGCCAAAGTGACGCATTGTTCGATTTTCCATGAGGGCATTTTGGAGACGGCGGGATAGACCGGGATGAATTTTCCTGCGAATTCGGCAATGGCCGCATCGACATCATCGCCATCGGGAATCAATTGGTAATCAGGGTGAGCCAATTGTCGCTTGCTATTAAAGGATCCCACTTTGCCGGCAAACATTCCCGAGCGACCGACTTTTAATTCTTTCTCGCGCCAAGCTTGGTTAAAGAAAGTAATCGACATCGAGTTCTTGCCATCACCAATGATTGCTTCCAAAATCTTTCGCCCATTTGCATGACGCAACTTCACTGCTTGGATTTCAGCCAGAACTGTTACTTCATCACCTTCCATGAGCGCGCCGATATCTGTCAGTTCCCCCCGCACGAGATGTCGGCGCGGATAGTGGCGAAGGAGATCGCCGACTGTCGCCATACCAAAGGCTTTCTGCAGGGCAATGGCAGTGCGATCCCCCACGATCGCTTTAAGTGAGGTGCCTAGATCTGCCATGGGCCTATCTTCCCTGCTTGCGGGGTCATAAGCGTGGATTGGCATTTAAGCCCAGTGAGGAGGTAACCTTCGGGGCTTAACGCGATGAAATTCATCAGTTTCAAGATTTAAGGGAGTTCACCATGGCCTCAAACTGCGATGTATGCGGAAAAGGACCTAGCTTCGGCAATAAAGTCTCCCACTCCATGCGCAAGACTCGCCGCCGTTGGAATCCAAATATCCAGCGCGTGCGCACTCTCGTAGGTGGAACACCTAAGCGCCAGAATGTCTGCTCTTCCTGCCTGAAGGCTGGCAAAGTCGCTCGCTAAGTAATTTTCTTAATTTTTACATAAAGGCCCGGGATTAATTTCTCGGGTCTTTTTTTATTTCTATTTAAAGTGGCGGAAGCCCGAAGGCAACTCTCCGTCAAAATTTAGGATCTCCACGCCTTGGCCGCTGCTCACCAAACCGATCTCCACGGCTCCCGGAATTGGATCCACCGATGTCGCTACAAATCGATGATCTTCGCCACCTCCCAAAATCCACTGGGCTACATCGATACCAAGGGAGTTAGCGCATTCGCGTAGTTCAGCAAATCCCGGCGCAGCTGCCAACATTTTGTAATCCACCACTATTTTCACTTGAGATGCCTCAGCGATATCTCCAAGATCTGCAATCAAACCATCGCTGGTATCACACATCGAATGCGCGCTGGCAAAATTCTTAGCGCTTTCATAATCAAGCGTCGGTTTCTTATGCTTGGCAATAAATTTTGGGTGACATTCCTTGGTCGCCTCTAATTGGGCTAAACCTGCTGCGGATGCGCCGGTTAATGATGATAGATAAACCCGGTCGCCTATCTTGGCCCCTGAACGAAGAACTGGCCTCACCACCTCCCCGAGCGCAGTAATGGAGAGAACTAGTTTTTCAGATGAGGAGAGATCTCCACCAACGACGATCGCTCCCACTAAATCTGCTTCAGCTTTAATTCCTCGAGCGAGTTCTTCTAATTCTGAAACCGAAAAGTTCTTGGGAAGCGCAGCCGTCACTAAGAGATATTTCGGAGTTGCCCCCATTGCAAAAATATCTGCCAGATTGGCCGCTGTAATTTTTGCGCCGATCTCATGTAGCGATGACCAGTCTCGTCGAAAATGTATCTCCTCCACTGACATATCAGCAGAGGCGACCAAAGATGAATCCGGGCGCTGGAGAACTGCGGCATCATCGCCGATACCGACGGGTAAATGCGATGTGGGGAAAATAGAAGCGAGTGCTGCGAGTAATTCGCGCTCTGTTGCCATCACTACCCCTTTTTTAACTTAGTCCAATTAATTACTACTTCCCAGCCAACTCTAGAGGCGCTAACCTTGCCTCAAGAACATTAAGTCCAAGAATCGAGCGAAAAATGTCAGTACAGGCCTACATTCTCATCCAGACCGAAGTCGGCAAGGCTTCCAGTGTTTCGCAAGCAATCTCTGCAATAGCTGGCGTGACTCTCGCTGAAGGCGTAACCGGTCCATACGATGTCATCATGCGCGCCGAGGCGCCATCGATGGAGGATTTTGGTCGCGTAATTCTCTCTAAGGTCCAAGCCGTGCCAGGTATCACGCGCACCTTGACCTGCCCTGTTACATCATCCTTCTAATTATTTAACGCCTCTTCAATTAGCCGTGTAATCAACTCGGTGTAATTGACTCCGCCTGCCGACCACATCTTGGGGAATGCTGATGTTGCGGTAAACCCAGGCATCGTATTGATCTCATTGATGATGATCTCCCCTTTATCTGAGTAGAAGAAATCCACCCGAGCAAGACCTTTGCACCCCAGTGCATTAAATGCCGCAATGGCGGATGCTTGAATGTTGGTCGCAGCTTCGGCGGGAATCTCCGCCGGAATAATTAATTGCGTCGAATTATCCAAATATTTAGCTTCAAAATCATAGAACTCATGGCCGCCCACAAATCGAATCTCACCGACGGGAGATGCCTTGGGCGCTCCATCAACTTCCAGAACTGCGCACTCCACTTCCTTACCGATGATTCCACTCTCTACCAGTACTTTTTCATCAAAGGCGAAAGCCTCATTTATGGCCGACTCTAATTGATCCCAATTCTTCACTTTGGAGGTACCGCGACTGGATCCACCACTTGCTGGCTTCACAAAAATGGGAAGAGTTAATTTCTTTGCTGCAGCGATATCCTCCGAAATAGATTCGCGATGAATTATTACCCCCTGAGCTACCGCTAGGCCATGGCGGGTAAAAATACCTTTGGAAATCCATTTATCCATTCCGTCAGCACTTGCTTGAACGCCCGATCCAACATATCGAACTCCCGCTTTCTCGCATTCGGCTTGAAAAGCACCATCCTCTCCATAAGTTCCATGAAGGACGGGAAAGAGTAGATCCACCGCTATCGCATTTAGCGAGGTGTGAGGATGTGCATCAGAAATTGTGGGAAGCGCCCCGCCCTTTACCGAGAGGTCGAGATTGACTGGTGGCAAGACCCACTGTCCTGATTTAGTTATTCCAATAAGTATCGGCTCGAATTTTGTGCGATCAATCGCTGCTAATACGCCAGAAGCCGAGATGCAGGAAACTTCGTGCTCGCTCGATGCTCCACCTGCAACGATGCCTACTTTAATTTTGGCCACTACATCTCCGCTCTCATGCTCACCGTCATGAGACGTTCCATCGCCGCATTTGGGGCAAGCGAATTATTTACTACATCCGAGACGACTTCGATGATCGGAACTTCAACGCCAACCCGGTGGGCCAATTCAAGAATTGCCTTCGCCGATGCCGCGCCTTCTACGGTTTTGGCATTTTGAGATTGTGCAACTGCCATCGAGCCAGAGCGGCCGATGAGTTCACCAAATGTGCGGTTGCGCGAAAGTGGTGAGCCACATGAAGCAACTAGATCGCCCATTCCTGCAAGGCCCAAGAAAGTTAACGGATCAGCGCCATAGGCGCGACCAAAACGTGCGACTTCGGAAAGGCCGCGGGTAATAATCATTGCTTGCGTGTTCTCACCCAGTCCAAGTCCAATGGAAATTCCCACCGCTATGCCAATAACGCTCTTAGCTGCTCCTGCCAATTCACATCCCACAAGATCTAGAGATGGGTAGACGCGAAAGTAAGGTGTGGTGAAAAGATCGATGATGAGATCAGAAATGGCTTTATTTGCAGATGCACCAGATGCGCCCGCAGGCTGACGTTGGATTAACTCATCGGCCAAATTGGGGCCAGTAATGAGACCAATATTTTCTAGCGAGATACCGAGAACTTCTTCGACCACCTCAGACATTCGTAGGTTTGTGGGCGCTTCAATGCCTTTGAGAGTACTAATCACTGGCAAATGCTTGGGAAAGTTTGGTTTCCAATTCGCCAAATTTTCGCGGAGTGATTGCGCCGGAATCGCCAAAACTATTGCTTCGCCAAAAGCGAAAGCTTCGGCAATATCAGTGGTCGCCCGAAGATTATCGGGGAGGATGACATCGCCAAGAAACTTCTTATTGGTATGTGCTGAATTAATCTCATTCACAACTTCGGAGTTGCGACCCCAGATCAAGACTTCTTGGCCAGCATCAGATAAGACTTGCGACATAGTCGTACCCCAAGCGCCTGATCCAAGAACTGTTACACGCTTCATCACTTCTTCTTCTTTCCTTTTAACTTCTCTGCTTTTATGAAGTTACCAATTCTGGGCAAGTCCGAGTTATGTGGATCAAAAATTACTTCTGGTCGCTTCTCGCCCCGCATCTGCTCCAACATATCGGTGATCGCTTTCATCGCATAAGCAGTAGCTTCAATCAACGCTTCCTGATCATCTTCCTTGCCGTACCACGGAGAGAAATCGAGCGGCTTGCCCGCCCACAATGAAATTTTATGTCGCTTCCAGAGCACGATCTTGTTGGAATAACGCGGCATTAAGTTCTGATCGCCCCATTGGGCACACGGGATAACAGGCGCCTTGGTCATTATCGCAATTCGCGCAATTCCTGTCTTGGCTATTTGTGGCCAGAGTTCTGGATCTCGAGTCAAGGTGCCTTCCGGGTAAACACCGAGACAGTGCCCTGAGATCAGCAGCGACCGGGCGTGCTCAAGTGCTCGGCCAGCATATTTACTCTCTCGGGCGACAGGTATCTGACCTGAACCACTAATAATCTTCCCAACAACTGGAACTTTAAAGACAGATTCCTTGCCGATAAATCGGGGCGCGCGACCGCTCTTGTAAAGGAAGTGAGCAAAGACCAATGGGTCGACATAAGAGATGTGATTGCAAATAACGATTGCCGGTCCACTGGCGGGGATATTCTCGCGACCACGCCAATCGCGCTTTGTGAGTGCCAATAAAATTGGTATGAGGATCGAAGTGCCGAACTTCCAATATTTGTTAGAGCCGAGGGGCTTGCCCGTGGGCGGCGCATAAGTGGGCGCAACGAAAATTTCGGACATGTCACCAGCCTACGCGGGCAATAAAAAAGAGGGGACCATTTCTGGCCCCCTCCCTTGAAGAATTTTTACTTCTTCTTCTTTACAACTTTCTTAACAGCCTTCTTAGGTGCTGACTTCTTTACTGCCTTCTTAACAACCTTCTTTACTGCCTTCTTCACGACTTTCTTAGCTGCCTTCTTTGGAGCAGCTTTCTTTGCCGCTGGCTTTGGAGCTGCCTTTACAGGTGGCTTTGGAGCTGCCTCGAGCTTACGTGCGCCTGAGATAACTTCCTTGAGAGCCTTAGCTGGCAAGAAGCGAACCTTCTTTGATGCCTTGATCTGGATGGTTTCGCCAGTAAATGGGTTGCGGCCTTTACGTGCAGCGCGGTCAACCTTCTTAAACTTACCGAAATCATTAATCATTACATCTTCGCCCTTTGAAATTGAGCGAACGATTGTGTCGAAAACGATATCTACAGCGCGAGCTGTTTCCTTCTTGTTGTTGTCAAAGTGTGGAGCCAACAACGCGATGAACTGGGCCTTGTTCATTAAATCCCCTTATTTACGCGTAAAAGTTAGACTTTTGCCTAACGTGATAAGAAATCTACGCGCGCATAACAATAAGTAGCGTTAATTGGTGCGGTGTGTCGCAATTTAATGTTTTGATGAAGATCGCGAAAAACTCACTTTTTATGCGTAAAAAACTCTAAATCCGAAGTTGAGAGTTCCCCAACTTCGAATTAATTAAGAGAGAACTGGAAGAGTTTTAGGCTTAAACGATGCGCGTGAGGCTTCAAAAACACTGACTTCATCGATGTTTTTCATCGTGAGGCCGATGTCATCGAGCCCCTCCATCAAACGCCAGCGGGTGTAATCATCGATAACAAATGGAATTGTTGTAGATCCATAAGAGACAGTCTTATCTTCCAAAGAGACGGTAATAGCTGTCTTTGGATCTGATTCGACTGCTGCCCAGATCTTCTCGATCTCTTCTTGTGGCAAAACAACGGTGAGAAGTCCGGCCTTCTGAGAGTTGCCGCGGAAAATATCGGCAAAGCGGGAGGAGAGAACTACCTTAAAACCATAGTTCTGTAGGGCCCAGACGGCGTGCTCGCGAGAGGAGCCAGTTCCAAAGTCCACGCCTGCAACCAAAACTGTTGCACCGGCGAACTCTGGCTTATTCAAAACGAACTCTGGGTCGTTGCGCCAAGCGCCAAAGAGGCCATCTTCAAAGCCGCTCTTGGTGACGCGCTTTAAGTACACCGCAGGAATGATCTGATCGGTATCAACGTTTGAGCGTTGTAGAGGAACTGCAGTACCTGTGTGAGTAATAAATTTTTCCATGTCAGCTCCCTTAGAGATCGGCCGGTGAGGAGAGAGTTCCGCGAATTGCTGTCGCGGCAGCTACGAGTGGGCTCACTAGGTGAGTACGCCCGCCTTTGCCCTGACGCCCTTCGAAGTTACGGTTGGAGGTAGATGCGCTGCGCTCCCCTGGTGCGAGTTGATCAGGATTCATGCCAAGGCACATCGAGCATCCTGCATTTCGCCATTCGGCTCCGGCATCGAGAAATACTTTGTCGAGACCTTCCGCTTCCGCTTCTAAGCGAACTCGAGCAGAACCCGGAACAACCAACATACGAACGGTGCCTGAGACTTTCTTGCCCTTCAATACTTCAGCAGCTGCGCGCAGATCTTCGATTCGGCCATTTGTGCAAGAGCCAAGGAAGATGGTGTCGACTTTAATAGCTTTTAGTGGAGTACCTGCAGTGAGACCCATATAGGTCAAGGCACGTTCTGCGGCACCGCGCTCTTCTGGATCGCTAATGTCAGCTGGATTAGGCACATTCGAATTAAGCGGAAGGCCTTGTCCTGGGTTGGTGCCCCACGTAACAAATGGCGCTAGATCATCTGCGTTAATTGTGATTTCGCGATCGAACTTGGCATCGGCATCCGAGAAGAGTGTCTTCCAGTAAGCCATCGCAGCATCCCACTCGGCGCCCTTAGGTGCGTGTGCCTTATTTTTCACGTAATTAAATGTGGTCTCATCCGGTGCGATTAGGCCAGCGCGGGCGCCTGCTTCAATCGACATATTGCAGACAGTCATGCGACCTTCCATGGAAAGGTTTCGGATAGCTTCGCCGCGATATTCCAAAACATATCCCTGGCCGCCACCGGTGCCGATCTTGGCAATGATCGCCAAGATAATGTCCTTGGATGTAACGCCTGGCTTTAACTTTCCCTCCACATTGATCGCCATAGTCTTGGGGCGAATCAAAGGAAGTGTCTGAGTGGCGAGAACATGCTCTACTTCAGATGTTCCAATACCAAATGCGAGTGCGCCAAATGCGCCATGGGTGGATGTATGTGAATCGCCGCAAACAATTGTCATACCTGGCTGAGTGACTCCGAGCTGTGGTCCAACAACGTGAACAACTCCTTGGTCAAGATCGCCGAGTGAATGCAGACGAACGCCAAATTCTTTGCAATTAGCGCGAAGTGTATCGACCTGCAATTTTGAAACCGGGTCTGCGATGGGCCGATCAATGTTCAGTGTTGGGGTGTTGTGATCTTCGGTAGCAATAGTGAGATCAGTACGGCGCACTGTGCGGCCAGCTAAGCGAAGTCCATCAAATGCTTGTGGGCTAGTGACTTCGTGAAGGAGGTGGAGATCGATGTAGAGAAGGTCAGGTTCGCCCGCAACGCTACGAACAGTGTGATCTGCCCAGATCTTCTCGGCGAGTGTCTTTCCCATAATCTCCTCTTTCGATTTAATTTCGCACTATGACTTGCATTTCACAATGTGAGATGGCAATATCAGAGTGTGGAAAGAAAGAATAGCGGAGTCGGCGTATTAGACAAAGCCGTGCGTATTTTGGCGACTTTGGAATCAGGTCCGCACTCCCTCTCCGAATTAGTTGCGGCCACTGGCATTGCTCGTCCTACCGCTCACCGCCTTGCTGTGGCATTGGAATTTCATCGCATGGTTTCACGCGATTTTGCTGGTCGATTTGTACTTGGCGCCCGTTCAGGTGAATTAGCGTCAGCGGCCGGTGAAGATCGTTTACTCGCAATTGCCAATCCCGCACTCGCCGCACTGCGCGATGCCACCGGCGAAAGCGCTCAGCTCTACCGTCGCCAAGGTGACCAGAGAATTTGCGTTGCCACTGCAGAACGAATGTCGGGGCTTCGAGATTCAGTTCCGGTTGGCACGGTCCTCACAATGCAGGCCGGTTCGGCTGCACAAATTCTGCTTGCATGGGAAGACCCAGAGAAACTTCATCGCGGATTAAATAGTGCCAAATTCACTGCTGCAACCCTGTCAGCCGTTCGACGCCGGGGCTGGGCACAATCTGTGGGAGAACGCGAAGTAGGAGTTGCATCAGTGTCTGCGCCAGTACGTGGACCTAACAATAAAGTTATTGCTGCAGTAAGTATCAGCGGGCCGATGGAACGATTAGGTCGCCAGCCAGGACGTATTCATGCTGCTGCATTGGTGGCTACTGCCGCCCGATTATCTGATCACGTAAATAAAGGCAAGTAAGTACAAACTAAGTAGCCCCGAAGGGATTCGAACCCTCGTAGCTGGCTTGAGAAGCCAGAGTCCTAGGCCGCTAGACGACGGGGCCAGAGTGCGTTGACACAAAGTTCAACGAAATCATTTCCTAGAAACATTTTAAAAATATCGCTGGGGTACCAGGACTCGAACCTAGACTAGCTGAACCAGAATCAGCTGGGCTGCCAATTACCCCATACCCCAAGGTAAGCCCCAAGGATACCCTGAAAATTTGAGCCTAAAAACCGCTTATTTGATCGCCATTACCAAGCGAGCCAATGAAGCATCGCGCCCCAAGAGCTCCATAGATTCAAAGAGTGGCGGTGAAATATGGCTTCCCGTAATAGCAATCCGAAGCGCACTAAATGCGATGCGCGGCTTGAGTGCCATCTCATCGATCAGGGCGGCACGAAGAGCCTGCTCCAATGAGGAGTGGTCCCACGCGGAAGTCGCCGTTAACACTTCGAGTGCTCGCTTCAAAACAATCTGAGATTGTTCATCTGCAATCTTTGGCGCCGATTCTGACTCGACTTCAAAATTGGAGACGAAGAGAAACTTCACCATCGAAGTTACATCAGCCAGGGTGGCGATTCGCTCTTGAATCAGCGGCAGAGTCTTTGCAACTAGCGCCAATTCATCAGCAGTGCCAGTAATCACGCCATCCTTTATGAGGAAGGGAGTCACGCGTGCAAGTAAATCTTCTAATGAGAGCAGGCGAATCTTGTCGCCATTAATTGCTTCCAGCTTCTTCATATCAAATCGTGCCGGGCTTGAGTGAACTCGCTCGACTGTAAAGAGCTCGGTCAATTCTTGCATGGTGACATTTTCACGGTCATCCCCCGGAGACCAACCAAGAAGTGCTAAATAATTACAGATCGCCTCCGGCAAGAAGCCGCGGTCGCGATACCACGCGATAGAGACTTCACCATTTCGCTTAGAAAGCTTGGCATTGTCTTGGCCCATCACAAATGGCAAATGCGCAAAAGTTGGGTAATCCTCAATTTTCACGCCCATGGCTTGATATACCCGAATTTGGCGAGGGGTGGATGAGAGTAGATCTTCGCCACGAAGTACATGAGTCACTTTCATCAACACATCATCGACTGCCACAGCCAATGTATAGAGAGGGGATCCATCACCTCGCACGAGTACGAAGTCGGGAACAAAATTATGATCAAAGGTGACATCGCCACGAATTGCATCAGTGAAGGTGGTCGATCCATCTGGCATACGCATACGCAGAACTGGCTTTCGCCCTTCAGTCTGGTAGCGAGCTAAATCATCAGCCGAGATTTCGCGACATTTACCGTCATAACCTGGCGCAACATTTGCAGCGCGCTGAGCTTCACGTCGAGCTTCCAACTCATCAGATGAGCAATAGCAATAGTAAGCATCGCCTTGTGCCAAGAACTTGGCTGCCCACTCGGCATAAATATCGAGACGTTGGCTCTGAAGATAAGGACCATTGGGACCACCTACTTCTGGGCCCTCATCCCAAGTAAGACCAAGCCATTTAAGAGTGTCTATTGCTGCCTGAATATATTCATCAGTCACACGATCGCGATCAGTATCTTCGATGCGGAAAATAAATTTGCCTCCGGTATGACGGGCATAGGCCCAGTCAAAGAGCGCAGTGCGAATATTGCCAACATGCAGATCGCCAGTGGGCGATGGCGCGAAGCGGACACGGACTTCTTTATTGGCTAAATTAGTTGGCACGAGAAGAGACCTTATTCGTCAATGTTCCAAGTCCATCAATAGACACGGAGACGGTGGAACCCGATTCCATCGGGCCAATGCCCGCTGGAGTTCCGGTGATGATGACATCGCCAGGCAATAGGGTCATTACAGAGGTAATAAATTCAACAATCTCTGAGATCTTAAAGATCATGGAGGAGATGGGCTCTGATTGCTTAACAGCGCCATCGAGAATGGTCTCTAGCTGCTGCGAGCCAGGAATGAAATCTGTTTCGATCCATGGCCCAAGCGGACAAAATGTGTCAAAACCTTTGGCGCGGCTCCATTGGCCATCACTCTTCTGCAGATTTCTAGCTGTCACATCATTGGCAATCGTGTAGCCATAAATAACATCGGATACTTTTTCGCGGGGAACATCTTTACAAATGCGTCCGATAATTATTGCAAGTTCGCCTTCGAAATCTACTCGATCTGCCATCCGCGGCCATTGAATTGTGTCATTTGGGCCAATCACGGAAGTGTTGGGCTTGAGGAAAATGACCGGCTCTTTGGGAACTTCGCTATTCATCTCGGCGGCATGATCGGCATAGTTCTTGCCAACGCAAACAACTTTTGAACGAGGAATAACTGGGGCGAGAAGTCGCACCTGCGAAAGCGCAAGTGTTGTCTCGGTTGGTGCAATACCGGAATAGATCGGATCTCCGCGCAAAACCAAAATTTGGTCAGAATCATTGAGAACACCAAAGTGAGGATCAGTGCCGATTCCGGCTGATTCTGGTGGGGAGAAACGAACGATGCGCATCAGAGAATTCTACCTTTACTCCGAGAGGCTCTCCTCCGGAGGTGGCGCTATCCGTTCAGCAAGAACGGTCGTAATTCTGTGACGACGTCCAGCAGGACGTTCTGCAGTTAATTTCCAGCCTGCAATTTCCAATGTGCTACCGGGAATTGGGACTCGACCGAGAAGTTTGGCCAATAAGCCGCCAACGCTATCGACGCCCTCTTTATCCTCGTCGGAGAGCTCAGTTTTGAGCGCATCTTCAAAATCTTCAACATGGAGGCGAGCCAAAACACGAGCGGTGGTATCCCCCAGCCATTCCACTTCAACTTGCTCATCATCATATTCATCAGCTATCTCGCCAACGATCTCTTCCAAAATATCTTCGATAGTGATCAGTCCTGCTGTACCACCATATTCATCAATAACAATTGCCATATGAATTTGATTGCGCTGCATCTCCTTTAAGAGTTCGGTAGCAGGTTTATTCTCTGGAATAAATGTCGCAGGCCGAAGGTGTTGGGAGACGCTCTCCACATTTTCAGCTTCGTGGTGCTCATGGGAGCGACGCGCTAAATCTTTAACATAGGCGATGCCGATGACATTATCGAGATTCTCATCAATGACGGGAATGCGGGTGAAACCAGAACGCAGAGCTAGCGAAAGTCCTTGGCGAAGGGTCTTATCGCCTTCAATCCAGACAATCTCGGTACGTGGAACCATGAGCTCGCGAACCAGCGTCTCACCTAGATCGATGACCGAATGGATCATCTCTCGCTCTGAATCTTCTACTAAGCCACGAGAGCTAGCTTGCTCGACCAGGTCATGGAGCTCTTCATCCTTGGTGTTGGGATTATTAGGAAATATCTTTCCTCTCGAAATTGCGTGGAGGAATTTGCCAATCGGTGAAAACTTCATTTTTGCGCTTTCCAATCGGCCAGAATCTTCTCTTGAAGTGCGAACATCGCCTTCTCTTCCTCAAGTTCCGCATGATCAAAACCTAAGCAATGCAAAACGCCATGAACAGTGAGTAAGTGAAGTTCGTCCGTTAAAGATTGCTTCGCTTCGTTCTTTGCCGCAAATTCCGGGCAGAGCACGATATCTCCAACCATTCCCGGCCCTTCTGCGGCCGAATGTGGAGTGAGTTCATCCATCGGAAAGGAGAGGACGTCAGTTGGGCCCGCTAAATCCATCCACTGAAGATGAAGCTTGCTCATCTCGACTTCATTAACGACTGAGATTGAAAGTTCGGAATCTTCATGAATTCCCATTGCATGAAGTGCAAAGTTTGCGAGAGATGTGATCGAAGCTTCATCGCAGTCAACACCTGATGTGTTGTCGAATTCAATATTCACTTGATTCCCTAGGCGCGTACGGAGCGAGGCTTATTGTTAAAATCGCCCTTGCCTTCTTCAAAAATTGCATACGCATCAACGATCTCACCGACGAGGCGATTTCGCACCACATCTTCAGAGGTTAGATGCACGAACTCGATATCGGCTACGCCTTCAAGGATTTCACCGACAACTCTCAAGCCAGATTGAGCGCCATGCGGAAGATCGACTTGCGTCACATCGCCAGTAATAACCATCTTGGAGCCAAAACCTAGCCGAGTGAGGAACATCTTCATTTGTTCGGCCGAAGTATTCTGCGCCTCATCCAAAATAATAAAAGCATCGTTTAATGTTCGACCGCGCATATAAGCAAGTGGTGCGATTTCGATAATTCCTGATTGCATAAGGCGCGGAATTGATTCTTGATCAATCATGTCGTGGAGGGCGTCAAAGAGCGGGCGAAGGTAAGGATCGATCTTCTCTTGCAAGGTGCCTGGCAGGAATCCAAGGCGCTCTCCCGCCTCAACAGCTGGGCGAGTCAGAATAATGCGATTTACTTGCTTGGATTGAAGAGCCTGAATTGCCTTCGCCATTGCTAGGTATGTCTTTCCACATCCAGCGGGACCAACGCCAAATGTCACTGTGTTCTCATCAATCGCCTCCACATAACGCTTCTGATTAGAAGTCTTGGGACGAATTGTCTTTCCGCGATTACTCAGAATATTTAGGGAGAGCACATCGGCAGGATGCTCAATCGGATCGTGATTGATCATCGATACCGAGCGACGAATGACATCTTCAGATAGGACTTGTCCTCCACGTAAGAGAACGAGAAGTTCGGTAATCAAGCTGTGGAATTTTGTGATTTGATCAAGATCACCGCGGGTAAAGATCTCATTGCCGCGAACGGTGATAGAAATATCAGGAAAAACTTCTTCTAGTATTCGAAGGTATGAATCGTGCGCTCCGACGAGTGCGACCATGGGAATAGCAGTCGGGACGGTGATCAGAGCTGGCTCCATTAGTTGCAGATCTTAGTCTTCTAGCCAGCTGGCCAAGTAAATTCGCGCCCCGCCATGAGGTGCAAATGGGCATGAAAGACGCTCTGGCCAGCGCCAGCACCGGTATTAAAGACCGTTCGGTAATCGCTAAATCCGCGCTCTGCGGCAATCTCCGTGGCTGCTCTAAATAGGCGATCCATAACACCTGGTTGATTGGTGGCAACTTGGGCGGCATCAGTGTCATGTACTGTCGGAATAATCAACACATGAGTAGGTGCTTGTGGGTTGATATCGTTAATTGCAAAGAGCGCATCATTGGAGTAAATCTTCTCCACCGGGATTGCACCAGTAGCAAATTTGCAGAAGAGGCAATCATCGATATTCATGCTCACCATTTTCCTAGAAGGGCCTGAACAGCCGCAAGTGCAGCAACTCCAGCATGTGCGCTACGGAATACCGGCGTACCCATACCCACAACGATGCCCCCTTTTGCTTTGAGAATTTCAATCTCATCGACAGTAATTCCACCTTCGGGGCCAATCACAATGATTACTTCTTCGTAATCGCTAGCTGGTATTGCATCGGAGAGTTTTACATCGGTGGCTTCATGGAAGATCAGCAATAAAGTTTTGGGCGCAATGACTAATTCGTTGGCAGTAATAGCCTGCGAGATTGTGGGTTTACGAAAACGACGCGATTGCTTGCAAGCCGCACTGATCTGATCACTCCACTTTTCGAGTGAATTGCTCTGCCATTTGGAGATTGAGCGTTGCGCGCTCCACGGCAAGATCTCATCGACACCGCCTTCCACTAAGAGCTCGATTGTTTCTTTGACGCGATCGGATTTAGTGAGCGCTTGAAGGACGGTCAAAATTGGCTTAGTTAATTCTTGCTTGCCGCGATCGGAGACTTGCAAATCAAAGCTCTTCTTGGAAGTGGAGAGAACTACTCCCCGAACCCAATTACCTAGGCCATCTGCGAGGTTGAGTTCTTCGCCTTCATGAATTCTCGTGACTGTAACTGCGTGGTGAGCTTCATCGCCAGTGACGGTGATGACATTGCCAGCTAGATCTTCATTAAAAAATAATGGAAGCATTAACGACCGAAAGCATCTCTAAAACGCGCAAAGAGTCCAGATGCATGTTTATCGTTTCGGGAGTGAATCACAGCTGCGCCCGGTTTTTCACCGCGCAACTCCCCAAGCTTTTTCAACAACTCTTCCTCATCACGCTTCAATTTTGTGGGAGTGTGAACTTCGATATGAACAATTAAATCTCCGCGACCCCCACTGCGAAGCCGAGTTACACCGAGGTCTTTCATTACGACCGTCTCCCCACTTTGGAATCCGGGTTTGATGACCACATCTCGTTCGCCATCGAGCGTGTCGATCTTCACTGTTGTGCCCAGCGCAGCAGCAACCATCGAAATAGATATCGATGCATGCAAGGTCTGCCCATCGCGAATCAAGGTGTCATGTGGAATTTCATTAATCTCTACATAAATATCTCCAGCAGGTCCACCGCCAGGTCCCACTTCACCAGCGCCGGAAATATGAATGCGATTGCCAGTCTCGACTCCCCCAGGAATTTTTACCGGAATTGTCTTACGGGAGCGAACGCGACCATCTCCTGCACATTCTGCACAGGGATCTGAAATTACTGATCCATACCCCTGACAGTTGTTGCATGGACGAGATGTCATTACCTGCCCAATGATGGAGCGAGTAACTTGTTGTACTTCACCGCGACCTTTGCAAATTTCACATGTTTTGGGTTGTGAGCCATTTTCGCATCCAGAGCCCGTGCACTTTGTGCAGATAACGGCAGTATCTACGGTGATATCGCGATCGGTGCCAAAGCACGCTTCCGATAAATCGATATCGACGCGAAGAAGAGCATCTTGGCCTTCGCGCATGCGCGGACGTGGGCCACGAGATTGTCCGCCACCACCAAAGAAGGCATCCATGATGTCGCCAAAACCAAAATTCGCTCCGCCAAATCCACCGCCACCGAATGGATCACCGCCCAGGTCGTACCGTTGTCGCTTCTCCGGATCGCTCAATACTTCATAAGCTGTGGTGATCTCTTTAAATTTTTCAGAGGCGTGCGGATCGGGATTAACATCTGGATGGTACTCGCGAGCAAGTTTGCGATAGACCTTCTTAATCTCATCAAATGAAGTATCGCGATCGACTCCGAGAATTCCGTAATGATCAGCCACTAATTCGCTCCATGAAGAAATCGTCCAATATAAATTGCTACCGCATTTACGGCAGCCATCGAGCCGGCGTAATCCATGCGTGTGGGGCCAAGAATACCAATCGCGCCAAGCGGATTCTCATTAGAGCCATATCCAATGGATACCAGGCTGGTGGTGTTGAGCCCCTTCTCTTTTACTTCATCACCAATTCGCACTTGTACCGAAGATTGGGCATCGGAGAGCAAGCGAAGCAGGACTACTTGTTCTTCCAGCGCTTCTAAGATGGGGTGGAGCGCAGATGCTTCTTCATGATTGGATTTTGCCAAATTCGCTGTTCCAGCCAAGACGACTCGATCCTGCGCAGGCAACTGCACAACGGCAACTTGCTTGGTGATCTGAGCTAATAATTTTCCGGTCCGAGTAATCACATCTTCAACATCAGTGGCACCTGACATAAAACTCTCGATGGCACGACGCTCGGCCGCAGAGAGTGGTTTAACTTCAGCGATGCGATCAACAAATAACCGGTAACCACTATTTGTTGGTATCCGACCAGCACTTGTGTGAGGTTGGGTGATCAGGCCAGCATCTTCTAGCGCCGCCATGTCATTGCGAATAGTGGCGGGAGAAACTCCCAGTGCATGGCGTTCGGCAATTGCCTTTGATCCCACCGGTTCTTGCGTCTGGACATACTCGTCCACAATCGCACGAAGGATCTCTATCTGGCGTTCTTGCATTCGGAAACCGTACTACAACAAGATTTCTCGGACGATTCGATCGGCGACTAGCCGCCCTTTTTGGGTGAGCGCTATACGGCCGCTATCCCAAGCTTCTTGCGAAAGTGAGCCATCTCCCACGTAAGAGTGAGCAATAGCGTTTTGTTCCGGAGAAATTGAAGCGCGAGCAATCCCATCCGGAAGACGAATCTGGAGCATCACCCGCTCGCTCTCTTTCTCAGAATCACTCAATATTTCAGATCCATCGATCGGTAATTCATTACTCAACATTAGGGAGCGATAATTAGTTGGGTGTTTAACATTCCACCATCGCTTTCCATCAATGTGTGAGTGCGCACCTGGTCCAAGACCCCACCAATTGGCCCCCACCCAATAGGCCATGTTGTGACGACAAGCAGAACCATCCTTAGCCCAATTCGAAAGTTCGTACCAATTCATTCCGGCTCGGGCGAATGCTTCATCTGCAATTAGATACTTATCAGCTGTTTGATCGTCATCAGGAATTATTACTTCGCCGGCTTTTACTTGGCGGGCAAGTTTAGTTCCACTTTCTACGATTAGTGCATAGGCAGAAATATGTGTAATGGGAAGTGCTAATGCTGCATTCACTGTGGTGCGCCAATCTTCAACACTTTCCCCAGGCGATCCATAAATGAGATCAATACTGACTTCATCAAAGCCCACTTCGCGTGCCCAGGTCGTGGCTTTAAATACATTCTCGGGATTATGAGTGCGATCGAGAACTTGTAAGACGTGTGGCACCGCAGATTGCATTCCAAAGGAGATTCGGTTGATACCAGTTTTGCGAAGCGCAGCAAGCTTCTCGCGAGACACCGTGTCCGGATTGGCTTCAATTGTTATTTCGCAATTATCTGCCAGGCCAAAGAGCTCATCGATTCGCGTAATAATTCGACCGAGATCTGCTGGATCCATCAGTGTGGGAGTTCCACCACCAAAGAAAATTGTTGGAACAGCTCCAGATTCTGGAGATTGCGCCCGCGCCATCTCCACTTCGCGGATTAAGAGGTCGATATAGCCTTCTGAAACTTCGGCAATATCTGAACCCGCTTTTAGTTCACCAGGAGTGTAGGTATTGAAATCGCAATATCCGCAGCGCTTGATGCAATAAGGAATATGGATATAGAACGAGAGCGGCTGAGAGATAACAGCAGCCATGGCTACTTCTTCTCCTTGCTCTTATCTCCATCAGTGTCGGTGGTGAGAGCGGCGATAAATGCTTCCTGTGGAACTTCAACACGTCCCACCATCTTCATGCGCTTCTTACCTTCCTTCTGCTTCTCCAGGAGTTTGCGCTTACGAGAAATATCTCCGCCGTAGCACTTTGCCAGTACGTCCTTACGAATCGCACGAATAGATTCACGAGCAATAATGCGGGAGCCAATGGCAGCCTGAATAGGGACTTCGAATTGTTGGCGAGGAATAAGTTCGCGTAATTTGGAGGTCATCATGACGCCATAGGCATATGCCTTATCTTTATGAACAATCTGGCTAAATGCATCAACTTTCTCACCTTGAAGCATGATGTCGACCTTTACTAGATCTCCTTCTGCTTCACCCACTGGTTCGTAATCCAAAGAGGCATAACCCTTAGTGCGAGATTTCAGCTGATCAAAGAAATCGAAGACAATTTCAGCAAGTGGCAAGGTGTAGCGAATCTCAACCCGGTCCTCAGATAAATAATCCATGCCGAGCAAAGTGCCACGGCGCTCTTGGCAGAGCTCCATGATGGTGCCGATAAATTCTGAAGGTGCAAGTACGGTTGCGCGAACGATTGGCTCAAATACTTGCGCGATCTTGCCATCAGGAAATTCCGATGGATTAGTAACAATCATCTCCTTGGCATCATCTCGGACAACGCGATAAACAACGCTTGGAGCCGTAGAGATAAGTGATAGACCTGCTTCACGCTCTAGTCGTTCGCGCACGATCTCCATATGCAATAGCCCGAGGAATCCGCAGCGGAAACCAAAACCTAGCGCAGCAGAAGATTCGGGTTCAAAGACAAGTGCGGCATCGTTGAGTTGCAATTTATCGAGCGCTTCACGAAGGATCGGGTAATCAGCACCGTCCAACGGAAAGAGACCCGAGAAGACCATAGGCTTGGGATCTTTATAGCCAGAGAGCGCGACAGTCGTAGGGTTGTGATACGTCGTGATCGTGTCACCCACGCGAGATTGGCGAACATCTTTCACGCCGGTGATGACATAACCCACTTCGCCAACACCAAGTCCTTTCGAGACAACAGGCTCAGGTGAAATAACGCCTACCTCAAGCATTTCGTGGCGAACTCCGGTGCTAAACATTTGGATCTGATCACGAGTTGAGAGGTGGCCATCGACAACACGAACATAGGTAACTACTCCGCGATAAGTGTCATAGACAGAGTCAAAAATGAGTGCACGAGCCGGTGCATCTGGATCGCCAACTGGAGCGGGAATCTGTTTCACGATCTGATCGAGAAGTTCTACTACGCCCTCGCCCGTCTTTCCAGAGACTCGTAAAACATCTTCTGGTTGGCAGCCAATGAGCTTGGCTAACTCTTCGGCAAATTTTTCAGGTTGCGCTGCAGGTAAATCAATTTTATTAAGGACGGGAATAATGGTGAGGTTGTTCTCCATCGCAAGGTAAAGATTGGCAAGTGTCTGGGCTTCAATGCCTTGTGCACAATCCACGAGAAGCACTGCGCCTTCACAGGCGGCTAGCGAGCGAGAAACTTCGTAAGTGAAGTCGACGTGGCCGGGTGTATCGATCATATTCAGGATGTATTCCTGACCATCGATTCCTGATCTCCACGGAAGGCGAACTGCCTGCGACTTAATCGTGATTCCACGCTCGCGTTCGATATCCATGCGATCGAGGTATTGGGCGCGCATATTGCGAAGCTCTACAACTTCAGTAATTCCGAGCATCCGGTCAGCCAAGGTGGATTTGCCATGATCAATATGGGCGATGATGCAGAAATTACGAATCTGCGCAGGATTAGTCTTCGAAGGCTGTGGCGCCTTGGAAAGTTCAATGGCAGGCATTTATTTCCTACCTCTAGACGTTATGACTCTTTAAAAAAATACTAATGTCAGAATTAACGAACGCCAGCTTTATTTGCCGCTTTAGCCATTGATGACTTCTTGTTAGCAGCAGCATTCTGGTGGAGAACACCCTTTGAAACAGCGGTGTCGAGCTCTTGTGATGCGAGGCGAAGTTCTGCAGCAATAACCTTTGAATCACCGGAAGTGATGGCATCGCGGAAGCGACGAATCGCAGTCTTGATAGAAGAGCGAGCAGACTTGTTGCGAATCTGAGCCTTCTCATTGGTGCGAATACGCTTAATCTGCGACTTGATATTTGCCACGTGCGAACTTCTCTCTTTAGATAATTATGGTTTCGGGTAATGCTGATGGTTAATGCAAGATGCGAAGGCTATCGCACCGCCCCTCATAGGCTCAAATCGAGAATAAGTCAGCGGGAAGTCATCCCAATTATGGCTCGTTCTAGCGCGTGGATCGGGTCTGCGGCGGCCCCTTTGATATCCGCATCTGCCTGGGCTACGGCAATCACAGCAGCCGAAAGTGTGGTCGGGTTCCAATGGGCAAGTTGTCTACGAGCCTTATCAATCTGCCAAGGTGGTAAAGCTAAGGAAGATGCGAGATCAAAAGATTTCACTCCCCTTCCCGCTCCCGAAACTTTAGCCAGAGTGCGGATAGATGCAGCAAGTGCGGAGGTAATCAACACGGGATCTGTTCCGGTAGCTAAAGCGTGGCGAAGAGCAATTAGCGCCTCGTCTCGTTTGCAATCAAGTGCAGCATCAGCAACATCATATCCAGTGGTCTCTACCCGACCTTGCTGGAATTTTGCGACTGCGCCCTCATCAATAATTTTCCCTGCAGTTACATCTGCTGCAAGTTGTGAAACGGCGCCGCTGAGTTCACGTAAATCACTTCCCAACGAATCAATCAGTGCATTAACCGCCTCAGCGGAAACTTTTCGCTCTAGCCGCTTAAATTCAGCTCGAATGAAATCTGCTTTCTCGGCATCCTTCTTCATTGCTTCGGCAGGGATAATTCGGGGTGCGGCCTTCTTTATTTTGTCGACTAGCGCCTTGCCCTTAATCCCGCCCTTATGCCACAGAACTAATTCAATTCCCTCTTCCGGGTTGATTAAATATTCGGCGATTTCTTCACTGAGCTCCGCTGCTAAATCTTGAATTTCCTTCACTACGATAATTCGAGCATCACCAAAGAGTGATGGGGCGAGTGCGTCGGTGATTGCCCCGAGCTCAATTTCTCCAGCCACTAATTGTGTAACTGTTGCGGAAGGTGCGGCAAAAATTATCTCTGAGATTGCACGGTCAGCAAGGAGCGCCTCGGCGCCTTGAATCAGAACTATCCCCACGAGATCATCCACCATTTCTTTCTCTGAGTTCTGATCTTAAAGGAGGAATCAATGGAAATGGCACCATCGCGGTCAGTCCGCAGAATTTTCACCCCTCGTCGCTCTAGCCCTTGGAGAGTGATCAGCGCCGGATGGCCATAGGTGTTGCCCGCTCCCACGCTAATGATCGCCAGTTTTGGTGAGAGCGCATCTAGTAGCGCGAAATCTTGATACCGAGATCCATGATGCGCAACTTTGAGAATATCCACGTGACTAATTTTCCCTGATGCGACTATCGCACTTTGTGCAGGAGGTTCGATATCGCCGGCCGCAAATATAGTGAGCCCCCGAACAGTGATCAGCAATGCGATGCTCGAATTATTTATCGAAGAACCAATGGTGGATCCCGGCCAAAGTACTTCAATTGATACCAAGCCAAGGGAAAATCTCTCTCCGCTATGTACAACGACTTCCGGGATAGAACCCACAAGCCGATGGATAAATGCGCTCTCTGAAGTGGGCGCTGGATTATTAGAGATCCATACCTGCCCAACCTGGCGATTTTTTAGAACTCCGGATGCTCCCCCAGCATGATCTGCATGGAAGTGAGTAATGACAAAGAGTGGAATTGAAGTCACTCCTAAGCGGCCGAGGCACTTATCCATAACAAGTGGATCAGGTCCGGAATCAATAACTAATGCTCGATGATTACCCAAATTGATCGCCATCCCATCTCCTTGCCCAACATCGCAATTAGCGATCACCCATTGTGCGCCGGGCCACGGGGCGCTCTCCACCCAAATGGAGATCGGAATAATAAGTACGAGTGAAATTGCAGCCCGCCACTTGAATCGGTAAATGAGAAAGATTGCGAAGATAACGAGAACGGCTCCAAAAAGGCCCATCGGGAGCTGAAGAGATGGGGCCGAACTAAAAGTGTCTGCAATCAACACAATCCACTGAGCAAGGGGTTTGATGAGAATCAGGATTGGATGAGCCAGAGGCGGGATGATCGCAGCAACAAATCCGCCAATCGTTATTGGAGTCACCACTATGCCTGCTAAGAGATTGGCGGGAATTGTCACCAGCGAGAAATTTCCGGAAATTGCGATGATTATGGGCGTACAGAGAATTGTTGCCGAAATCGGAATGGCGATTAGTTCGGCAATCGATGGGAAGAATAAGAATCTCATCAGGAAGCGAGTGATGGGCGGGAGGAGAACCAATATTCCTGCTGTAGCTGCTACCGAAAGCGCAAAGCCCGCATCAATACTTTGGAAGGGATCGATGAGAATGAGAAATCCAATTGCTAGTCCGAGTGCTGGTAGCGATGAAGCGCGATTTCCACGCCAGGTCGCAATTAGAAGAACGGCAGTCATCACCGAAGCTCGCAGCACCGAAGGTGAAGGTCGGACAAGCAAAATGAAGTAGAGCAAGAATGTGCTGGTAAATATCAACCTAAGCGCTACCGATGTAAAAATCCATCTAGCTACCCACAACATAAGGGCGGCGATAATTGCAAAATTTGCGCCACTAACTGCGGTGAGATGCGATAGGCCAACTCGTCGCATATCCAGTGCAAACTTTTGGGATTCCAATGAGGTATCGCCAATTACCAGTCCCGGAATGAGCGCTCCCCCCGCGCCACCAATGTCTATCGCTTGCTGACGAAATTTCTTACGGATAGCGGCAGCGCTGTGAAAAACCATGTTGGCGTGATGAATCAGAACAGGTGCGCGAGTAAGAAAAAGACTCGCTGCGACTTTTCTCTCTTTAGTGACTCCCCACCTTCCTACGAGGAAAATCTGGTCGCCCGGTATGAAATCGACGGCGCTCTTACTAATGACGCGAATCGGAATGTGGGATGCGGTACTCGCAGTGAAAGAGATGGCTTGTGGCAATCTTTGATTTCCAATAACGCGAGATGTAGTCCAATGCGGATCACTTTTTACTTCTGCCGATCCTTGGAAGAGAGATTGGTTCTCCGCCCCGCGAGCCACTTCATTATGTGCCAGAGAGAGCTCGCGAATTCCCATATTGAGCGAGCCGACCAGTAATCCCCCGATCAGAACAAGCGCCAGGGTCTGCTTGATCCAAAAGATTATTGAAGCCACGACGAGAAGTAGGAGCGTCCATTTCAAATCGAGCAATCCGGTAATCGCACTTCCGATCCAGAGTGCGCACCCAATTATCAATAATCGATAGTCATGGACTACAACCGAATCAGATTCTGTATCTCTGCGAATTTTGCTGCTCCCATTCCGGAGACTTTGCGAAGATCGATGAGCGCTTTAAATGCTCCATTCTTAGTGCGATAGGTAATGATGCGAGATGCCATCACCGGACCAATTCCAGGAAGTGATTCCAACTGTGCCTGATTTGCCGAGTTGATGCTGATGGGTCCTTTGGGCACACTCTTCTTCCCGCCCTTAGCGCTCGGTGTCGATACTTGCGGCGCCCCCACAACAATCTGCTCGCCATCAACTAAGACATGAGCCAAATTGATATCAGATGTATTAACCCCCGCTAATTTATTTCCGGCAGCTTTAATCGCATCGATTGCGCGCGATCCAGATGGGAGTGAATAGACGCCAGGGTGCATAACTTTTCCGGCAACATCGACCATGATCAATGCGGGAAGTGTGGGTGCAAGGGTTACGGGGGTGAGAGGTGGAAAGGTGACCTCTGCAGATGCGCTGCCTTGCGAGAGCGTGAAGAAAAGTGCGCCCAAAGCCAGACCGGCGCCAGCGATTACTAGAAGTCCGCGCTTTTGTTCGCGGGAAAGAACTAATTCCTTAAATTGAGTAAACATCTGCGCAATCTAAATTGCAGCAGAGCTCTTTAGGTGAGAACGCGGTGGATCTGTGAATTACAGAACGATGTTGACAAGTTTTGGAGCGCGCACAATTATTTTTGAGGGTTTTGCTCCAGCAAGGGCTGCCTTAATTTCAGGATTTTCAAAAGCCAACTTCTCAAGCTCGGTCTCTGAAATATTTGGTGAGACTTCGATGCGATCCTTGATCTTGCCGTTAATCTGCAAAATAACGGTGACGGCATCTTCCGCAAGGAGGGCAGGATCAATTGTTGGCCATCCCGCCAACGCAATTGCCGGCTTGTGGCCAAGGCGCTCCCACATCTCTTCGGCCGTATAAGGAGCTACCAAAGAAAGTGAAATTGCGATGGCTTCCGCTGCTTCGCGAACAGCTGGATCAGCTGCTCCGCATCCAGAATCGATCGCCTTGCGCGTAGCATTTACTAATTCCATAACACGAGCTACTGCTACGTTGAAGCGAAATGTTTCTACCGCAAAAGAGATTTCGTGAAGTGCTTTATGAGTCACCTTGCGTAACGCAAGATCACCTTTAGTGAAATCGCAACCGGCTGGGGATGTGATATCTCCGGAGATACGCCAAGCACGATTGAGGAATTTGAGTGAACCTGCTGGTGAAACATCGGCCCAATCCACATCATCTTCGGGCGGGCCGGCGAAGACCATCGAAAGGCGAATCGCATCAACACCATGTGTGGCAAGTTCATCGGAAAGTTTGACGAGATTGCCGCGAGATTTCGACATCGCAGAGCCATCCATCAAGACCATGCCTTGATTCAACAATTTGCTAAATGGCTCGGTAAAGCCCAGATATCCCATATCGTGAAGTGCTTTGGTAAAGAATCGTGAATACAACAAGTGCAAAATTGCGTGGGTAACGCCTCCGACATATTGATCAACGGGGAGCCACTTATCAATCTCTTTACGATCAAATGCCTGATCGCTCAAATTTGGATTGGTATAACGCAGGTAATACCAAGAGGAATCAAAGAAGGTATCCATTGTGTCGGCATCGCGTTTTGCTGCTGCGCCACATTGTGGGCAGGCAACATTTACCCAATCTTCCACTGCTCCCAATGGCGATGTTCCCTTTGGCTTGAGGTCAAGACCTTTAGCACTAGGAAGCGCAACCGGAAGTTGATCGTGCGGTACCGGTACTTCACCACAAGATGGGCAATGAATAATAGGGATCGGAGTACCCCAGAAACGTTGGCGAGAAATTAGCCAATCACGTAGCCGGTAATTCTTCGCGCTTTTTCCCAGCTTCTTTCCGGCAAGCTCTTCGATAATTTTATTGATGGCATCTGCTTTATTGAGACCATTGAGCGATCCAGAATTCACCATTACGCCATCGCCAGTTGTGGCAACGCCAGAAATATTGGGATCCTCTTCATCACTTTCGACGACAACCGTGACCGGTAATTTCATTGCGCGCGCAAAATCTAAATCTCGTTGATCGTGCGCTGGCACTGCCATGATTGCGCCCGTACCGTAATCTGCTAAAACATAATCACTCGCCCAGATCGCAATCTTCTCGCCATTGACGGGGTTAATGGCATAACGATTCAGGAAAATGCCAGTCTTAGGGCGATCGGTTGCCAGGCGATCGATATCGGTTGCCGCTTTAACGCTCTCGAGATATTTCGCAAAATCCGATTCCACACCAGTGCCTGTGACGAGTTCTGTCGCTAGCTCAGAATCCACTGCCACCACCATAAATGTTGCGCCATGCAAAGTGTCTGGGCGTGTGGTGTAAACAGTGACCGGAGCATCTCGCCCTTCAATTGCAAAATCAACTTCAGCGCCAATAGATCGACCGATCCAATTGCGCTGCATCATCAAAACTTTTTCTGGCCATTGGCCTTCGAGTTGCTGCATATCGTCAAGCAAACGATCGGCATAGTCAGTAATCTTTAAGTACCACTGGTTGAGTTTCTTCTTGGTCGCGACAGAATCGCAACGCTCACAGAGACCAGCGACTACTTGCTCATTGGCCAAAACTGTCTGACATGTTGGGCACCAGTTAACTGCCGCATCTTTACGGTATGCCAAGCCCTTCTTATACATCTCTAAGAAGAGCCACTGATTCCATTTGTAATATTCAGGATCGGAGGTATGAAGCACTCGATCCCAATCAAAGGAACATGCGAAACGACGCATCGAACTCTTTTGAATCTCAATATTTTCATAGGTCCACTCCCGTGGATCAGAGTTGCGCTTGATTGCAGCATTCTCTGCCGGAAGGCCGAATGAATCCCAACCGATCGGGTGCATGACATTGAAACCTTTTTGCACCCAATAACGTGCAATCACATCGCCCAGTGCATATGCCTCTGCGTGGCCCATATGTAAATCACCGGATGGGTAAGGAAACATATCCAAAACATATTTCTTGGGACGAGGATCATCGGCTTTGCCCGAGCGAAATGGCTGAATCTGATCCCAAATCGGGAGCCATTTCTCCTGGACGTGTTGGATGTCGTAAGCCTCATGCATGAGGAGAAGTCTCCCATTTAATTCCGGTTAACTCTTCACTGACAGCCCAGAGGTTGGCAGCGAGAGTTTGATCATAAGCAAGGGCTCTGGCACGGGTAAGTTTTGGGGTTCCCCGCATCTCCCCTGCGCCACTTGGCCCGATATAGGAATTTCCTATTAATCCAGGAAATGTTGCCGCACATAAAATCGGAAGCGCCCCGCGAGAAGCAGGTTGTGCAATTAATGAAGTAATTGCTGATGTCACTTTATTTTGTGATCCAAAGAGGTGGGTCGCAGACCAGCCCGGGTGTGCCACTACTGGAATAAAGCGCCAATGTTTTTGAAGTCGAAGTCGCTCAATCTGCGCAGTGAAGAGAAGATTGGAGAGTTTGCTAGCTCCATAAGCTGCCCATGGAGAGTACTTTCCGACTCCACAACAACGATCGCGAATATCTTCAATCGAGCCATTGCCAAAGGCGCCCATGCGATGGGCCTGGCTTGATACCGAAACGATGCGCTCAGAAATAACTTCCTTAATCAAGCCAGCGAAGGCGTAGTGGCCCAAATGATTAGTACCCATCTGGGATTCAAAGCCTTCTTGAGTCATGGCAAGTGGAACAGCCATAATTCCAGCATTAAGAATCACAACATTGAAATCATTTCCACGATCCAAGACTTCCTGCGCAGCGCTTCGTACACTCGATAATTTCATGAGATCCATCTCAATTACTGATGAGCCTTGACCAATTAATTTGAGGGAATGTCGCGCTTTCTCCAAATTACGAGCAGTGATGGTGACTTCTGCTCCTTTGCGGGTGAGTGCTTGCGCAGCTGCTAACCCAAGTCCCGATGTGCCACCAGTGATGAGAATTTTCTTTCCACTTTGATCCGGAATATTCCCCGCATCCCAGCCCTCGGGAATTGCTAGTTGTGCATTCATTGAACTCATTCCCGCAATCACTTGTCCTGCATTTAGAAAATTGTGGAGATAAGGGGAATCGAACCCCTAACCTCTTCCATGCCATGGAAGCGCGCTACCAATTGCGCCATATCCCCGGATATCACCGTAAGTACTATCGAAATCCTATCAACTACCAAGAGTTGATTTCATCACCAATGACTGGCTCCGGAATCTGCCCAGCATTGTGCTCGATCAGGCTCCAGCGACGTTTTCCATTCTCACTTTTTAAGTGATGCGAAGGCTCAAGTACTGACCAAGAAGCATTTGAAAGGCCTCCTAAAATTCCCCATTGATCAATCGGCAATCCGAGCATTCCACCGAGTAAACAACGAATAGTTCCACCATGTGCGACAACGATGAGAGTTTCCAGATCATCAGTGATCGCTTCTTCCAGAGCAGCTAGTGCCCGAGCTGATACTTCGCTACGGCGTTCACCAATTTCTCCTGCTGGTAGATCACTTCCGGTCATCCATTGAGAGAATCGTTCGCCATCCATTGCACGATTTTCCGCGCCGGTATGGCCCTCCCATTTTCCACCCGCAGTTTCACGAAGTCCCGGATGCTGAATCACTTCCAAGCCCAGAATTGCAGCCAATGTATTTGCAGTATCAAATGCGCGAGAGAGATCACTAGAAATGATTTTCGTTGGTTTCATATCTGCCAAGATGCGAGCAGCGTGTTCTGCCTGAAAAATGCCAACAGCATTAAGTGGAATATCGGTATGACCCTGGAAACGATTGATGACATTCCAATCGGTCTGTCCGTGACGCCATAAAACTACGCGCATTTTTAGCGAGCTTCCTCGATCTTCAATTCAATCGCAGGACAGTCATTCCAAAGTCGATCGAGCATGTAGTAATTACGGAGCTCCTCGCTCTGCACATGAACTACGAGATCTGAATAATCCAAGAGAATCCATGCTCCCTTGCCTTCCTTGCGTACTGGCTTTTCACCGGCGGCAGCAAGCTTCTCAAATACCGCATCGGCAATTGCATCGACTTGGCGCTCATTAGCAGCAGTCGCAATCAGAAATACTTCTGAGAGCAACATCTGTCCCGTCATATCCAGCGCCACAATATCTGTTCCCAATTTTTCATTGATGGCTTCTGCCGCCAATTGAGTGATCGTGCGAGCGTTCTCACTTGCTGACATATAAGCCTCGTTCTTTGATGTATTTCGCTACGGATGGAGAGAGATATTGGGATGCGCCCTTACCTGAAGTAAGCGCAGCGCGAACGGCAGTAGCCGAGATATCAAGTGCTTTCACATTTATCTCCTCGAACTCAGAGGATGCAGAACCGGGTCGCTTGATGACCAAAATCTTTGCTTGCTTCTTGATGTCATCAGCTCGCTGCCACTTAGGAAATGTTGCTGCAGAATCTGAACCAAGTATCAAGGTGAAATTATCCTTGGGAAAAAAGGCGCGAAGCTGATGGAGAGTTTCAATCGAATATGTGGTGCCCTTTCGGCGAGTCTCGATATCTAAGACCATCGTCTTTTCTTGCAACGAGTCGGAGAGATCATCCAAGGCAAGGGAACACATTTCTAAGCGATCGTTGGCAGATGCGACCGGCGCTGATTCGCGCATATAGGGCGAGCCAGTCGGGATTACCATGATGCGATCAAAACGGGGAGCAAGTTCTTTTATGAGATGTAAGTGCCCTAAGTGGATCGGATCAAAAGTTCCCCCGAAGATACCGATAGCTGCGCCGGTATTTAATCCGGTCGAAATTGAGGAAGAAATAGTAATTAGTCGCGATCTAAACGAAGTACGAAATAGAGAAGAAGCGAGAGGACGCCAAATGCGAAGAGACCAAAGAACGCAGGTGGCGCAGAAAGGTGGCGAACATGCTCAGCTGCTGTAATCATGATGACAACTTTACCCTAAGGCTTGCGGGCCTTTTGCAAGCAAAACTTTGAATTGCGCCTCATTTAGTACGGGAACACCCAACTCTTCAGCTTTTGTCATTTTAGAACCAGCGTTCTCCCCCGCCACCACAAAGTCAGTTTTCTTAGAGACTGACGACGAGACTTTGCCACCGTGGGATGCAATCACTTCGGCAACCCCATCTCTAGTGAAATCTTCGAGTGATCCGGTTGCAACAATGGTCAGCCCGGCAAGGGTTTGGGGATCAGTAGATGGGGCGAGCGTCACTGAGAGATCTACTCCCGCTTTCTTCCACTTCTTAATAATCTCTTGATGCCAATCGACGCTAAACCATTCAACAATTGATTCCGCGATAATTCCACCGACGCCATCAACAGCCGACAATTCTTCTAACGAAGCGCTCGAAATAGCATCAATCGATGAGAATGCAGCGGCAAGTGCCTGTGCAGCGGTTGGGCCCACATGTCTGATGGAGAGGCCCACCAGAATTCGCCAGAGGGGTTTAGTCTTTGCTAATTCCAGCGCAGCGATAAATTTTTCGGCATTTGCACCAAGTGATCCATCTTTCTTAGTGAAGAAAGGCGATCTGGAGAGCGCTTCTTTTGTGAGCCCAAAGAGGTCGGCTTCATCTGTAATTAATTTATCTGAAAGAAGTGCGCTAGCCGCTTCGTATCCCAAAACATCGATATCTAAGGCAGCCCGAGATCCGATGTAATAAATGCGCTCGATGAGCTGAGCCGGACAGCTTCGCGAATTAGGGCAGCGAAGGTCAACATCGCCTTCACTCATGGCGCGAAGTGTCGATCCACAATCAGGACATTTAGTTGGCATGACGAATGCTTTCTCGCTGCCATCGCGTCGATCAATTACCGGGCCTAGCACTTCGGGAATTACATCACCTGCTTTACGAATCAGTACCCAATCACCGATCATCACGCCTTTGCGTACGACTTCCTGCGCGTTATGAAGCGTGGCGTTGGTGACCGTCGAACCTGCGACTTTTACTGGCTCCATAAATGCAAAAGGCGTTACGCGCCCAGTGCGACCGACGCTGACTTTAATATCTAATAATTTAGTGGTGACTTCCTCTGGTGGGTATTTGTAAGCGATCGCCCACTTCGGTGCACGCGAAGTAAAACCTAGTTGTGACTGAATATCGATCTCATTGACTTTAATAACAATGCCATCAATCTCGTGCTCCACATCGTGGCGATGTGCGCCGTAGTAAGAGATGAACTCGTTGACCTCTGTGCGCGAAGTAACTACTTTGTAGCGAGAGCTAGTCGGAAGTCCCAAGCTCTGGAGAATCTCATAGGCCTCGCTCTGAGAATTAAATTTCACGCCTTGGTGTGCGCCGATCCCATGAACCACCATAGACAGCGGACGAGATGCAGTGACTCGAGGATCTTTCTGGCGAAGTGACCCAGCAGCTGCGTTACGAGGATTGGCAAAACGCTCTTTCCCCTCTTCTTCTAACGCATCGTTAAAGGTATTAAATTCCTCGATCGGAAAGAAGACTTCACCGCGAACTTCGAGAAGTTCCGGAACATTCTTTCCCTTTAGCTCATGGGGAATGACGCCAATCGTGCGGATATTGAGAGTGACATCCTCCCCCGTGGCACCGTTTCCACGAGTGAGTGCACTTACAAGCTTTCCTTTTTCGTAGAGCAGATTAATTGCCAGGCCATCTACCTTTACTTCGCAGAGCCACGAATTTTTGACTTCTGATTTTGCGACGCGATCAAACCAGCTCTCGAGCTCAACCTCATCAAATACATTGTCCAGACTCATCATCTTCTCGATGTGATCGCGTTGCTGGAAATGAGTCGCAAATCCCCCACCCACTAGGTCTGTTGGTGAATCAGCAAGCTTTAGCTCGGGATGTGACTTCTCTAATTTCTCAAGCTCTTTGAGTAAGGTATCGAATTCGCCATCTGTAATGATGGGCTTATCCAGAACGTAGTAACGAAATTGATGATCGCGAATCTCATCTGATAGCTCTGCTATCCGATGTCTGATCGCGCTAGTCATAAGGCAAAACTTATTCGGTACGTGCGACAGTCGCGGAGCCCACCACGCGGTCACCGTCGTAAATCACCAGGCCTTGCCCAGCAGCCAAGCCGAAAATTGGCTCATCTAATTGTGCAGTGATCTCAGAACCATTATGTGAATATGTGCAGGCAGCAGGCGCGCCATGTGCACGCACTTGGGCAAAGCCACGGTATTCGGTATTGCCTTGTGGAATCGGACCACACCAAATGGGGCGATCGCCAATGATTAATGAGACCGCGAGTGCTTCATGCGTTCCCACTACTACCGTGTTGGTCTTTGGCTCAATTTTCAATACATAGCGTGGCTCGCCACCAGCGCCGGGAACAGTAAGTCCAAGTCCGCGACGTTGCCCAATTGTGTAGGTGTAAGCACCTTTATGTTCACCAAGCTTTGTGCCATCGGCATCAACGATTGGACCAACTTCACTACCTAAGCGATCACGTAACCATCCTGCGTTATCTCCGGAAGGAACGAAACAAATATCGTGACTATCGGGTTTGTTGGCAACGAATAATCCGCGCCGTTCGGCCTCTAATCGCACCTCATCTTTGATTGTGTCTCCTAGTGGAAAATGCGCCCCTGCTAGCTGATCAATATTGAGAACTGCCAAAACATAGGACTGATCCTTCGCTGGATCTACTGCGCGGTGAATAGTGCGACCAAGTTCGGTCTCGCGCATTTGGGCGTAGTGACCAGTGACTACTCCATCGAAACCTAACGCTTGTGCACGATCTAATACGGCAGCAAATTTAATTTTCTCGTTGCAGCGAAGACAAGGATTGGGCGTTCGACCTTCGGCATATTCCGACATGAAATTCTCAACCACGCCCTCGTGAAATTCCTCCGCCATATCCCAGATATAGAAAGGAATACCAATGACATCTGCCGCCCGGCGAGCATCATGTGAATCTTCCACCGTGCAACATCCGCGCGCACCAGAGCGATATTTTTGGGGATTACTCGATAACGCTAAGTGAACCCCAATAACTTCATGGCCAGCTTCCACTGCGCGCGCTGCAGCGACGGCCGAATCCACGCCACCGCTCATAGCTGCAATTAGTTTCATCGGTAAAACTTAACCTTTATAGGCCGCGCGTGCTCGCGGCAGGACGGTGGTGAGCGCTTTAACAACATCTTCGAGTTGGCTCTGGGTGGTCGATAGACCAAGTGAGAAGCGTAAAGAAGACATTGCTTGCTTTTCGGTAAGTCCCATTGCAATCAAGACATGGCTGGGGCGATGTACGCCTGCACTACAAGCAGATCCCGTGGACACTGAAATACCTTCCATATCTAGAAGAACAAGCAGGCTTTCATTATCAACACCAGGAAATGTCAGATTTAGAATTCCAGGAAGTGAATTATCGATTGAGCCATTGAGTGTGACATCTTCGAAATTTCTGTGAATAGATTCCCAGAACGTCTTGCGAAGAGTCGCTACGCCATCGTATTTTTGGTGGCACATAAATTTTGCTGCTGCCGCAAAAGAAATTGCACCTGGTGCATTAAGTGTGCCACTGCGAATATCGCGCTCTTGGCCACCACCGTGCAAGACGGGAGTGATATCAATTCCGCGCTTGACGATAAGTGCGCCAACACCCAATGGTCCTCCGACTTTATGTCCGCTGAGTGTTGCAGCAGTTACACCAAGATCGGAGAAAGAGAATGGAACTTTGCCAAAACTTTGTGAGGCATCGGTATGCACCGGGATACCGTCCGCGATTGTGACGACTTCTACAATCGGCTGAAGTACCCCCACTTCATTATTAGAATGCATAATGGAAATCAGGGCAATTTCAGCTTTGCGAGAATTGACGACCGCTTTCAATTGATCCAGATCAATGCAACCTTGCGAGTTCACGCCAATCGAAATCCACTCCGCGCCCTCATGCTCGACTAGCCATTGAACGGGATCCATGGTCGCTGCATGCTCGATGGCAGAAGTGACAATAACTTTCTTTCCTGACTTCCAATAAAAACCTTTAATGGCCAAATTATTTGCTTCAGTGCCAGAAGCAGTAAAAATAATTTCGCTGCCAGCGCTTCCCGCCAACTCCGCAATATGTTCACGCGCTTCTTCCACACTTTTGCGAACCGAGCGGCCATCGGTATGAAGTGAGGAGGCATTACCAACTGCTCCCAAGGATTCTGTGAGTGCACGAATCGCAGGCTCAACCATCGGCACAGTGGCCGCGTGATCGAGATAGATGGACATGAGTCCAGTCTAATTAACGCTTACTTGCGAGCGTTAATTGCGGTGGTGGCTTGCGGCAAAACTGCGAAGAGATCGCCGACGACGCCATAATCAGCGAGTTCAAAGATCGGAGCTTCCGGATCTTTATTGATCGCCACAATCATTTTGGAGGTCTGCATTCCGGCCCGGTGCTGGATCGCGCCAGAGATTCCACACGCGACATAGAGCGAGGGGCTGACCGTCTTTCCGGTCTGGCCGACTTGATGTGAATGTGGATACCAGCCTGCATCAGTAGCGGCGCGAGATGCGCCCACTGCTGCGCCCATGGAATCTGCAAAAGCTTCCACTGGCGCGAAATCACCATTAGTTCCACGTCCGCCAGAAACAACAACTGATGCTTCAGTGAGTTCGGGGCGCCCACCTTTCACAGTAGCTTCCAATGATGTAACCGAAGATTTCTTTGCACTATCTGAAATAGCGACTGCCAATACCTCAGTAGTCGCGGGGCCGCTCCCTGATTGCACTTCTACCGAATTAGATCGAAGAGTCACAATTGAGGTTCCGTGATTGACTGCAGAATGAACGGTGGTCGAACCACCAAAAACAGATTGGGTAGCAATTGCATCGGCATCAATATCGACCGCATCGGTCAACAACCCGGAATTTGTACGGACCGCCAATCGAGCAGCAATCTCTTTCCCACGCGCTGTGGAAGTAATGAGAACTGCAGTTGGGCTCTCCTTAGCGACAGCTGCTGCAAGTGCTTCAGCGATAGGTGCAATGGAGTGGGAAGCAAAGTCAGCGCCAGTGCAAATTATTGCGCGATCTATGGCAAAGCTAGAGAGTTGGGCGGCAACACCAGCACCATCGTTCGCGGCAACAACTGCAACAACCTCTCCAATGCGTTTTCCAAAAGTCGCAAGTTCCCCCACTGCAGATGAGACTTTTCCATCCAATGCATCGACCAAAATTAATACAGTGCTCATATCACTCACACCAATCGCTTCTCGGCTAAGAATTCAACCAGGGCGCTTCCGCCATTTCCGGTATCCTCTACTTTAATTCCGGCACCACGAGGTGGGCGAGGAAGTGCATCTTTTACGGAGGACCAAGCCGCTTTAGCGCCAACTGCTTCAGCTGCGAGCCCAGTATCTGCTAGCGCCATTGAAGTGATGGTCTTCTTCTTCGCAGCCATAATTCCTTTAAAGGAGGGATAGCGCGGCTCATTAATTTTCTCGACAACACTCACAACCGCGGGAAGTGCGGCGGTCATTTTCTCGATGCCAATTTCAGTCACTCGAGAAATCGCAATCGAGCTAGTTGCAGGATCAACGGTGACCGATCCAGCGAAAGTCATCTGTGCATACCCCAATCGTTCTGCCAACATCGCCGGCACAACGCTCATGCGAGCATCGGTGGATTCGGTTCCACAAATGATTAAGTCATAGCCATTTTTCTTGATAACTTCTGCGAGAACCAAGGAAGTTGCGAGCGCATCTGATCCAGCAAAAGCATCATCACAAATATGAATTGCATCATCGGCGCCCATGGAAAGTGCTTTGCGAATTGCATCGGTGGCGCGATCGGGTCCCATAGAGATAAGAGTGATGGTGTGACCACTTGCCTCGCCAGACTCCCCCGTAGGTGAATGTGCTTCGACAATGCGCAGCGCTTCCTCAACTGCGTATTCATCGAGATCATTGAGGACAGCATCGACAGATGCACGATCGAGCACCCCGCCGGCCATCTTCTTCTCCGCCCAAGAATCGGGGACTTGCTTCACACATACGGCGATCTTCATGGCGTTATGTTACTGATGAGTAATGATACTTTCCACAACCAGATCCAACTTTTCACCCTTTAAGGTGGCCAAGTGAAACCAGCAGATCCGAGATATCTCGGCGCCCAATTAACTGAAGGTGGCGCTAATTTCGCCATCTGGGCAGCTGCGGCCGACGCTGTTGAACTCTGCCTCTTTAATGAAGTTAACGGCCAATTACTTGAGACTCGCTTTGCGATGACTCATCGCGATGGTCCGATTTTTCATGGTTACCTCGCAGGCGTTCGCGAGGGCCAACGCTATGGATATCGAGTTTATGGCCCATGGAATCCCGAAGAGGGATGGCGCTTTAATCCAAACAAACTTCTGCTTGATCCCTATGCCCACCACGTCAGCGGTGAACTCGTCTACTCCCCGGAAATTTATGGGCATCAAGCGCTCACGGGTTTTGGTGGCGGAGATATCTCCCTTAAAGATGACCGTGACTCCGCGCACTTTGTTCCGCTCGGTGTTGTTACTCGCGCTGAGCGCGCCGAAATCCAACGACTCAATACCCCATGGGCGAAGACAATTATTTATGAAGCGCATGTGCGTGGCTTGACTGCGCAAAATCTAGCAATTCCAGAGAAGGAACGCGGCACCTATAAAGCACTCGGCCATCCCTCGACTATTAACTATTTAAAGTCCCTTGGCATCACCGCACTTGAGCTCTTGCCCATCCATCACTTTGTCACCGAGCCGGGAATCGTGGAACGTGGCCGCCAGAACTATTGGGGTTATAACGCGCTCGCATTCTCTGCGCCGCACGCACCCTATGCCGCTACTGATAATCCGATTGCCGAATTACGCGAAGCAGTCAGAGCGCTGCATGAAGCCGGTATAGAAGTGCTGCTCGATGTTGTCTATAACCACACTGCCGAAGGCGGTGTAGGTGGACCCACTCTCTCCTTCCGCGGAATCGACAACAAGACTTTTTATCGCCGGGTGAAAGGTGATCTACTCGATGATGTCACGGGATGTGGCAATACCGTCGATGCTCGCCGCCCTTTTGTGATGCGCATGATTATGGATTCACTCCACTGGTGGTCGGAAACCATTGGTATAGATGGTTTTCGCTTCGATTTAGCATCGGCACTTGCACGCAATGATTTTGGAATCGATACCAACGCCTCTCTCTTCTCGGCTATCGCTGGTGATCCGATACTGCGCGAACGTAAATTAATTGCTGAGCCATGGGATATTGCGGGATATGCAATGGGCGAATTCCCTCATCCGTGGCGCGAATGGAATGATCACTATCGCGATTCGCTCCGCCAATTCTGGTTATCTAATCCAGCGCGTGGATTCTCCGAAGGCGTCGGCGATGTGGCATCGCGCTTATCTGGGTCGCACGATGTCTTCTATTACCGAGGACCTACCTCCTCCATTAACTTCATCACCGCTCACGATGGATTTACGCTGGGTGATCTCGTTTCATATAGCTCTAAACATAATGAAGCCAATGGCGAGGAGAATCACGATGGTACTGATTCCAACCGCTCGTGGAGCGTAGGAGTAGAAGGACCTACCCTTGATCCTGAGATCAATGCCCTTCGTGATCGATTAATCAAATCCTTGTTGGGCTCACTTCTCCTTTCGGCCGGCGTTCCGATGATCACAATGGGTGATGAGATCGCTAGAACTCAAGTTGGCTCCAATAACGCTTTCTCCCTTCCATTAAATGGCGATTCAACATCATCGCAAGCATTTAATGGCGGGTGGGCACTTAATTGGGATCGCAGCGAACGTGAGAATGAATTACTCGAAACCACAAAGAATTTGATTGCAATTCGCAATTCCTATCTTGTCGATGTGGCGAAAGAATTCTTTACCGGAGATTTAGATTTAGGCACCAATCGCAAAGATCTAGCCTGGTTTCGACGAAATGGCGAGGAGATGAATAGCGAGACCTGGCACCAAGGCGATCGCAATCACTTAGCGATGTATGTCGATGCAACAGCAAATCAAGCGCTACTTATTTTGCTTAATGCAGCTAAGCATGAAAATTCATTTATTTTGCCGAGCGATAAATGGGGGTCGAGCTTCCGATCAATATTTGATTCCGCATCGCACATCTCAACTTTTGAACCAAAAATTCTTGCTCCCAACGAGCCCACCATATTGCCGCCCCATAGCCTGCAAGTGTGGCTAGTTAATCGCGGTTAATGCGCGCGGATACTCGGCAGTAACGCCAGATCCGTCTTAAACTTTCATAATGCTCGCATTCCTCGCGCCCGGCCAGGGTTCACAAACCCCCGGATTTCTAGCACCGTGGCTGGCAGATAATTCAGCTACTGACTTAGTCGCGCATTGGTCATCCATTATTGATCTTGATCTCACCCACCTTGGCACAACAGCAGATGCAGATGAAATTCGCGACACAGCGAATGCCCAACCACTTCTTGTCGCAGGTGGATTAATTGGAGCTGCTGCACTTTTCGGTGGAGATATCTCTTCTATTAGTTATGTTGCCGGCCACTCTGTTGGTGAAATTACCGCTGCCGGATTTGCTGGTGTATTAGATTCCGATTCCGCACTTCGATTAGTACGCGCCCGCGGATTGGAGATGGCTAAGGCCGCCTCCGGATCAGAAACGGGAATGTCTGCAGTTCTCGGTGGCGAGCGCGATCTAGTTGTTGCGGCGCTGACCGAGCTTGGACTTACTGCGGCTAATGAAAATGGTGCAGGTCAGATTGTTGCAGCAGGTGCGCTATCGGCACTGGCAACATTGGCGGAAAATCCACCAGCAGGTGCCAGAGTTCGTCCGCTGGCGGTCTCCGGCGCTTTTCACACTTCCGTCATGACTCCCGCAGTCTCGGTACTTGCAGAGCTTGCCGCTGGTATGCAGTCGCACGATCCAAAAATTCCACTCCTTTCTAATAAGGATGGGGCAGTAATTGACGCGGGACGCTCAGTTCTCGATCGAATTGTTGGCCAGATTGCCGGTCCTGTGCGTTGGGATCTCTGCATGGATACTCTTGCCGCTATGGGTGTCACTGGCGTCATCGAAGTTCCTCCTGCTGGAGTTCTCTCTGGGCTGGTCAAACGCGCACAACCCACCATCGAAACTTTCGCCCTCAAATCTCCCGAGGATTTAGCTGCAGCTCGCGAATTCGTAGCAAAGCATGGTGGCCACTAATGTCCCTTAACTTCACGCAGGTACATCGCAACTCTCGCATTCTTTCCGTCGGTGCCTACCGCCCCAAGAATTCCGTTCATAACAATGAGATCGCACCTCGCATCGATTCCAGTGATGAGTGGATCCAGCAACGCACCGGAATTGAATCTCGTAACTTCGCCTCCTCCGATGAGTCACTCATCGACATGGCAGAAGCTGCCGCCCGAATTGCGATCTCACGCGCAGGATTGGCGCCAGAAGATATCGATGCCGTTATTTTCGCGACGATTACCTACCCTTACCAAGCTCCTTCCGCTGCAACCGAGCTCCTGACTCGTTTAGGAAATACCCACGCTGCTGCCTTTGATCTCTCTGCCGCGTGTGCAGGTTTCTGTTATGGCGTGGCACTTGCCGGCGATCTGGTCTCTGCACAGACAGCGAATAATGTTTTGGTTATCGGTGGCGAGAAGTTATCTGATTTCACTGACCCGAATGATCGCGCTACCGCTTTTATTTTTGCTGATGGCGCCGGCGCTGTGGTGATTGGCGCATCCGAAGGAATTGGAATTGGTCCCACAATCTGGGGTGCTAATGCTGAGACGCGCGATGCGATCATGATGGAACCATCCTGGCTGGAATACAAGAAGGCAGATAAATCTGAAAATATAAAGTGGCCAGATATTTCGCAACAAGGTCAGACAGTTTTTCGTTGGGCAGTCTATGAAATGGCGCCAGTCGGATTAAAAGCGATTGAAGCTGCCGGGCTTACCATCGATACGCTCGCAGCATTCATCCCCCACCAAGCAAATGATCGAATTATTGATTCCATGGTGAAGTCCATGAAACTCCCAGATTCAGTGGCCATCGCTCGCGATATCCGCACTTCAGGCAACACTTCAGCAGCTTCCATTCCACTTGCGATGGACGCGTTACTCATGCAGCGCCCAGATCTCCACGGAAAGAGCGCGCTTCTCCTAGGATTTGGCGCAGGGCTTGTCTATGCCGGCCAAGTAGTCGAATTACCACCTTTACCCGCATAAGTCTTACACAACGAAAACAAAGGAAAGAAGGAAAGAACAATGGCACTAACTCAAGATGCAGTACTCGCAGGGATCAAAGAGATCGTCGTAGAAGTTGCTGGGATTGATGCTGGCATCATCGCCATGGATAAGAAGTTCACTGATGATCTCGATGTTGACTCACTCAGCATGGTTGAAGTTGTTGTTGCTGCAGAAGAGAAGTTCGGCGTGAAGATTCCTGATGAAGAAGTAACAAAGATGGCAACCATTGGCGATGCTGTTAACTTCATCGTTGCTAACTCATAATTAGCCGGTAATTTCACGAGGTTATCGATGAGCAGACGTCGCGTTGTAGTCACAGGACTCGGAGCTACTACTCCGCTTGGTGGAGATGTACCCAGCACATGGGCCAATCTCCTTGCCGGCAAGAGTGGTGTTCGCACACTTGATGAAGAGTGGGCCTCCGATTTCTCTGTGACTTTCGCAGCGCGCGTCGCCGTCGAGCCTTCAGAAGTAATGGAGCGGGTAGAGATGCGCCGCTTGGATCGCTCGGAGCAATTCGCACTTATCGCAGCGCGTGAGGCTTGGAAAGATGCTGGCTCGCCCGATGACGTTGATAAATTCCGACTCGGTGTTGTGATCGCATCAGGTATCGGTGGCGTTATTACTCTCCTTGATCAATATGACATTTTGAAAACCAAAGGCGCGCGTAGCGTCTCGCCTCACACAGTGCCGATGTTGATGCCAAATGGCCCATCTGCAAATGTGGGACTTGAACTTCATGCAAAAGCAGGCGTGCACACTCCCGTCAGCGCTTGTGCATCTGGCGCCGAAGCAGTCGGATATGCACTGGAAATGATTCGCAACAATCGCGCCGATATGGTCGTGACCGGTGGCGTTGAAGCAGCTATTCATCACTTGCCGATGGCGGGCTTTGCTTCTATGAAAGCACTCTCAACTCGTAACGATGATCCGACCAAAGCATCTCGTCCCTATGATCAAGATCGTGATGGCTTTGTATTAGGTGAAGGCGGCGGCGTTCTCATTCTGGAAGAACTCGAGCATGCAAAAGCCCGTGGGGCAAAGATTTATGCCGAAGTTATGGGGCAAGGCCTTACCTCTGATGGTTATCACATTGCAGCGCCCGATCCAGAAGGCACTGGAGTTACGCGCGCAGTGGAATTTGCATTAGAAGATGCTGGCGTTGATCTATCTGAGATCGTTCACCTGAACGCTCACGCAACTTCGACTCCTGCAGGCGATGTTGCGGAAGCAAATGCTCTGACCGCCGCGCTCGGTGAGCACATCTCCCATGTTGCGGTCTCTGCCACAAAATCAATGACCGGGCACTTACTTGGTGGCGCTGGGGCAATCGAATCGATCTTCGTAGCGCTGGCTTTGCACCATCGCCTGGCTCCCCCAACAATAAATATTAAGAATTTAGATGAGGCAGTAAAGGTCGATGTAGTGCGCGATATTCCGCGCAAATTACCGGATGGACCAATCGCAGCAATTAACGATTCTTTCGGTTTTGGCGGTCACAATGTTGTGTTGATCTTCCGCTCGTACGAAAGCTAGTTTTTAAGAGACTTTAAATGCTACTGAGACGGTGACAGTGACGGTCTTGGGAATTGATGATGTGTCATACATTCCACCAGCTGAAGCATCGACTGAGTCCGGAGTAGTTACTTGAACAGGTCCGCTAGTCACTGACACTACTGCGCCAAGTTTTGATCCCACAGCCTTAGTAATCGAGACTGCGCGAAGCTTGGCATCAATCATTGCATCGGCCAATAACTTAGGACGCATAGATGCAAGATTAGAAACGTAATACTGCGGTCCATAATTATTTACATTCACGCCTGTTTGTAAGAGTGATCCGATTCCATTGCTCAGGGTCTTTATCATCTGTACATCTTTGGAGCGAACCGTGACATTTTGATTGGCGGTATAGGAAAGTATGCGCCCAGTTGGATTGCCATTGTTGTATTCCTGGGTGGCGAAAGTATTGATGCCACCTGTTTCAATCGAGGCTTTATCAATTCCACCTTTAGTGAGATAAGCGATGAGCGCAACGACACTGCTCTCCACTTTTGATACCGCGCTTGCAACTTTCGGCGAACTCTCTTGCACATTCAAGGTCCAGACCGCATTATCGGCCACAGCACTTGTCTTTGCTTGTCCCGTCACGGTGATGGCATTGCCCGCCCGAGAAGCAAAACCGCTACCGACCAGACTTAATCCATACCCAACACCAACTGCCAGCACGAGTGCTGCGCCAATGAGTGCGAAGGTGCGATTGCGGGAGGTGCCTGCGTCGTTGATTGTCATATCTAAATACTACCGACTTATAACTACGGCGCCTTGTGAAGCATCGCTAATTCCGCGCCGGTAGCACTCAAGTTCTTGATCCCATGCCAGTCCGAGCGCGCCTTCAATATTTTCCCGTAACGTTTCATACCCGCGCGATTGGTCCAGTGCCGTCATCAATCGATTCTCATGAATCATTACATCGCCCGTCGATGAAGTCACTGCTTGGTGCAATCCGAGGTCTGGTGTGCAGCGATAGAGCACGCCTTCACCGCCGACAGTCGAAAATTCGCGCACTTCAAATCGCAAGTAATGCCATGACTTAAGAGTGCTGGCGATTTTGGACGCGACGGGTTTGAGTTCACGCCATTGGAATTCACATGCCATTGATCCTGCGACAAGTGGTTGGGGTTGCCAATGAAGATCGATCGGATAGCCAAAGATTTCATTGACCGACCATTGGATATGGCGAAGTAGCGCACGTGGCGCGGAATAAATCCGAAGATCCCCGGCCAGTAGCGACTGAGTCGAAGTAGTGCTCATAGCGTCTCCAGTAAGGCCGTGATTCGGTGCGACCTTCCCCAGCCCACCTATTACGCCTACAAACCGCTATCAGAGCCCTATTTTTACTCCTACCGCTGACAATCCACAACTGTTTTACGCTGCAAATATGCTCAGAAGCTCAAAAATCCCTTTTCGCTATCTGCGTGATTGCCGTTACACTTTCCAACAGTCCGACGCTTGGCAGTACCCGTTAATCCGGTAGATCTGACAGAGGAAGACCGGCCCTTAAGGAATTCTTAAGAGTCACATTTACCGTAAGGAAAAAGCTACATGGCAACAGGTACAGTTAAGTGGTTCAACTCTGAAAAGGGTTTTGGTTTCATTGCAGTTGATGGTGGCGGACAAGATGTTTTCGTTCACTACTCAGCAATCCAAGGCAATGGCTACAAGTCTCTCGAAGAGGGTCAAGCCGTGACTTTCGAAGTCGTACAAGGTCCTAAGGGTCCTCAGGCTGACGCAGTTAATCCTGCATAATAACCATTAACAAGAATTAAGGCCCCCGAGAAATTGGGGGCCTTTTTTTATTTGAAGTTTTCATCCGTACGGATTAATACCCCACTTGTTTAGGTACAGTCCCAATCTTTTTCTCAAGCGCCTTCACTGCTTTATATGGCGAGATATCTTTGCCGGCTTTCCAGGCATCTAAATATTTCCACGGATACAACTCACCGCGGCGCACCCACCACACTCCTGCAGAAGTGGGCCACGAAATACCAAAGTGAACATGAGGGGCAGTGCCTTTAGCATCGCCCGAATTGCCGGTCTTGCCGAGCATCTCCCCCACGTTTATTCGCACGCCGTGCTCTAACTCTTTGGGAATAAAGGAGAGATGCGACCCGTAGTAGCGCACACCATCATCACCAATCATCGAAATCGAAAGCCCACCTCGATCGGCCCCCTTATTGGTCTTCCATGTAAATCGATCCACTCGATTAACTTCATCAATAACTCCCGAAGTTGGTGCGACAAATGCACACCCGATCTTTGCCAATATATCTGTGGCGGGATAATTGTGATGAGAGTGCGCATAGGTATACGTACAGCCCTGGATCGGGAATGTGTAATTTGGCGTCGCTTCTGCATTGGGGGCCATTGTGAAAATAAGCCCGATCGCGATGAGGTATACGCGTAATTTCATGAGGAGTTAAGCATATGCGGAGAATAAATAATGTGTTGCCTGCCCGTTATGATTAGCCAACCCTGATTCACATCAGAGGCGGTAGCTCAGTTGGTTAGAGCCCCGAACTCATAATTCGGTCGTCGTCGGTTCGAGCCCGACCCGCCTCACCACTAGTTAAAAAGCGCGCACTGGTCGAACATAGTTGGTATTGGATTTTGGTACGTACAGCTGATAGCCATAAGCGCCCGAAACTA
>CANFRP010000002.1 GCA_947449535.1 Actinomycetota bacterium | reverse complement strand
AGCGGAGTGAACTGCTTTCTTCGCAAAGAGCATTCCTAGCGCGGCAAGTGCGGCAAGTGGCGCAAGGATCCAGAACATTACGGCTTCTGGATTTTCGGTACGACCTAATTCAAGTGCGAGATTTATCATCCTTACTTGCCCTCACCCGATGGCGCCTGTGAAGGATGCGAGCCAGTGACTTCACCGCGGTAATAAGCGATGTGATCTTTCTCTGGATACATCGGATGCGGAGCAGGAATCATTCCTTGGCGAAGCGGTCCCAAGAGATCATCCTTCTCAAAAATTAATTTCTCGCGCGAACTATCTGCCAACTCATATTCATTAGTCATAGTGAGCGCTCGGGTAGGACAGGCTTCAATACATAATCCGCAGAAGACGCAGCGCAGATAGTTAATTTGATAAACCTTGCCATATCGCTCTCCCGGAGAGAAACGTTCCTCATCAGTGTTAGCAGCGCCTTCCACCATAATGGCATCTGCTGGGCACGCCCAAGCACAGAGTTCGCATCCAATGCATTTTTCTAAACCATCGTCGTAGCGATTGAGTTGGTGGCGCCCGTGGAAACGTTCTGCGGTTGGCTCTTTTACTTCTGGATACTGAACGGTTGTTACTTTCTTAAATTGGGTAATGAAAGTAATCCAGAACCCCAAAAGTTGCTTGATAAAGCTCGACTCTTTCTTATCTTCAGCAGTAAGTGGCTTATTGCTATTTGCTGCTGCGGTCAGGCCGAGGTCCTTGCGACCAGCGGGCTCAAGAAAATTATCGCTCATATTAATTTCCCTGACTTAACTCGTGTGTCGATGGAATGGATGGAACCGGGAAAGATGGCTTTGGTGCATCTACTTCTTCGAACTCGGCAAGACGCTTCTTCTTGGCGTTATCAAGTGCGCTCGATGCGAAGAGAATGATTAAAACTACGCCAAAAGTAAATGCTGCAATTACTGCAGGAGGTTCGCCACGTTGTGACATGACACGAAGTGTTGAGACAACCATGATCCAGAGCAGTGAGGCGGGAATCAAAATCTTCCAACCAAATTGCATGAACTGGTCATAGCGAAGGCGTGGAAGCGTTCCGCGAAGCCAGACGAAGATAAAGAAGAATCCAATAACTTTTATGAAGAACCAGACCACCGTAAACCAGCCGCCGAGCCAGCTCTCGGTAAATCCAAGACCAGGGAAGGCGTGATATCCGCCCAAGAAGAGGGTGGTCGCAAGTGCTGATACCGCAACAATGTTGACGTATTCGGCTAGAAAGAAGAGTGCGAATTTAAGTGATGAATATTCGGTGTGGAATCCACCCACGAGCTCACCTTCAGCTTCAGCTAAATCAAATGGGGCGCGGTTGGTCTCACCGACCATAGAAATTGCATAGATAACAAATGAAGGGAAGAGCGTTACTGCAAACCACCAGTGATCTTGCGCGGCGACAATTTTTGAAGTCGACATCGAGCCGGAGTAAATAAAGACAGCAACTAAAGAGAGGCCCATCGCTACTTCATAGGAAATAACTTGTGCGCTAGAACGCAATCCGCCAAGCAATGGATAGGTAGAGCCAGAAGACCAACCTGCAAGAACGATTCCATAAACACCAACTGATGCAACAGCAAGGATGTAGAGAACACCCACTGGCAGATCGGTCAATTGCATTACTGTCTCATGGCCAAACATTGTTACTTTGCCAGTTAAGGGAATTACCGCGAAAGACATAAAACATGTTGCCGCAGAAATAACCGGTGCGATAACAAAGACAACTCGATCAGCAGCTTTCGGAATGAGATCTTCCTTCAGCGCTAACTTCACACCATCGGCAAGTGCTTGAACCAAACCAAAAGGACCCACACGATTTGGGCCGAGGCGCTGTTGCATCCGGCCGACAATGCGACGCTCTCCCCATACCGCCATCAGCGTGAGCAATACGCACACCGCAAAAACAAGACCACCCTTTGCGGCAATTAGCCAGCCAGGATCATTTCCTAAAAGATCTACTGGATTCATGCTTTAACCACCGTAACTACACCTTGAACGGCGCCGAGGTTAGCCATCAACTGAGAGTTAATGGAGTTTCGCGGAGCCCAGATATCGGAATCATTCATCTCGGAAATTTCCACCGGCAAAGTAATAGAGCCAAATGAATTAGAAATCTTTATTAGATCACCGTCGGTGACACCAAGCTTTGTTGCGCGGCCCACAGAGATATGCGCAGTAGCTGGGCGAGCAGTGCCTGCCAAATTATCTTCTCCCCCTTGAAGCGTTCCGAGGTCGAGTAATTGGCGCCATGAAGTAAGAATTGCTTCATTTCCTGACACTGAGTTTTCAGGTGTTATTGCGCTCTTATCAAAGGTAATGCGCGCACCATCCCAATTGCCGAGTGATTCAATTTCCCGGCGGGTAGCAGCAACAGTTGGAAGATTTATGGATGCACCTAGTTGATCAGCGAGCATTGACAGGATTCGTACATCACTTCGGTTGAGTGACTCTTCGATTGCCTTCTCAAAGGAGCGGGCACGACCCTCCCAATCAAGGAAAGTTCCGCTCTTCTCAACGACTGCGGCAACAGGAAGAACTACATCGGCCACAGCAGTGATTGCGCTATGTGAAAGTTCAAGTGAGACAATAAAAGTATTGAGTAATTGGGAGAGCGCATCTGCCGAAATATCGAGTGGGTCAACGCCGCCAATCACGACTGCATCTAGTGCTTTCGGATCATCTGAATCCAGTGTAAGGGCGTGAAGTATCTCAGAAGTTGAGCGACCTTTATCTGAAGGAAGTGTGCTTACTCCCCACGCAGTTGAAATATCTACACGTGCAGCGTTATCAGAAGTTGGGCGACCGCCGGGAAGAAGATTGGAAATTGCACCAGCTTGAAGTGCACCACGTTCGCCAGCGCGACGTGGAACCCAAGCAATTTTTGCACCGGACTTATTCACTAATTCCAGTGCGGCAGAAAGTGCACCAGGAGTCTCCGCTAAGCGCTCTCCTACCATCACGACTGATTTAGAAGTGAGCCCGGAGATTTCAGAAACCTTTGCCCGATGAGCGTTGAGCTTCAGGCTACCTCGACTTGCGAAGGGCGCATCAGTAGTAATAATTAACTTGCCTTTACGAACTTTCTTATACAAACGCAAGAAAACAATTGGTGATTCGTCTTCCGGCTCAAAGCCAAGAAGTACAACATGATCAGCTTTATCAAGATCGGAATATGTTGTTGTTGCAGTTTGCGCAACTGCGGCAAGGAATGAGGCTTCCTCATCAGTGTGTGGGCGTGCTCGGAAATCAATATCGTTTGTTCCCAATGCCAGGCGAGCAAATTTGCTGTAGCCATAGGCATCTTCTAATGTAACGCGACCACCAGTGAGTACCGCAGCACGCTTGCCCTTAAGTCCAGCAGCTGCAACTTCAAGTGCGTGTGGCCAAGAAGTTTCGTGCAATTCGCCATCATCTCCGCGAACCATAGGTGTGGCTAAGCGTTCACGATTGTTTACATATTTAAATGCCCAACGGCCCTTATCGCAGTTCCATTCTTCATTGACTGAAGCGTCATCGCCGGCGAGGCGACGGAGAGTTTTGCCGCGGCGAATATCGGTACGCATCGAGCAACCAGATGCACAGTGCTCACATGCAGATGGCGTCGAAACTAAATCGAATGGACGTGCACGGAATCGATAAGAAGTTCCGGTGAGTGCGCCCACTGGGCAGATTTGAACAGTGTTTCCAGAGAAATAAGAATTGAATGGATCATTCTCGTAAATTCCGACTTGCTGAAGCGCGCCACGTTCATTCAAAGTGATAAATGGATCGCCAGCAATTTGCTCGGAGAATCGAGTACATCGCGCACAGAGCACACAGCGCTCTCGATCCAAGAGAACTTGGGAAGAGATTGGCACTGGCTTATCGAATGTGCGCTTTACGCCTTCAAAGCGAGATTCGCTACGACCATTGCTCATCGCTTGATTCTGTAGCGGACATTCCCCACCCTTATCGCAGACTGGGCAATCCAATGGGTGGTTGATTAACAACAACTCCATGACGCCTTTCTGCGCTTTATCTGCGACCGGAGAGGTGAGCTGAGTTTTAACAATCATGCCGTTTTCAACTGGAATAGTGCAGGAAGCTTGTGGCTTAGGAAATGCGCGACCATTGATTTCAATATCTACTAAGCATTGACGACAAGCACCAGCTGGATCGAGAAGTGGGTGATCACAGAAGCGTGGAATTTGAATTCCTAATTTTTCTGCGGCGCGAATAACGAGGGTGCCTTTGGGAACGGTAATTTCAAATCCATCGATGACGATGGTGATCATCTCAATTTCTACAGCTGTTGAAGTTTCAGTTGTCATTAGTGAGCCACCGATTCAAAAAGTGTTGAAGCTGCTGGATCAAATGGGCATCCACCTTGAGTTTGATGGGCGATGTATTCATCACGGAAATACTTAAGCGAAGAGATGATGGGAGCAACTGCGCCATCAGCCAGAGCGCAGAAAGAACGTCCGGCAATGTTGTCGCAGAGATCTAATAATTTCTCAAGATCAGCTTCGGTTCCCTTACCTGCTTCCAGATCTTTAAGCATTTGTACTAACCACCAAGTACCTTCGCGGCACGGGGTGCACTTTCCACAGGATTCATGCTTATAGAACTCAGTCCAGCGAAGAGCTGCACGAAGAACACATGTTGTCTCATCAAATATTTGAAGTGCTTTTGTGCCAAGCATCGAGCCGGCGGCAGATACACCTTCGTAATCCAACGGGATATCGAGATGCTCGGCAGTAAACATTGGAGTTGATGATCCACCTGGTGTCCAGAATTTAATCTGATGGCCCTTGCGAACTCCACCTGCAAGATCGAGTAATTCGCGAAGTGTAATTCCGAGCGGTGCTTCAAATTGTCCGGGGTTGGTGACATGGCCCGATAGTGAGTACAAAGTAAAGCCTTTGCTCTTCTCGGTGCCCATCGAGTTAAACCACTCAACGCCATTGTTAATAATGGCAGGCACTGAAGCGATTGATTCAACGTTATTTACAACTGTTGGTTTTGCATACAGTCCAGCAATCGCTGGGAAAGGTGGGCGCAAACGTGGTTGTCCGCGGAATCCTTCAAGTGAATCTAGAAGCGCAGTTTCTTCACCGCAGATATAGGCGCCAGCTCCTGCGTGAAGCGTGAGTTCGAGATCAAATCCCTTACCGCCAATATTTTTGCCGAGAAGTCCAGCCGCGCATGCATCTTCAATCGCTTGTTGCACGCGACGAAATACGTGAACGACTTCGCCGCGCAAATAAATAAATGCATGGTTGGCGCGAATTGCATATGAAGCAATTATCATGCCTTCTATTAATACATGTGGATTGGCCAAAAGAAGTGGCATATCTTTGCAAGTGCCAGGCTCTGATTCATCAGCATTCACAACTAAGTAATGCTCTTTATTGTCGCCTTGTGGAATAAATCCCCACTTCATTCCGGTTGGGAATCCGGCTCCACCACGACCGCGAAGTCCGGCATCTTTAACAAGCTGAATGACTTCATCAGGCTGCATGGCAAGCGCCTTGGTTACGGCGGCATAGCCACCAGCACGCTTATAGCCAGCGATAGTAAATGAATCTGAATCGTTCCAGTTAGCGGAAAGTACAGGAGTTAACTGAGTCATTACTTTCCACCTTTCGCAGCGATGTTGAGTCCAAGCTTTGATGGCTCACCCGCAGATACGCCTTCATTTGCTAGGCCATCTGAAATTCCGGCAAGAACTGCTGAGTTCTGTTTCCAGGTACGAAGAGTTTTAGGTCCACGAGTGGGAGCTGGTGGATTGCCGGTGCGTGCGCCATCAACTAAATCACGAACGCTCTGTGGAGTCTGGTTATCGTAGAACTCCCAGTTGACCATAACCACTGGTGCATAGTCACAAGCTGCGTTGCACTCAATTCGTTCGATTGAAACTTTGCCATCACTTGTGGTTTCATGATTCGAAATTCCCAGATGCTCAGTAACACTTTCATAAATTGCATCGCCGCCCATGACTGCACATAAGGTATTAATACATACACCTACGTGATATTCGCCCACTGGCTTTGATTGATACTGCGTATAGAAAGTAGAAACCGCGGTGACTTCAGCAGTAGAGAGCTCTAACTTTTCCGCAATCTTTTCGATAGATGCAGGAGTGACATATCCATCAACAGCTTGTGCGAAGTGCAGAAGCGGCATGATCGCAGAGCGAGATTTTGGATACTTTGCAATGATCGTATCCATCGTGGCTTCGTGTTCTGAGGTAAATGGCATTAGCGATCAACTCCACCCATAACTGGATCGATAGATGCAACTGCGCCGATGACATCAGCGATCATGCTACCTTCGCACATTGCAGATGTTGATTGCAGATTGTTAAAAGATGGTTCGCGGAAATGGACGCGATAGGGATGTGTTCCACCGTCAGAAACCAGGTGCACACCAGTTTCGCCGCGTGGTGATTCAACTGCAACGTAAACCTGACCTGCGGGAACTTTAAATCCTTCGGTAACGAGTTTGAAGTGGTGAATGAGTGATTCCATGGATTCGCCCATGATTTCGCGAATGTGCGCAAGTGAGTTACCCATTCCATCTGCGCCAACAGCGAGCTGCGCTGGCCAAGCAATTTTCTTATCGGCAACCATTACTGGCTGGCCGGCAGTTGCATCTAATTTGTCGCAGGCTTGTTCGATGATGCGAAGTGATTGCTCAAGCTCTTTCATACGAATTAAGAAGCGACCGTAGACATCACACGTATCTGTAGTGACAACATCAAATTCATAATTTTCATAGCCACAGTAAGGTTGAATTTTGCGGAGATCCCACGGCAAACCAGCGGAGCGAAGCACCGGACCAGTGACGCCCAATGTGGTGCAGCCAGCAAGATCGAGATAACCAATATTCTGGGTGCGCTTCATCCAAATGGTGTTTCCGATTAGTAACTTCTCGTTGTCTTTAAAATTGGTGCGAAGCTTGGCAACTGCTTCCCGAATCTTTGCTACTCCACCTGTCGGAATATCTTGAGCAACTCCACCGGGACGGATATAGGCCATATTCATACGAAGACCAGAGATCATCTCGAAGAGATCTAATACGGTCTCGCGCTCACGGAAAGCGAAAATCATTGGTGAAAGTGCGCCAAGCTCTAGCGCTCCAGTACCAAGTGCAACCATGTGAGAGGAGATGCGGTTGAGTTCCATCATCAATACGCGAATGATTGATGCGCGCTCTGGGATGTCATTAGTGATTCCCAAAAGTTTTTCTACGGCAAGACAATATGCAGCTTCATTAAATATTGGAGCTAAATAATCCATGCGAGTTACAAATGTGACGCCTTGAGTCCAGGTGCGATATTCCGCGTTCTTTTCAATTCCCGTATGGAGATAGCCAATTCCACATCGCACTTCCGTCACGGTCTCGCCTTCAAGTTCAAGAATGAGGCGAAGAACCCCGTGGGTCGATGGGTGCTGTGGCCCCATATTTACAACTACGCGCTCCTCTTTTGTTGCGCCGATATCAGTGGTGAGTGAATCCCAATCGCCACCTGTTACTGAATAGACGCGACCTTCAGTTGTTTCACGCGATGTTGCATATGCATCTTGAGTACTCAACTGTAACTTCTCCGTTCTGACGGAGCGGGGACTGTTGCGCCGATATATTCAATGGCGATTCCACCCAACGGATAATCCTTGCGTTGCGGATGTCCAGGCCAATCATCTGGCATCAAAATGCGTGTGAGTCCTGGATGTCCATCAAAAATAATTCCGAACATGTCGAAAGTTTCGCGCTCGTGCCAATTGATTCCCGCCCACACTTCTACGAGTGAGGGAATGTGTGAATCAGAATCTGGAACACAAACTTCTAGTCGAATGCGACGATTGTGAGTCAATGAAAGAAGCGAGTAGACCGCATGCATTTCTCGACCAGAATCTTGCGGATAGTGGACTCCGTTTACTCCCATGCACATTTCAAAGCGAAGAGTTGGTGTATCGCGCAGAATTTTTGCAACATCAAATAAGCGATCGCGCTTTACATAAAGTGTGAGTTCGCCGCGATCAACAACTACTCGCTCGATCGCATCGCTAAAGAGTGGGTAGGCGCGCTCGAGATCATCAGTAACTTCATCAAAGTATCCGCCGTAGGGACGCTCAGTTGAGCCGGTCTGTGCAGCGCTACGGACTAATCCGCCAAAACCTGATGTATCGCCGGTGCCGTGCGCTCCGAACATTCCTGCTTCGCTCATGCGAGAAGTCCATGAATCTGGTGAGTTGGCTTTGCTGCGAGTGCGGCAGCTTCTACTTCACGAATAACTTGCTCACGATTAACGCCAAGCTTTTCATTGCCGATCTGTTCATGCAATTTAAGAATTGCATCCATCAACATTTCTGGGCGCGGTGGACATCCGGGAAGATAAATATCTACTGGCACTACGTGATCAACGCCTTGAACGATTGCGTAATTGTTAAACATTCCACCAGATGATGCGCAGGCACCCATTGCAATAACCCATTTTGGTGCAGCCATTTGATCATAAATCTGACGAAGCACTGGGGCCATCTTGTTAGATACTCGACCTGCCACAATCATTAAATCTGCTTGACGTGGGGATGCGCGAAAAACTTCCATTCCAAAACGTGCCAAGTCATAACGACCAGCACCGGCTGCCATCATTTCAATTGCGCAACATGCAAGACCAAAAGTTGCGGGCCAGAGCGAGTTCTTGCGCATATAACCGGCAAGCTTTTCTACGGTCGTAAGAGCGAATCCGCTAGGTAATTTTTCTTCTAAACCCACGAGCTAGTCCCATTCCAATCCACCACGACGCCAGACATATGCGTAGGCAACAAAAACGGTAAGAATAAATATGATCATTTCTACCAGGCCAAATAATCCAAGCTGGTCAAAAGTTACTGCCCATGGATAAAGGAAGACAATTTCAATATCAAAAACGATAAAGAGCATCGCAGTGAGGAAGTACTTCACTGGGAATCGTCCGCCACCTGCAGCTTGTGGGGATGGCTCGATTCCACATTCGTAGGCGTCAGATTTAGCACGGTTGTAGCGTTTTGGACCGGTGAGCGCAGCGGCCAAAACTGAGAAGATGCCGAATCCGAGGCCAATTGCCCCAATGGCAAGAATCGGTACATATGGATTCACGTAATTGAGTCTAAGGGGTCAACGCCGGGATTCAAGCGTGATGCTCTTCACTCGCAATTTCTAAGCGCTCGCTTTAAAGCCTTCTTTAAAGCCTTCTTTAAAGCCTTCGTGGATTGCGACAATTCCAAAGGTGAGGTTGGTCCAGCCGACTCGAGACCAGCCCGCCTTGCGCAAAATATCTGCGAGCGCCGCTTGATCAGGCCAGGCAATAATCGATTCAGCTAAATAAATATATGCCTCTGGATTTGAAGAGCTCTTCCGTGCAACCCAGGGCATAGCGCGCATCAAATAGCGCATATAGATGGTGCGAAATATTCGATTGGTTGGGGAGGAAAACTCGACCACAACAACTCGGCCACCGATTTTGGTAACTCGAACTGCTTCGGCCAAGGCTTTTTGGGGATCTGAGGTATTTCGGAGTCCAAAAGAGATGGTCGTCACATCAAAGCGGTTATCTTCGAATGGAAGCTTCAGGGCATCGCCCTGAGTAAAAGGTAGATCGGGATGGCGCTTTCGACCAGATTCGAGCATCCCCACCGAGAAGTCCATCGGGATTACCTGCGCCCCCGCATCAGCCAGTGGCCGACTAGAAGAACCAGTTCCGGCTGCAATATCGAGGATTTTCATGCCCGGGCCAGGATTAATCACCTTAGTGGCCTTCTTTCGCCAAGCCTTAGTGCGGCCAAGGCTTAAGAGGTCATTGAGCAAGTCATAGCGCTTTGCGACGCCATCGAACATCGCCGATACATCCTCGGGCTCCTTATTTAGGCCTGCTCTACTCACCCGTATATTCTCGCTTCTGTAGGCTCCATCCACAAATCGCCGGTCCATGGTCCATCTTGTTGAATCCAAGTAAAGAGGTTTACATGTCTGCTCTTAATCAAGTTGCAACCCTTCGAAGCGCAATCTTCCCTCGGTCAACTGCAGTCACCAAAGTCGGCCTCGTGCTCGGTGGCACACTTTTCTTATCAGCAATGGCTCAGCTCTCGATTCCACTTCCTGGATCACCAGTCCCCTTTACCGGACAAACCCTTGCCATTCTTTTACTGGGAACTGCATATGGCGCATCACTTGGGCTGACCACAATCGCGCTCTACATTCTTGCTGGTATTTCTGGCGCTCCCGTTTTTCAAAGTCACAACCAAGGTTGGGATTACTTTGTTGGTAAGACCGGTGGATATTTAGTCGGAATGATAATTGCTACTTTTGTTATTGGTACGCTCGCCGGACGTCGTTGGGATCAACGAATTCGCACAGCTATTCCCACTATGCTTTTGGGAGATGCAATTGTCTTTGCAGTCGGAGTTCCTTGGCTACACCACGTTGCACCATTGACATGGAGCTTGGCGATTAAGTTTGGTTTTACAAACTTTATTCTTGCCGAAGCGATCAAAATTGCCATTGCAAGCACTGCCCTTCCCACGGTTTGGAAATTCGTTCCTAAAAAATAATTAGGCGAAACAACCTGTGTCTACCCCCATCACAACTGAGCTCCTTGGCGAGCATGCGCCATTAAGTCAATTAACTTCAGCCAATGAACTTTCTACTTCGTGGATTCGAATGGGCGATGGCTTAGTTGGATTTGGAGAATGGCGCAGTACAACTGTGAGCGGCCCAGATCGATTTAATAAAGCTCGCGCTTGGTGGAAAGAACAACTTAACTCGCTGACCATCAATAACAATGTCCACGGCACCGGCACCGGCCCCATTCTCTTTACTTCATTCTCTTTTGATGAGAACCAAGAATCTCTGCTCGTCATCCCACAGGTTGTAGTCGGAGAGCGAAAAGATAAATCGTGGATTACCTGGATCGGAGCTGGTGGCGCGCCAGTACTTGGAGAAGCGATCCCACAAAATACTGCGCAAGAAATTACTTGGTCCGAGGGATCCCTTGATAACGCGGCTTGGCAGGGACGAGTTGCTGTCGCCGTCGAAAAAATTAAATCTGGCGAGTTAGAGAAAGTTGTGCTGGCGCGCGACATTCTTGCGACTTCGCAATCTGAAATTTCTAGTCGCTCGTTGATAACTAATCTCGAGAGAGAATATCCATCGACCTGGGTATTTCATGTGGGAAACCTCATTGGTGCAACCCCTGAGCTCTTAGTTCGCTTAAGTAAATCCCTCGTTACTTCACGCGTTCTTGCCGGCACTATTCGCAAGACAGGTGATGATGATCGAGATCTGGCACTTGCCGGATCGCTTGCAAAATCTTCTAAGGACTTGGAAGAGCACGAATATGCAGTTCGCTCGGTCTCGGAAGCACTCGCCCCGTATTGCTCATCGACCAACGTTCCCGAATCCCCATTTGTGCTCCACTTGGCTAATGTCATGCATTTAGCAACAGATGTGACCGGAGTTGTTAATGATTCTGCCCTTCCAGTCGATATTTTTACCGTTATCGCATCCCTCCACCCATCAGCCGCTGTATGTGGAACTCCCACAGATAAAGCGCGTCAGGTGATAAATGAATTAGAGGAGATGAATCGCGGACGGTACGCCGGTCCCGTCGGTTGGATCGATGCGCGCGGTGATGGTGAGATTGGAATTGCACTTCGATGTGGGGAATTGGGAGCTGATAAGAAAACTATTCGACTATTTGCTGGTTGTGGAATAGTTGCTGGCTCTGATCCAGAAAAAGAATTAGCCGAGAGTCAAGCTAAATTAGCGCCGATGCGCACTGCGCTTGAGACTCTCTGATAAAACTCTTTCAAGTGTGAGGCCATTTCATCTCGAGTTGGTACTTCTACTATCACTACTTTTACTCCCTGATGTGGGTGTATGACTTCGCGCTCAATATCAGCAGAGGTCTTCACTCGTGAGATCTCAATTCCAAAGGCACTAACAATCGATTCAATATTCTTGTTGTGAGGCGTTCCAAAAATCTTCTCGAATCCCACGACTCCTGCTTGTGGCAAAGTAGAGAAAATTCCACCGCCATTATTGTCGATCAGAAAGATTGTGAGATTAGTTGTAGGCGCATCGACCAAGGCAGATAAATCGTGAAGGAAGGTAATATCTCCCATCACTGCATAGGTGTGCTTGAAGTGCTGTGAAATTCCAAAAACTGTAGATGTATTTCCATCTATGCCAGCAAGGCCACGATTTGCAAATACCGAGACGCCACTGCGCGGTGCTGCAAACCCTTCGATATCTCGGATTGGTCTAGATGAACCAACAAATAAAGCAGATCCCTCTGGTAGCTCGGAAGTCACTGATCTGAGCGCTTCGCTCTCGCTCCATTCATTATTAATTGCCGATGCGGCGCGAGCACTTGCTGTAATCCACTTTTCATTCCAATCCGCAGACGCTCCTTCAATCTTGAGCTCCGGAAGAGTTAAGAATTTCTCTGTTGCAGCACGTTCAGTATCAATCTTTACCATTCGTGGATCGATCACATATTGGCTCTTCGTGGCTCTGATCAGCGCATTTGTTGAACGAGAGAGGGTGGTGCGGCCAATAATAAAAACGTAATCGGGCTGAAGAAAATTGCGAATAATCTCATCTGCCAAGAAGAGTGAGGCGTGTGCTTGCGCCATCGGTACGCTGATGGGATCTTCTGCAATGACCGGAAGGCCAGTGTCTGTTATCCACGGCAATAACTCTGCGTAATCAATCCCACCATGATCATGGCCCACGACAATGAGGCCATTGCCAGCTGCGCTGAACTTGCGAGGAGTGCGAATAGATTTTGGAAGTTCTAAATGACGAATTCCCTGCAACCAATCCTCTTGATCATCCGAGAGAAGTGGCTCATCAAATTGGATATTGAGATGAATCGGACCGCCGAGCAATATTTGCGAAAGCTCCAATTGTTCATGAAGGTCATGAGAAGTGATGTTCTTGTACATCTGTACTTGATCAGTCGTTTGATTTGCACCTGTCTTGCGAAGTCTGGCCGGGCGATCAGCAGTAATAATCAATAACTTATTCGCAGAGTGATAAGCCTCAAGGGCTGCGGGGTAATAATTTGCTGCTGCGGTTCCACTTGTACATACAACTGCCACATACTCACCGGATGCTTTAGATAATCCCAATGCGTAAAAGCCTGCGCCACGTTCATCAATTTTGACGGTGACTTCTACGAGCCCCTTTTGCTCGGCTTGATAGAGCGCAATCGATAGCGGTGCATTTCGAGATCCCGGGGAAAGTACATATTGGGTGACGCCGAGTTCTATGAGTTGGCAGATAGTTGCACGGGCAAGCTTTGTCGAATTGCTCATAGCGACCCACCTTCAAGAATCTGTGAAATTCTATTCTTCCACCATTCTTCTCTTTCGCCAGTTGCCCGATATTTAGCGAGGAGTGCTGGATCTGGTTCGCGTCGATGTATTGAAATTTCACCGTTCGCGACAGTGACGGCGGGAGTGCAGATATCACTCTCAAAAAGTGAAACTGTGCCAAGTCCACATGCATAATCCAAAGTATCTAATGAGCCGGCAAGTGCTAAGCCGTGAGAAATTCCGATACCGGTATCTAGTGCGCTGGAAACCACGACTGGTAAACCAATCGCAGCAATCAACTTCTTGGCCTCGGCAAATCCCCCACTGGGTGCCCATTTAATAATGGCGACATCGGCAATTTCATTTAGCGTAGAAAAATCTTCATGAAGTGATTTACGGATGGATTCATCAACGGCAATTTTCATGGGAATCTCTTTTTTCAGAGCTGCTAAATCTGCGCGAGATTCACAAGGCTGCTCGATATATTCAAATACAGCCCCAAAGCGAAGGTGAAAGTCATGCAAATTCAGTAAAGCTTCCGGCAGAGTCCATCCCCCATTTACATCGAGTCGAATTTTGGCATCTGGCGCATATTCCAAAGCAGCTTCTACCAAGTCGGCATCTTTCTCAAAGCTATCCACTTTAATTTTGATAGTAGATATTCCAGGGAAATTTTTAAGAATTCGAGGTACTTGGTCCACTGCTACTCGTGGGAGCGTTGCATTGATTGGAATACTTGTACGTTTTTGTTCGGGCCAAGCGTGGGTTGCAGCTTCAACTGCTGCCATTAACCACCGTCGCGATTCGTCACGGCCATATTCCAGAAATGGTGAAAATTCGCTCCACCCAGCGGGACCACGAAATAGCGCAACTTCTCGGGTAGTTATTCCACGAAAAGAAGTCTTGGTCGGTATTGCGACCACTGTGAAATCTTGAAAGATCTCACTGGCGGTAAATTCCATATTAGGGACGCTTTGGGAATTTATTAAAGTCAGGAAGGCGCTTCTCTTTAAATGCATTGCGGCCTTCTTGGCCCTCCTCTGTTAGATAAAAGAGAAGTGTTGCATCGCCAGCAAGCTGTTGAACTCCCGCAAGCCCATCATCTGCTGCATTGAGTCCTGCTTTAAGTAGGCGCAGCGCCATTGGAGAGTGCGCCAACATTTCGCGACACCATTGAACGGTTTCGGCTTCAAGTTCGGCGATAGGAACAACAGTATTTACTAGCCCCATATCGAGCGCTTCTTGCGCATCGTATTGACGGCATAAGAACCAAATCTCACGAGCTTTCTTCTGACCGACATGGGCCGCAAGTAATCCTGCGCCGTATCCGCCATCAAAGGAGCCCACCATCGGGCCGGTCTGACCAAACTTTGCATTTTCTGCCGCGATGGTGAGATCACAGACAACGTGCAAAACGTGACCACCGCCAATTGCCCAACCAGCAACCATCGCCACAACTGGCTTAGGTAAACGGCGAATTTGAATTTGTAAATCGAGGACGTTAAGTCGTCCAATACCTTTTTTACCCAGCGCATCGTTTCCGATATATCCATCATCGCCACGTGCGTTGATATCTCCGCCCGAACAGAATGCTTCCGATCCGGCACCAGTAAAGATAATTACTCCGACTTCATCATTATCGCGAGCAAGTGAAAAGGCTTCTTCTAATTCAAATAGTGTTTCTGGGCGAAATGCATTGTGAACTTCTGGGCGATTGATAGTTATCTTCGCCATACCTTCCGCAACGTGATAGGTGATGTCTGAGAATTTTTCTCCGCCGGTGCCGATTTCCCATGCAGGAATTGTGCGATCAGCCGCGGGGCGATTTATTGGCTTACTCATTCTCTAACTGCTCCTTCTTTCCGCTTCAGTCCGATAGCCTACGGGTGTCATGTCTAATATGAATAAATCGTCGCCTGCACCCACGCGTGAACTCCTACATGTTAGCGATGAGTGGGCTATCCCACAGATCACCGAATCCCTCATGATGGCACTCGCTGGTCGTGGTCCCGCCCTGGCTTTCTCGCCCACCTCACTAATTTCAGTTCCCGCAAATGTCGCAGTTGTACTTTCGACAACTGGATCTACCGGCAAACCAAAAGATGTATTGCTCTCCGCAAAGGCGCTTATTTCTTCAGCGAAAGCTGCACACAAATTTCTCGATGCTCATATTGGAGATCGCTGGTCATTGCTACTACCGCTCACCCATATTGCCGGTGTCAATGTGTTAGTACGTGCACTCGAACTTGGCACCCAAGTAATTGATCTGCGGGTAGTAAAGAAATATTCAGATGTTGATTTCACATCGATTGTTCCCACCCAACTTCACCGTGCTCTAAATGGCGATGCTGAATTGCTCAGCCATCTTCAACGTGCCCGCGCAGTACTGGTGGGAGGTGCCGCAGCATCTGCGCCATTACTTAACTCCGCTCGCGAATCGGGAATAAATGTCATCACTACTTATGGAATGTCAGAGATGTCTGGCGGTTGTATCTACAACAACCAAGCTATCGATGGTGCAAAATATCGAATCAATTCTGAAGGATTAATTGAATTGTCTGGTCCAATGATGGCCGAAGGTATTGGTGTAGATGGATGGTTTACTACATCTGACCTTGGCGAAGTCATCGCCGATCGCATTCTGGTTAAAGGACGAGTTGATGATGTCATTGTTTCGGGTGGAGAAAATATTTCGCTCCATCAGGTCGAAGTAGTACTCGCAACTGCTTTCCCTGGACAAGAGATCATGGCTATTGGAATTCCTGATAAAGAATGGGGCGAGCGGTTATTAATTCTTTCAAATAAAGAGATAGATCTCGCTTACGCAAAGACGGTGCTCAAGGAGAATATCGGACAATATGCATCGCCAAAGGAAATTATGTTGTTAGATTCTCTGCCCATGAAAGGCATCGGCAAACCCGATCGATCTCGTGCCCGAGAATTATTCAATGAGTCGAATAGAGTGAGTAGTAATGAATAAGTGGATATTGGGGGCCCGGCCCCGCACGCTTCCTGCTGCAATTGGCCCGGTAGTTGTGGGCACGGCTCTTATTCGAACGACCCACCATTCCATTAATTGGTTAAACGCTGCGATGGCACTTGTTGTCAGTCTCTTCTTACAAATCGGAGTTAATTTCTCCAATGATTATTCCGACGGCGTACGCGGTACTGATGGCGATCGAGTTGGTCCTACCCGACTTGTGGCTAGCGGATTGGCTTCACCACGATCAGTTAAGAATGCAGCAATTATCACTTACGGGCTAGCAGCCCTCATTGGTCTTGAACTTTCATATCGCACTTCACTCTGGCTAATACTTGTGGGGGCAATAGCGATTATTTCTGCGTGGGGATATACCGGTGGGAAGAATCCATATGGCTATCGAGGGTTTGGTGAACTCTCTGTCTTTATTTTCTTTGGTCTAGCAGCAACTATCGGAAGTTATTTTGTGCAGAGCGAGAAAGTCACTTGGTCCAGCATCGCACTCGCCATTCCCATGGGATGCCTTTCCTGCGCAATATTGTCCGTAAATAATTTGCGGGATCGTCCTAAAGATGAGGTAGCAGGCAAAATGACTATCGCAGTTCGTGTAGGCGATCAGCGAGCTCGATATATTTTGATTGCTTTACTTATTACTGCGCATATCTTTGGTGCCTCACTGACATGGCTTACGCCTTGGGCGCTCATTACTCTCGCACTTCTCCCTTTATCGCTACTTATATCTCGTGAAGTCCTCACTGAAGTTTCCGGCGCTGGCCTTATTCCGCTCCTGGGAAAGATTGCGCGACTTCAAATGCTCTTCTCGCTGTGCTTGGCTCTGGCACTTTCTTTTTAGCGAGTTAAACTCTGACTATGAGATACGCACTCCCCGCAATCATCGCTCTCGCAGTATGGGCTTTTGCGTTCTTCGATTGTGTAACCACTGAACAAGAGCGAATTCGCAATCTTCCTAAATGGGGATGGCTACTTATAATTCTTATCCTTGAAGTTCCCGGATCGATCGCATGGTTTATCGGTGGCCGCCCAAAGAATAATCCTGGCGGCCGCGGACCAAAACGTAAGTTCGTTGCGCCAGATGACAATCCGGATTTCTTACGTAAGCTCTAATTTCCGCTAGCTACATAGTCGCGAAGTGCTTGTCGCTCTGAATCAAGTTCGCTGACATGATTCTTTACTACATCGCCAATAGAGACAATCGACAATAAATTCCCCTCTGGCCCCACGACCGGAACATGTCGAATACGTCGCTCGGTCATCATCGTCATTAATTCAGCGACAGTTGTATCAGCCGTGCATGTGTGAACTTCCACAGTCATTATGTCCCGCACATGCATTCCTTCGAGTTGATCAAGTTTTCCTGGCATAGCACGCACTACATCTCGCTCAGAAACAATTCCATCAATTTTCTTACCATCGCTGGAAACAACCAGGGCGCCGACATGATGAGCATTCAACGAGTTAACGAGATCGTGCACTGAGGCACTAGCCGAAATAGTTTCTACTTTCTTGCCAGAAATAATGCTGCTGATCTTCATGGCTGCCTCCCCTTGTAGGTGGCTCCATATTGCTCTTAGGCTCTCTTGGATTCAATAGCGCGCGGCTGAGAATTCTCTACAAACCGGAATAAGTGTGGCGGCCAGAGCCGTAGATATTCACGTAGATGTAATTAAACAAAAATGTAGATCCGGCGAAGAGGCAGAGCCAAGCTGCGCGTCGACCACGCCAACCAATGGTGACTCGAGCGTGAAGGTAGGCGGCATATGCAACCCAAGTAATAAATGCCCACGTCTCTTTTGGATCCCAGCCCCAATAACGACCCCACGCAGATTCGGCCCAAATTGCGCCAGCGATAACTGCGAAAGTCCAGAGTGGAAATACAAATGCGACCAGGCGATAGGAGAGTTGGTCAAGGGTTTCGAGCGAAGGAATGCGCTCAGCCCACTTCGGACGTGGACCTCGCATCTCAACGCGATCGAGATACAAATAGAGAGCAGCAACGCAATTAGCAAGTAGGAAAACTCCACCGGAAACAATTGCGGCAGATACGTGGATAGCAAGCCAAGTGGATTTAAGTGCTGGAACTAATGGACCGCTCTTAACGTACAAAATTGTGATTGCGGTACCAAGCGTCAGTAGAACCGCAATGACTACCGGCAATCCCAACCAACGAACCTTGAATTTCCAGAGAGCAAAGAGATAGGCGCCAGTAAATGCAAGTGCTCCAGTAATGGAGAACTCATACATATTTCCCCAAGGAACTCGGCCAGCAGATACTCCACGAAGAATTACTCCGGCAAGGAGAAGAATGAATCCGAGAATCATCATTGAAGTGCCGATTCGTCCTGATTTTTCGGTGCGAGTGAAATCAAATTTTGTAGTGGAAGCGCTCTCAACATCACTGTCCGTGTTTCGAAGGGAGAAGGCGACTTCGATGGCATGAGCGAAGAATGCAATAGTGAAGACCACCATCGATGAATAGATGGCGTAATTGGAGAGATATGCCCAATTAGCAGATGTCATTACTTCTCCTCCAACAAATTCTTAAGAACTCGAATTTCAACTTCAAGTCCAGGTGCACCATTCTTTGCAAGACCTGCAATCTCAACACGGTCGCCGACCTTTATCCAAATTCGACGTTGTCGAGTAAAGAGCGAAGCGAGCAATCCTAGGATTGCAAGTGTTGCTCCAAGCAGTGAATATAGCTTTCCGGGATCATCAACTATCTGGAGGTTGACCCATGGGGTGTAGCCATTAAATGTGATTGAGCCCTCACCAAAGTCATAACTTTCCCCGAGAACTAACTGCTTGAGACCCAGACGCTTCATTTTCGATGTATCCAGGCGGTAAACAGATTGTGGGTTGCCGGTATCTAGGCCGAGGTTGCCTTCCCACACTGAAAGCAACAACCTGGGATCTAATACTTCAGGGAAGGAGGAGAAAGCTCCCCGAGATTTAGAACGATCGTAGGTGGGGATAAATGATCCAACAAATCCAATTTGAGGAGACATATCAGGCAATTTAATTGCTCCGATAGAAGTGAGATTGCCATCTTGTGGCAAGAAGACCACTGCTCCCTTAAACACTAGGTCACCACTCTTATTTCGCACTGTCACGACCGGTGAATAACCATTGGCCTGCAGGTAAATATTTGTATTTCCATATGTCAGAGGATGATTCACTTTGATAACTTGAGTTTTGGGTGCGCTTCCCACTGGATTGGCCGCTTCAACTGTGAGTGTGTAATCCATCGGTGCACTTGTTTGGAGATCGTATTTCGCAGTGAAACTCTTCACGGTAAGTGCAAATGGTGGAAGTGATCCTTCTCCTTGGAACTTGCCAAATGAAAGTGAATCATAAGAAGTGGGGGTGTTAATGAATCGATCACCAACATTGATAATCGCTTCACCTTTCATGCCTAAAAGTCCACCAACTCCAACACCAACCAGAATCAAAATGAGCGAGAGGTGGAATAAGAGATTTCCACTTTCGCGGATATATCCCTTCTCGGCTGAGATTGAACTCTCCTCCCGACGAACTCGAAAGTGGGAAGCGCGAAGATAAGCTTCCGCGCGATCGAGTGCTGACGATTTATCGGTTGCTACTACTGAATAAAATTCCATTTTCTCCAGGTATTTTGGAGTCAGTGGTGGAACTGCGCGAAGAGTTCTCAAGTGATCAATCGTGCGCGGTAAGACACAGCCAATGAGTGAGATGAAGAGTAGTAAGTAGATCGCGCTAAACCAGGGTGAGCTATAAACATCAAAGATACTAAGGCGATCCAAAAACTTAGCTAAGCCAGGATTATCCGTGAAGTATTGCTGAACTCTCATCGGATTCTGATTGCGTTGCGGGAAGAGCGATCCTGGAATCGCAGCAAATCCCATTAGAAGCAGAAGAATTATCGCTGTGCGCATGCTGGTGAGTTGGCGCCAAATCCAGCGGAAGGATCCGCGAGTATTGAGTTCGTTAACAGCGCTCATTACACAACCGGAATAAATCCTGAGATGAGATCACGTAGCGAGTTCATGACGTGGTCCCAGTACCCGATGACTTGTAATAAGCCAATTGTTATTAAGAAGAGGCCACCAATTATTGTTAATAGATTTCCTTGGGAAGAAAGGAAGCGGCGCAACTTTGTGGACTTATCGAAGAAAATTCCCACCAAAATAAATGGGGTGCCAAGTCCAAAACAATATGCCAAACTCAAAATTGCACCACGGAGCGCGCTCGAACTTTCATAAGAGAGGAATTGAACTGCGCCGAGCGTTGGGCCGATGCACGGAGTCCAACCAATTCCGAAGAGGAATCCAAGAACTGGTGCGCCCACCAAGCCTGAACGAGTACGCCAAGTTGGCTTGAAGGAGCGATAGAACTTCTGACTAAAGAGAAATACACAACCCATAAATATGGTGAGCGATCCAAGAATCACGGTGATCAATCGGGAATGCGAATTAATCGTTGCGCCTAGTGAGCCAAAGAGGGCGCCATAAGAGATGAAGAGAGCGGAGAACCCAAATACAAAGAGAAGTGAACCCAATGCAACGCGGCTTCGATTTCTCACATCAGTCATTCCTGCGGCATAAGAAAGGTATCCCGGCACAAGCGGAAGGACGCATGGAGAGAAGAAACTAATTACTCCGGCAATGAGCGCAACAAAAATGGCTGAGATGAGATTGCCGGAGAAGATTTGATTGGCGAAAAAATCATGCATTAACAGATCCCCCGCTCACCTTTTCTAGCAAGTCTTTCAAAAGTGCAACTGTTGTAGCACCACTTATGCGAGCTGCAACTCGTCCCTCTTTATCAATAATCAATGTTGTGGGAATCGCATTTGGCAAGATACTTCCGCGGAAGGAGGCGATAATCGCATCATCAATGAAATTGGGATAAGTTAATTTAAATCGCTTCACAAATGATTGCGCTGCAGATTGGTTGTCGCGAGTAAGAATTCCAGCAAATTGAATCTCTGGGTTCTTCTTCGAAAAGTCTTCGAGAATCGGGGCTTCTGCCCGACATGGTGAGCACCAAGATGCCCAGACATTGATGACAGTTACTTTGCCTGCTGACAAAGTTAAGGATTGGCCATTTAGAAGTGCGCCACTGACAGTAGGAGCAATTTTGCGATCTGAAACATTAATTAATTTGGCAGCGCCGCTTCCACCAACAAATGCATTTTCATTAGGTTTGGATAACCCACCACTAGAACAACTTGTGAGTAAGAGGGTTGCGCAAAGTGCAACGAGTAGGGTCCGCTTCATTTAGGCGGAAGTAGATGTTTAGCTGGTTCGGTATAAGAGGTACCAATTATTTGACCTTCGTCATCGAGGTGAAAACTCGTGACTGATGCCAGAGTGCATTCACGCTTACGTGGATCGTGCATTAAGCGGCGTCCTTCAACAGCTGATCGAAGAATCCAAATCGGTAGTTGATGTGAAACACAGAGCGCATCCTTGCCATTGGCAGCATCACGAGCAGCAAAGATCGCCTTCAGCATGCGATTTATTTGCTGGTCATATGGCTCGCCCCAAGATGGTTTTGCCGGGTTATAGAGATAGCGCCATGATTTCGGATGGCGAAGCACTCCGTTACCAAGTTCAAATTTCTTACCTTCAAAAATATTTGCAGCTTCGATTAAATTGGGATCAGTAGTGATAGCCAAGGAATGCGCCGCTGAAATTGGTGCAGCGGTCTCCTGCGCACGCTGGAGCGGGGAAACATGGATTGCACCGAGATCTAGAGTGCGACTCCAATCAGCAACTGCTTTTGCCATCTCTTGGCCACGATCAGAGAGGCGCCAACCGGCTTGCCGACCATAAAGAATCTTCTCTGGATTCTCGACTTCACCATGGCGAAGTACGTGAATTGTTTGGCCCATTGGATAAGCATAACGACTACGGGCAGTGCCCTCTTCGCTAGGGTTGGGCTATGACTGGCAGCCCAAAGCGAGTTGCCTTCTTTGATGTAGATAACACGATCCTTCGAGGCTCATCCCTCTTTTTTCTAGGTCGCGGCATGTATCAAAGGGGCTTCTTTAGTAAGCGAGATATCTCTGCCTTTGTGTTGGCCAACCTGCGCTACCGCCTTACAGGAACAGAAGATCCCAAAGAAATTGAGAAGTTTCAGAATGCTGCATGTGAATTTATTGGCGGTCACAATGTCAACGAAATTCTCATCATTGGCGGTGAGGTCTACGACGAGTATGTGTCGCCTGCCTTGTGGCAAGGAACTATTGAAATTGCTAATCAACATTTAGCGCAAGGCGAAGAGGTGTGGCTTGTCACGGCAGCGCCCGAAGATATGGCTCATTTAATTGCGCAACGTTTAGGTTTTACTGGTGCGATTGGCACAAAAGCGGAAGCAATCAATGGTACCTACACTGGCAAAATGATCGGCAAGTTATTGCATGGCAAAGAGAAAGCAGTTGCTATCAATTCGCTCGCTCGTGAAAATGGAATCGATCTGACTCACTCTTATGCTTATTCTGATAGCCACCATGACATTCCGCTTTTAGAGGCAGTCGGAAATCCTCGTGCTATTAATCCAGATACTCTTCTCCAAATACGTGCAATTCGAGATGGTTGGCCGATACATGATTTCCGCCGCGCTCGTGCACTCAAAGCCTTCTTCGGTCCGATAGCGGCTCGAATTGCTGCTCTCGGCGTCTTGATCAATCCTCCTCGAAAGACTGATTAATTCCTCGAATAGCAGATACCGGTACTGACTCGGTAAAGTAGGCCAGTTATGTCCACGACATCCTTCGCCGAAGAACTTCGCACTCGCTCTGATAGCGAACTCTCGAAGTTATTTTCGCTGCGCCCAGATCTCGTCACCCCGCTTCCTGGAGATATGGCGGCTCTAGCGGCGCGTGCAAATTCAATGCCGAGTCTTATTCGCGCTATCGAATCACTAAATAAATGGCAGCTTGATTGCGTTCACGCAATCTGCACACTGGAAGAGCCTTTTGCAAAAAATGAATTGGTTTCGATCACCGAGAAGGGTGCTGCTCTTGTACTTGAAGAGTTATGGGCTTTTGGACTGATCTATCAAGATGGTGCTAAATATCGTCTCCCTTCAAATTTGCGCAACCTCATTGGCGATGAGCCAACTGGGCTTGGACCGAAATTGCCCACCACTAAGAAAGTTAATTTTTCGCTATTGGAGAAGGCGCCGGCTGCATCGCAGGAAGTATTGAATCGTCTGGTCTGGGGACCACCACGTGGACAAGTTGGCAATACCAAGAAACCTGGACCCGCAATTGAATGGCTAATTGAGAATAATTTTCTTGTTGCAATGGATTCTCAAACAGTTGTACTGCCTCGAGATATTGCACTTCATCTTCGCGGTGGCAAAGTTCTGCGAGATATCATCACATCTGCGCCAGTGTTAACTGGTCGTTCCCGCAAGCAGATTGATGTTGATCGAGCCGCGATTGCAAATGTCTCTACTTTCTTGCGATGGTGTGAAGAGCTTTCCCATAATTGGTCGGATGAGCCTCCAGTAGCACTTCGTTCAGGTGGTCTGGGCGTCCGAGATCTCAAACGCACATCTGAGCACCTGGGAATTGATGAAGTCTGCGCCGGATTTATTGCTGAGATTCTCTTTATCGCAGGACTCATTGTGATTGATACTGATGACCAAATAATGCCAACAAGTGCTTTTGATATCTGGATGACCAAACCTTTAGAAGATCGTTGGCATGCATTGGTCTCTTTATGGCTAGAGACATCTCGAGTAAGCGGCTTAATCGGTAAAGCCGATGCCAAGAATATTGCGCCGCTAGGGCCAGAGTTAGATCGAGCTGGCATTTCTGCTATTCGTAAATCGACGCTCGCATTGCTTCAAAATAATATGCAAATTGATCCTGCGATCGATTCCATCCAGCAAATACTTAAATGGCAATCACCTCAGCGCTTTAATAGTGAATTTATTGAGTGGACTCTGCGCGAAGCAGAATGGCTCGGAATCACTGGTCAAGGCGCGATCTCTACCTTTGGTAGCGCACTCATTAATGGCGCCGAAGAACTCGGAATTGAGAGCGCTCTTCCCAAGCCAGTGGATCACATATTGATTCAAGCCGATAACAGTGCGATTGCTCCAGGTCCACTCACCATTGAACTCTCCAACATGATTGGCACGATCGCTGATATCGAAAGTCGTGGTGGTGCAACGGTATATCGATTTAGTGAAGCATCAATTCGCCGCGGACTTGACCACGGTCAAACTGGTGATCAGATCAAGGACTTCCTCAAAAAGACATCAAAGACGCCTGTTCCTCAACCTTTGGAATATCTTATAAATGATGTTTCAAAGCGTCACGGTCGACTACGTATCGGCACCGCCTCCTCGTATCTGCGCTGTGAAGATGAAGGATTGCTTGCCCAAATTCTGCATGATAAGAAAATTGAGAGTCTTCGCCTTCGCAAACTTGCACCACAAGTTTTGATCTGTGATTTCGATATGGCCGAAGTAATGACAACGCTCCGTGAATCCGGATATTTACCGGCAGCAGAAAATGGAACTGGGATTCTTCTTTCTGCTCCTGCAGTCCGCCGAGCAAAATCTCGTCCACGCCCTCCACGAATTCTGAGTGAAACTTCGGCGCCGACGGATCTCGTTATTAAATCAGCTGTTCGAGCAATCCGCGCTGGCGAGAAAGCGACATCTCACAAACCGCGAAACGTACCTCGCACTACCGCAAATGAGACACTTGATATTCTTCATCAATACATTGATGAAGCAGCTAGTTGCACCATCGGATATGCAGATACCAATGGTGGAGTTTCCAATCGATTGATCGATCCAGTTTCGATCTCCTTGGGGACCCTACTTGCGAAAGATCACGCTACTGGCGAACTCCAATCCTTCAGAATCCCGCGTATTACTGGCGTTAGCCCCGCGGAAAATTAAAGTAAGGCAGAATTAGCACATGGCGATAATCGATGATCTTCAAGCTTTGGTGGAGTGCCAATCTCCCACTGAAGATTTAGCTGCATGTCGAGCAGTTGTGGAACTCGCTGCAAAAATAGCTTTAGGAGTTCTCCCTAATCCAGCCCAGATTATGGAAGAGAACGGTCGCCCAGTTTTCTGGTGGGGCGCTAAAAATCCAAAAATCGTTCTCCTTGCGCATCTCGACACAGTTTGGCCGCAAGACTCTTATCTTCCGCTCTGGAAAATTGAAGGAGATATCGCCAAGGGTCCAGGAATTTTTGATATGAAAGCTGGCTTCTTGCAAGCGATGTATGCAGTCGCCGATATTCCTGGTGCATCAGATTCTGTTGCGCTCATTGCCACGACCGATGAAGAGACCGGTAGCCATACTTCTCGCGCATTAATTGAGCGGATTGCTAAAGGCGCGCAAGCTGTTCTCGTTCTCGAATCCTCGCTGAACGGAAAAGTTAAGACTGGTCGCAAAGGCACTGCGATGTATGCGATCACAATTCATGGACGCGCTTCACATGCTGGACTAGAGCCAGAAAAGGGAATCAATGCCTCTTCTGAAATCGCCACAATTCTTGCTCAAGTCATCGCACTAGAAAATCCAGAGCATGGCACAACCGTTGTTCCCACAACGATGCACTCTGGCACCACCACAAATACTGTTCCCGCAAAAGCAACGCTCGATATTGATGTTCGATCTTTTTCACAGGCAGAACTCATGCGAGTTGATGCCACAGTGAAATCACTTAAGGCATCACATCCGGAAGCACGCATTGAAGTTACTGGTGGAATTAATCGACCACCACTTGAGCCAGCATCCACTGCAGCGCTCTACCAAAAACTTGAAGCAACTCTTGCCAAAGCGGGACTTCCTCCAGTCGGTAGCGCATCTGTAGGTGGCGCAAGTGATGGCAATTTTGCTGCAGCTGCTGGTGCACCCACTCTTGATGGGCTTGGCGCAGTGGGCGATGGCGCACATGCGCCACACGAACAGATTTCACTCTCCAGCATTCCTGCTCGAGTTTCAATGCTCAACTTGTTTATTAAGGAACTCCTCAGTGTCTGATGGTCCACTCATTGTTCAAAGCGATAAAACACTTCTGCTAGATGTAGATCATTTACTTTCTGATGAATGTCGTCGCTCGATCGCATCATTCGCAGAGCTCGAAAAATCTCCTGAGCACATTCATACTTATCGACTTACACCGCTGGGATTGTGGAATGCCCGTGCATCTGGTCTCGATGCTGAACATGTAATCGATACTCTTCTCAAATATTCGCGCTTCGCCGTTCCACATGCGATTTTGGTTGATGTGGCAGAGACGATGTCTCGTTATGGTCGCCTTCGCTTAGAAGCGCACCCCGTTCATGGCCTTGTTCTTGTCTCACATGATGCAGCAGTCCTCAAGGAAGTCACCCGTGGTAAAAAAGTCGCACCGATGTTGGGACTTCAACTAGATGACGAGACGATCGTTATCCATCCTGGCCAGCGTGGTTTTCTCAAGCAAGCACTTCTCAAACTCGGCTGGCCGGCAGAGGATTTTGCTGGTTATGTGGATGGCGAACACCACGAGATTGATCTAGTTCAAGATGGTTGGTCAATCCGTAAGTATCAAGAGCTCGCTGCGGAAGGATTCTGGCATGGTGGTTCTGGTGTTGTAGTACTGCCTTGTGGCGCAGGTAAAACCATTGTTGGCGCTGCGGCGATGGCACATGCAAAAGCCACCACGTTGATTTTGGTCACGAATACGGTTGCTGCACGTCAATGGCGTGATGAATTATTAAAGCGCACCACTTTGCACGAAGATGAGATCGGCGAGTATTCCGGTTCTAAAAAGGAAGTTCGTCCCGTCACTATCGCGACCTATCAAGTAATGACCACTCGAAAGAAGGGCGTATATGCCCACCTTGATCTCTTCGATGCCATTGACTGGGGATTAATTATTTACGACGAAGTTCACTTACTTCCGGCACCGATTTTCCGCTTTACAGCTGATATCCAATCTCGTCGACGTCTCGGATTAACTGCGACACTCGTTCGTGAAGATGGCATGGAAGGCGAAGTCTTTTCATTAATCGGTCCAAAGCGATTTGACGCACCGTGGAAAGAGATTGAAGCACAGGGATATATCGCTCCAGCAGATTGCGTTGAAGTTCGCGTGACACTCACTGATGCAGAGCGCCTAAATTATGCAACCGCAGAGCCAGAAGATCGCTATCGATTCTGCGCTACAAGTCAGACAAAACAAGATGTTGCGATTGCTTTAGCTCTCAAACACAAAGATGAGCAAGTCTTAATCATCGGACAATATCTCGATCAACTTGATGCACTTGGTGAGGCGTTACAAGTTCCGGTGATTAAGGGAGATACTCCTATCAAGGAGCGCGAGCGTCTCTTCGCCGCTTACCGCACTGGTGAAATTAAATGCTTAGTCGTCTCTAAAGTAGCTAACTTTTCTATCGACTTGCCTGATGCAACTATTGCTATTCAAGTTTCCGGAACCTTTGGGTCACGACAAGAAGAAGCACAGCGATTGGGTCGAATTTTGCGACCTAAGGCCGATGGCCGTGGTGCGCGTTTCTATTCAGTAGTGGCACGAGATACTGTTGATCAAGAATTCGCACAAAATCGTCAACGCTTCTTAGCCGAACAAGGTTATGCATATCGCATCGTTGATGCCGATGATATCCACTTAGGAAAGTAGCGCTTTCCTAAATCTTTCGGGGTTAACTCGAAAATAGTCATGCACTTCACCATCAATTAAAATGACGGGGACTTGCTCTCCATATTTTTCTTCCAATCGTGATGAGCCATCAATAAGAATTCTTTCGATTTCGAAGTCGAACTCGGGCGCAAAGCTCATAACTGTCGATAGGGCTACTTCGCACAGGTGGCAGTTGCTTCGTGAATAAATGGTCACTTTCTTCATTTCTGCGCCCCCTTTCCTCTGGCTACGCCTTAATTGTTGCTGAGGGTTTTCATTCTAGAGGCCGAACGGTCTCAGCTCTCCCCCAGCGACTGCTAGCGTTTTGCCATTATGCGCGCCAAAAACCTCCTCCTTTCGCTAGCACTAGTCGCAGCGACTTTAGGTTTTGCAGCACCCAGCGCAGATGCAACATTGGTGCAATCTATTGAAGCTCCCTGGGTTAACACTTATGCAGCTCCGCTAGGCACAAAAGTAAATAACGAAGTTCCCAAGCCGCAAGGTGCAAAGATTGAGAAGAAATCGACTTTCGTTATTGATTTCACAACAATTCCAGCTCCTTATCAAGCTGCGATTCAAGCAGCAGTTGATGCCTGGTCTCAGAACTTCACGTCATCGGTGCCCATTAATGTAAGCGCCACATGGGACCGAATGAATTCTTCCAGCGTTCTCGCATCTGCTACTCCGGTCAAATATTTCAACGGATTTGTTGGCGCACCTGATAAGGATCTTTGGTACGCCTCCGCTCTTGCCAATGCAGTCGCTGGTAAAGATCTAGATACTAAGAATCCTGAAATTTCGATTTCCATTAATTCAACTGTTTCGCCTACTTTTTATCTAGGTACAGATGGAAATTGCCCCGCAAATAAATACGATTTGGAATCAATCCTTTTGCACGAACTTGGCCATGGCTTAGGCTTCTTATCAAATAGCGAATATTTAACATTTGGTTATGGAAACATTGCAAAGCCAACTCCTTATGATGCTTATGCTCAGTTGAGTGATGGCCGGCGATTGATGGATCTACCGACGCCTTCCATTGAACTCGGACAGGCACTCACACATACTCTGGTTTGGTCTGGATCTAATGGCGTCGCAGCCAATAATGGAATCAAGCCGAAGTTGTATACACCTTCTATTTACGAAGCTGGATCTTCGGTTAGTCACTTAGATTTAGATACATTTGGAAAATCCGGCGAGAACTCAGTTATGGCTCCCAATCTTGCTGCCGGCCAAATTTTTCACGCCCCCGGCCCGCTACTTCTGGCAATGCTCAACGATATGTTGCAGAAGCCACCTGCTGGAATGGCAAGTGGAATTCCACAAGCGCCCCGAAATGTTCGCGCCCTTGTCGGAGATAAATCAGCCATAGTCGCCTTTGATCCCCCTGCAAATGCACGTGTCTCTCAAGTTTCTTCATACATCATTAAAGTAAATCAAACTGGCGCGGAACAAATTGCTACTGAAAGTCCAGTCACAATCACAGGCCTTACCAATGGAACTGCATACTCATTTACCGTCAAAGCAAAGAATGTTTTAGGAATTTCAGAAGGCGCTACGACTAACGGGGTCCTGCCTGAGGCTTCTTGGAAAAGCTCAGTTATCGATGCCACAGCCAATTCAAAGTACTTAGCAACAGCCACTTTCAATGGCAATCCTGCGATCGCATATACCGATTCGAAGAATGGCGATCTAAAGCTAGCAACATGGAATGGCAAAATCTGGAACAAGATAGTTGTCGATGGAAATTCCAAAACAGGTGGTAAGACCCCCAATGATGTCTCTGGATATGTCTCACTCTGTACATCTAAAGTTGGCAAGAGCGATGTGCTCAACTTCTTCTACTCTGACTTAACCGAGAAGGATCTTCGCTACGCATCTTTCGATGGCAAAAAATGGAGTTACTCTGTCGTCGATGGAAATGCAGCAAAAATTCAGCCATACCAAGAGAAAGTGCGTACGAATACTGCCAGTGATGTCAGCGTAGGAAGTGCGTGCGCAGTTACTTCTGCTGGTGTTCAAGTCTTCTATCGCGATGAGAGCCAAGGCATTCTTCTCGGTGCAGTAAAAGATGGAACTAAATGGCGCTATGAATTAGTTGATGGCGATCGCCCGACCGATGGTCGTACTACTGGTGACGTTGCATTCCATATAAAAGCTTTGGGGTCAGGCAAGCACGTCTACTTGGCCTACGATTCAATTCTTTCCGTCAATCAAGATAAGCAACCATTGCGTGGTGAGATGCGAGTTGCAGAGCGAGATACCGCTTATCCTGAGGACTGGACCTACTCAACAATAGATACGAGTGGCAATGGAGTCACAATTGCTGGTTTTGATCTGGCACTTGAGCTCACCTCCAAATCTGTTTTAGTTAACTGGTTTACCGCATCTGGACTATCAGCCCCCGATGCAGACCAGATTAGATGGGTCGATCTCTCCAATGTCGCGAATCGAGAGAGTCTGGCAACGGTTTTCTATGGAACGCCAAATGGGCCGACCGCACAAGACAAGAATGCAATTATCTTTGGATGCCAGAAGCGACTCTGCCAAATGAAGAAAGCAGATCAAACAATTTCTTTAATTTCATCGCAAGATTTTAGTGATCAACATCGTGCTGAATGGATTACGGTCGGTGGAACAAAATATGTTCTCACGGGCGCAGCCGGAAAATTACAATTATTTAAAGCTCCTAAATAATTGTCACACCATAGCCATCACTGCGTTCAGTAATCGCAACTATTCCTAATCCGCTTTGATATATAACTTTCATTGTTGAACCTTGTAAATAATTGGCGCTTACCAGAGCGCCTTTCTTGGTGTATTTAATGATGACCGGGATTGCACTCTTTGGTTTCCAGGTGGGTATCCCTTTGATTGTTGAGCTTGAAAGGTAGCTCTTAACAACATTCAATCCAGCAGGAATGGTTGTGATGGCAGGCGCTTTTGGTGGCGCTTTTACATTGGTATCCAGGGCGGAAAATGCACCGCTAGTGCTCATTAGAAGAGAGAAATACGAACTCTTATTCGCTAAATAAATTTCACCGGTAATGAGATAGCCGCCCTTATCGAGTGCAATTTCTCGAACGATTCCAGACCCCGGTAAATCGAAAGTAAAGGTGCTTTGAATATCTCCGGTGGAGGAGACTCTCCAGATTGATAATTTATTAAGGGAATTATTCGGGGATGCCCACGGCGTAACTGAAACGCTATCTATATTTTGGATGGGAACGGTATCTACATTGGTTTCGGCTGGTGGGAGAAGGGCAGGAGCGCAAGTGCCTGCGACTAGAAAACCACCACTCTTCTCTTTGATTGCAGCTGTAGCAATGTCATCAGTAGCTCCACCCAAGCGAAGGTCCCATTGCTTTACGCCAGCAAAATCTGTGGCAGATATAAATCCATCGCTTCCGCCCAAGGTGGAGGAATCAAAAGTTCCGACAGCGATGAGCGAAATAGGAGTGGTGAGAACGGAAAATACTTGATCACCAGAATTTCCAGAAAGTGCAATATTGAAAAGTGGCTTTGCTGGCAAAACTTTAATCGCTTTAGTGGCCGCATGGGCAGATGAAGATATAACTAGTGGGAGAACTATTAAAGCCAGCGATAATTTTGGATATTTCACGCTAATTCCTGAGAGCGATCGCGCGCAGCTTTCATGGATTTCTTTACTAAATCTTCCAAGCCGCCATTTGCAAAACTTTGTAGAGCGGCAAATGTTGTGCCATTTGGACTTGTTACGTTTTCCCGGAGCGTGGTGGCGCTCTTGCCAGTCTCCTCTAACATTCCGGCTGCTCCAACAATGGTTTGTACAGTAAGTGCAATAGCGACTTCTTCGCTCAGGCCAAGCTCTTTGCCAGATGCAATCATCGCTTCCACGAAGGCAAAGAAATAAGCTGGCCCAGATCCGCTCACAGCTGTTACTGCATCTTGGAGAGATTCATCCACAGTCACAACGGTTCCGGTAGCAAGTAAGAATTTCGTTGCAAATGCGATCTGCTCTGTGCTGACAGATTTGCCTTGCGAAATGGCAGCAGCGCCTTTACCAATAAGAGCTGGAGTATTTGGCATTACGCGAATGACGCTGGCACCTGCTGGGATCTTGCCCTCAATAAAGGATGTGGTTTTGCCAGCCGCGAATGAGATGAGCAGAGTCCCGGGCCTGATTTGGCCACCAATCTCATCTAATAAATCGCCGAGATCTTGCGGTTTTACAACGAGCAGGATTACATCCGATTCCGTCGCAATTGCTGTGAGGGATGAGAGTGAAACTCCATATTTATCAATGATCTCTGATGCACGTGCGTCGCGCTTCTCGGCAAATGAGATATCGGAAGCCGAGATACCGGATTTGATTAGGCCAGCTAATAGCGCTTCACCCATTACTCCAACACCAAGAATGCCGATCGACTTGATTGCCATAAGTTAAGCCTACCGAGAAGAACCATTGATGTGCGTTATTGATCAATAAGCCCTAGGCTCTCGCACTATGCCTGAAGTTACAGCGAAGTTTGCCCGAGATTGGGTCGAGTTCTACGATCCCTCAAGCCCAGAAGATCTCTACAAATGCGATCTCACTTGGCTCACTTCTTATTGGAATTGCATCTACGGAAACGGCTGCTGCGGTATTGATGAAGATAAGCCGGACGCTGGATGTTGTTCAGATGGCGCCTATTTCACTGATGAGCGCGATGAGAAGCACACGTTAGAGGTCGCTAAACGCTTAACCAAAGAGATGTGGCAATTCTACGAAGATGCCCAGCCAAAGAAAGCCGGCAAAGATCTTCGTGTTGTCGAAATCGGATTAGATAACGAACGTAAGACTCGCAAAATTGCAGATTCCTGCATCTTCCTTAACCGTAAAGGTTACGAAGCTGCCGGATTCACCGGATCATTTGGCTGCGTACTTCACCATCTTGCAGAAAAAGAGAAGGTTCACTTTGTCGAAACAAAGCCTGATATTTGCTGGCAATTGCCAATGCGACGCAGCTTTGAAACTCGCGAATTCGGTGATCAAGAAATTAACGTAATTGTTATTGGCGAGTATGAACGACTTGCATGGGGCGACGGTGGCGAAGAATTCTCTTGGTATTGCACCAGCAACACCGAAGCGCATCAAGGCAGTGAACCTGTATATCTTTCTAATAAAGTAGAGCTCACTGCTCTCATGAGTGAAGCTGCTTATGCCGAACTCGCCAAGTTCTGTGATGCGCGTATGGCTGCGATCGCAGCAGAGCGGGCTGCCTTACAGAAGCGTCAATTACCGCTATACGTGATACACCCAGCAACGCTAGGTGCGAACCGATAACCTCCTCTCATGGCCAAATCATCCGCACCCGCAAAGGATCCATTCCGCTGCGTTGAATGTGGATGGACTACTTCAAAATGGGTCGGCCGCTGTGGTGAATGCCAAGCGTGGGGAACAGTCGAAGAAGTTGCTGCGCCCAAGAAGCTCTCATTAGTTGCTGGCCATGTAACAACTGCAGCGCTTCCCATCGGCGATGTCAGTTTAGAAAAAGCTAAAGCCAGATCTTCCGGAGTGTCAGAGCTCGATCGAGTATTAGGCGGCGGATTAGTACCGGGAGCGGCAATATTGCTTGCTGGCGAGCCTGGTGTCGGAAAATCCACACTACTTCTGAGCGTTACTGCCGAAAGTGCTCGTCAAGGAATTACTGCCCTCTATATCAGCGGTGAAGAGTCTGCTTCCCAAGTTCGACTTCGTGCAGAGCGACTCAATGCAATTGACCCCAATTTATGGCTCGCCTCTGAGAATGAACTTGGCTCTGTTATTGCGCATATCGATGCGGTAAAGCCAGAACTTTTGATTATTGATTCGATTCAAACAATCGCAAGTGCTGCAGTGGATGGCGCTCCTGGTGGTGTCACTCAAGTTCGTGAAATTGCGGCGGCGCTTATTCGAATCGCTAAAGAACGATCAATTACTTTGATACTTGTAGGCCACGTAACGAAAGATGGATCAATTGCCGGCCCCCGACTACTTGAACACTTGGTCGATGTTGTACTTAATTTTGAAGGCGAGCGTCATTCACGTCTTCGCTTAATTCGCGCTATCAAGAATCGATTTGGTGCATCCGATGAAGTTGGATGCTTTGATATGAATGAATCTGGAATCACAAGCCTTCCTGATCCCACTGGCCTTTTCACAACGCGCCATGCCGAGCCCGTTCCCGGCACTTGTGTAACTGTGACACTTGAGGGTCGGCGTCCATTGCTCGCCGAAATTCAAGCACTCGTCGGAACTCCTCCTAACGAAGGCCGTGACTTCGGTAATGCTCGTCGAGTCACATCTGGCCTCGATACTCCACGTACCGCTATGACATTGGCAGTTCTCGAACACCGCGCAAGTATCCGCATTTCCGGTCGCGATGTTTATGTTGCAACTGTCGGTGGAATGAAGATCAACGAACCTGCAGCAGACCTTGCGGTTGCACTTGCCGTTGCCTCGGCTGCAAAAGGTTTATCGCTGCCATCAGATTTAGTAGCAATCGGTGAAGTTGGACTTGCCGGTGAAATTCGCAAAATAACCGGAGCGGCCCAGCGTATTCAAGAAGCTGCACGCCTTGGCTTTAAGCGCGCCATGGTTCCAACGGGTAGTGATCTCAAAGTTCCCGGCATGGAGATAATGGAAGTATCGAGACTTGAGCAAGCAATCGCCCGCGTCAAAATTAATTAGTTGGTATTCATCCAATAAGCGCGATTTACCGTGGCGCAACACCACACCTTGGGGCGTTTTTATCTCCGAATTCATGTTGCAACAAACTCCGGTCAATCGAGTAATCCCACTGTGGAACGAATGGATGGCTCGCTGGCCAACTCCACAAGCACTTGCTGCTGCTCCAAAATCTGATGTGATCAAAGCTTGGGGTGGTCTGGGTTATCCGCGCCGCGCTCTTCGATTGCATGAATCGGCCAAAGTAATCGCGACAACGCACAACAATCAGATACCTAACAATCGCGAAGATTTATTAGCTTTGCCTGGCGTTGGTGATTACACCGCTGCTGCGATTCAAGCATTTGCATATGGCGAACCCACGCTGGTTTTAGATATCAATATTCGCCGCTTCTTCTCGCGCTATTTTGATGGCGTAGAAAACCCGACATCTGCACCATCTTTAGTTGAGCGACGTCTACGTTATGAATTAATTCCTAATAAAGATGGCGATATCTGGGCTGCAGCCACTATGGAATTTGGCGCACTCATTTGCACAGCGCGCACCCCACTCTGTGATCAGTGCCCGCTCCAGAAGAGCTGTGCTTGGGTTGAAGCGGGCTCGCCAAAATCAGACCCAATGAAAAAACAAGCAACCTTTGCAGGAAGTGATCGCCAATGTCGAGGCGTTGTAATGGCTTATTTACGAAGCAATCCCAAAGCAACAAAAACTAAGCTGACTTCACTCTGGCACGATGCAACGCAGGTAGCAAAAGCCCTAGAAACGCTAACTGCCGATGGCCTCATTGAGACCACCGGCAGAAGTTATTGTTTAGCGAATTAATTAAGCAGTTGGAGCTTCGGCAAGATCCTCAGGAGAATCAGGCATCGCTGTCTTTGCAACTCCCTTAAATGTGAAGATTTCACGATCATCTTCAGTACCTGTGTCAACGAGAGTAATTTCTCCCGCTTTCACATCGCCAAAGAGAATCTTCTCGGAGAGTACATCTTCAATCTCGCGCTGAATGGTACGACGCAATGGACGCGCACCTAGCAATGGGTCATATCCACGCTTTGCAAGAAGTGCTTTCGCAGAAGGTGTGAGCTCGATGCCCATATCCTTCGCGCGAAGTCGCTCATCCAAATTAGCAATCATGAGATCAACGATCTGAACAATCTCTGCCTCTGAAAGCTGGTGGAAGACGACAATGTCATCAATACGGTTAAGGAACTCCGGACGGAAGTGAGTCTTGAGCTCATCACTTACCTTTGCCTTCATGCGCTCATAATTTCCGAGAGCATCAGCAGAGTTGTGGAATCCAAGACCAAGTGTCTTTGAAATATCACGCGTACCAAGGTTGGTGGTCATGATGATGATCGTGTTCTTAAAATCAACGACGCGACCTTGGGCATCTGTCAGGCGTCCATCTTCCAGGACTTGGAGAAGTGAGTTGAAGATATCTGGGTGTGCTTTTTCGATCTCATCAAAGAGAACTACCGAGAATGGCTTGCGACGAACTTTCTCAGTCAACTGACCGCCTTCGTCATATCCAACAAACCCTGGCGGAGCTCCGAAGAGACGAGATGCTGTGTGCTTCTCTGAATATTCAGACATATCCAATTGGATTAGGGCATCTGAATCGCCAAAGAGGAACTGTGCAAGGGTGCGAGAGAGCTCGGTCTTACCAACGCCAGATGGACCAGCGAAAATAAATGATCCGCCTGGACGACGGGGATCTTTAAGACCTGCGCGAGTACGACGAATGGCTTGTGAGAGAGCTTTGATAGCTTGATCTTGACCAATAACACGGCGATGAAGTTCATCTTCCATGCGAAGTAGGCGAGAGGTCTCTGCTTCAGTCAACTTGAATACTGGAATACCAGTAGCTGTCGAGAGAACTTCTGCGATGAGTTCTTCATCAACAACTGCAACAACATCGAGATCGCCCTCCTTCCATGCTAATTCCTTCTCTTGCTTCTCAGCGATCAAGTTTTTCTCGTTGTCGCGAAGTGAAGCAGCAAGTTCGAAATCTTGAGAATCGATTGCAGATTCTTTATCTTTACGAGCTTTTGCGATTTTCTCATCAAAAGCACGAAGCTCTGGTGGAGCAGTAAGACGACGAATACGAAGTCGTGAACCCGCCTCATCAATAAGATCAATCGCCTTATCCGGCAAGAAACGATCAGCGACGTAGCGATCAGCAAGAGTTGCAGCAGCAACTAAAGCATCATCTGAAATTGAAACTTTATGGTGTGATTCGTAGCGATCGCGAAGACCCTTAAGAATCTCGATTGTGTGAGCAACGGTTGGTTCAGCTACTTGTATTGGCTGGAAGCGACGTTCAAGCGCAGCATCCTTCTCCACATGCTTGCGGTACTCATCAAGAGTTGTGGCTCCAATTGTCTGGAGCTCACCGCGTGCGAGCATTGGCTTCAAAATGCTTGCAGCATCAATTGCGCCTTCGGCCGCACCAGCGCCAACAAGAGTATGAATCTCATCGATGAATAGGACGATATCGCCGCGTGATTTAATCTCTTTCAAAACTTTCTTTAGGCGCTCTTCGAAATCTCCACGGTAGCGAGATCCCGCAACAAGTGCTCCAAGGTCAAGTGAGTAAACCTGCTTATCTTTCAAAGTCTCAGGGACGTCACCCTTCACAATTGCTTGGGCAAGACCTTCAACAATTGCAGTCTTACCAACGCCTGGTTCACCAATAAGAACTGGGTTGTTCTTGGTACGACGTGAGAGAACTTGCATGACGCGCTCAATCTCTTTTTCGCGACCAATAACTGGATCTACTTTTCCTTCACGAGCAGCTTGGGTGAGGTTGCGACCGAATTGATCGAGCACCAATGAAGTCGATGGCGTTCCCTCAGCTGGGCCAGTTGCGACTGCTTCTTTACCTTGGTAGCCAGAGAGAAGTTGAATCACTTGTTGGCGAACGCGATTGAGATCTGCACCGAGCTTTACAAGCACCTGTGCTGCAACGCCTTCACCTTCACGAATAAGTCCAAGAAGAATGTGCTCGGTGCCGATGTAGTTGTGGCCGAGTTGTAGCGCTTCGCGAAGTGAAAGTTCAAGAACTTTCTTGGCGCGTGGGGTAAATGGAATATGTCCGGAAGGAGCTTGCTGTCCTTGACCGATAATTTCTTCAACTTGAGAGCGAACTGCTTCGAGAGAAATACCTAGCGCTTCGAGAGCTTTTGCGGCAACGCCTTCGCCTTCATGGATTAATCCCAGGAGAATGTGCTCGGTGCCGATGTAATTGTGATTGAGCATGCGGGCTTCTTCTTGAGCCAACACAACGACTCGACGAGCTCGATCGGTAAAGCGCTCGAACATGGCAACTCACTTTCTTGACGGTCTAGCAGTTTCTTATGTGGGTAAGCCTAATGCGAAGGAGCGGGTGCTCGCTTCTTGAGGGTAAACACCACAGCGCCCCAAAATATGCCCCAAATCGGGCTTTAACCCACTAGATATCAGGCTGTGGCGAGAGTTGAGGCGGTGAGAGCAGCCGAGCTCTTGGATTGGCCCGCAGAATCTGTGGCCACAAGAACTATTGAATATTGAGTGCCCGGAGTGAGATCTGAGATATAGACCTGATTAGAAGATTCTGGAGTTACTGTTTTCACAACTCCAGCATCGGTCGAGACTCGTACGCTCCATGTGTAACCCGATGAATAGCCAGGAATATTTCCGAGAATGAAACCATTGAGAATAATTTTGTCGGTATAGCTAATTCCAATAGTTGTAGGGGTTGTGAGAGTTCCTAAATTTGATACTGATGGACCAGCAGGTACGGTAACTGTGAATGTTCCAATCGATGTCCACGCACTGAAGTTGCCTGCTCCATCTACAGCTTGAGCTTGAATTTGGTAGATATCTCCACTTAGCGGGCCACTCGAAGCAGTCGCGAGATATGCAATGTATCCACCATCACTACCACCACCCACTTGGAACTGTCCGGCTGCGGTATTAACGACAACACCTTGCGGGTTTACAAGTCGAGCAGAAGTTGTGGCAATTCCAATATTGTCACGCGCAATAAATCGAACCGAAATACTTGTTCCAGCTAATCCTGATGTTGGGATGATTGGAGCATAGCCAGTGTAAGTCCTCGAATCATTTGCGATCGTTGGCGCAGTTGTATCTGGATTAGCAAGCAAGCAATACCTAAATGAAGTCGTGATTGGCATTGTGGAATTTGTGATTACTGAAGTTTTCTCAATTCCAGTAGCCCCGCATGGAACTGGGAGTGGAAGCGCAGCTCCTGGATTACATCCCACACCACTACAAGTGGAGTGAGTGATTGGTCCACCTGTAATACTGATTGCAGCAATCTGTCTGGTATCAGCAATCATTGCCTGTAGCGCCTCGCTGCTGAGCGAGCCAGTACACGATTGTCCGCAAATATATGTGCCAGTAGGTAGTGACCAACCTTCAACGCGATTTTGCATTGGCTCATAACCAAAACGCTCAGATTGAATTATCAAAGTACCCGATACGTTATCCCGCATATTTGAGACGGTAACAAGGCCAGAATTGCTTACTGTCGCAGAGATAGATGGTGATCCTGGAGCATAGAAGGAAGGAACCCAGGTGTAACGGCTGTCGTAATTAGTGATCTGCACAGTAAAGCCAAATTGCGTTGAAGTCGGCGTTCCAAAAATCGGAGACAGTCCTGGCAATAAGACTTTCGGCGCACCGGTTGTAAATAACTTGGCGGGAGATTGATTCATTCCTGGATTATTGGGATTGAGATATGAACCCACGATATAGACAGAATATTGAGTATTGGCCTTTAAATTGCTACATGCAACCGTTGTGGGAATTGAAGTAATTTGTCGTCCATCACAATCCGAACCAGCTAACTTAAGAACTATCTTCATGGTCACTGGGTTCCAGCCATAAATCGCTGGGACAGTGATGTATTCAGTAATTGAAGATGAATCGATAACTTCACGATCAACAATTGGGCTAGTGAATACTGGAAGCGCTGCAATGTTCTCTGGGATAGCGAGAGTAGCCACATTTGTACTAAAGCCCGCCTCATTAGTCAGCGTCAAAACGCATGCAATGTATTTACCGGCAGCCTGATTGAGAATTTCCTTCGACAATGCAAAGTTGGACGCTTTTGAAATCTCTGCTCCGATAAAACTTGTTGAATTTGGCGCTGCAACAACTCCCCATGAATAACTTGGGGTTCCCCACCAGTAAACGCTGGATGGGGTATTACAAACAATGAGGGTATTTGAATCAAGGGGTCCATAAAGCGAAATCGTTGGGGTTATTTGCGTTGGCGCACCTGGGAAAGAAGCCAAAGAGAGCCCAAGTTTCTTTACCTCCCCGCCACTGTTATATAAAGTGACTTGGCAAGCTAGTTGGCGTCCAGCGCCCATTCTCATTACCTCTGGAGTGATTGTTATTGATTGCGCAGATAGGCCAGGGAATTGCGTGAGGTGAATCCCATCTTCAGAGAATCCCCAATCAACCCGACTTGCATCAATTGTTCCGGAGGATTTATACACACAGCTATAAGTCATTCCTCTTTGTATCGAACCCGTATTTGGAATTGATACCGATGTTATGACTGGTAATTCGGCCGGTGTAACTGCGACTGAAGTAATTGCATCTGCCGAAAACCCAGCTCGAGTTCCAGTGACATCACAGACGATGTAGCGGTTCTCCCCGGTTTTGATCATTGAACTAGTGATCAGAAGATCTCGTCCCGTGCCCAAGAGCGTTCCATTTATGGGGGCAACAGCGGAGTTATTTCCGGCGGAGTACCACTTAATAATTTCACTATCTACTGGAGCATCCCATGCCCAGCTATCGCAAGTAATTGTTGTGCCAACTCGAACTGGCCCATAAGAATCAATTCCCGAGATTGCCGGCTGCTGTTTAACAACCGGTCCCACATTTGCCTTTACGCGCAATACTTTTCGGACAACAGAATTTTGGGACGAGGCAATGACTTCGCATGAGAATTCTTGCCCGCCATCTGCAGTTTTAACTACGGCAGTATTTGTTTTGGTCGAAATCAAACGTGCTGGACTCAGCCATGACGTACTAGTGCTAATCGCATTTTTCCATTGCCCGGGATTGCAGGTAAGGGTGTTTCCTGGAATCACATCGCCAGTAAGCGCTGGCTCAACAATCGGGGTGGGCGGTGTTCTATTTACTGCAGTAGATGCTAATTCGACATCTTTAATACCTTTTTGAATATCAGTTAAGTGATAGCTAACGCGGGAGAAGATCGTAGGTTTAGCCGAGAGGCAGGATTTCTCGCCCCAGCTAGTTACTCCAGCGATTACAACAATTCCATTAATAGTCGCAGTGAGTGGCCCACCCGAATCGCCATTGCATGCACCCGACCAGACTTTCTCGGCGACAATTTTGCGACCGGCACTAATCATGGTCTTAGGGTTAAATGCAGTCTTATAGTCCTTAGTTGCTTGGGCATCTTGCAATTGAAGAACGGTGCTCTTCAATAATTCTGCAGATTGGCCAGCTTGGTCACGGCCCCATCCATAAAGGTTGAACTTTGTGAACTTATTGATGCTTCGGGCAAATTCAGAATTTACTAAAGAAGGAAATTTGATTCCTTTGAAATCTTCATTGAGCTTGAGAAAACCAATATCAGCGACATTTGTCTTCGCGTTATATCGTGGGCTAGCGAGAACTCCAGATACTGTTGAAAAAGGAGTGTTGTCATTGAGCGCTTGTGATTTCACTTTTACAAAGTAAGAGCCAGATTCAAGAATGCAATGTGCGGCAGTCAAAACTGTGTGGGGGCCGATCAAAGTTCCGGTACATCTAAATTCTGCATCCTTAACATCATTATTTTCTGAGTTCCAGATAGAAACCACCCAAGGGGCTTGAGTTCCGGGATCAGTAACAATTGAGCCGAAAGTAACTGCCTCGGAAGTCGCCGGAGCCAGGAGCGAGAGAAGAAGGCAGGCCACAAAACCCCACCCCACCTTGCTTCTGATCTGAAATAACTTCACGGCAACCTCCAGTAGAAGACCTTACCAATCATGACCTTATCAATTACTTAGACGTAGCGAAGTAGCTCTCGGTTCCGGACTGGTCATTAGAAATAATTTTTTCCCAATAGGTGAACCGGTCGCCAAACCCTTGCGTCAAAGTGTTATCGAGCCACAAGGGTTCACGATAACTAATGATTTATAGGGAGTTTGAAATGAAAGCAAATAAGTTAGTAGTAGTAGCGCTTTCAGCGCTTATCGGTTTGGGCACATCAATTGCAACAGTTCCATCAGCTCACGCGCTCGGAACTCCAAAGATCCAGCAAATCGTAACTTGGGGCTGGGAAGATGGCGCAGATAAGTCTCACCGCGATTTCGCAGAAGATGACTATGACACAGCAGCAGATCTACCAACTCTTCAGGTTCGCGTAACACCTACAACCGTGGGTCGCCGCGTAGTACTTGAAGCATTTGATGAGTTCAATTCAACTTGGTCACAAGTTCAGGCATCCCAAACAAATGCCGCCGGACTTGCAATCCTCAACGTTGATCCTTCTTGCGATGACTCAGGTGCATGGTGTGATCACGATCAGACCTACCGCATCCGCGTTCTTCGTTCAGGCACTCAGAAGATCCAGGTGACTCGTCCCTTTATGATCAGCTACACCGCATCAATCGCACAAAATATCTAATACCTTGCTGACTTAAGTCAGTAAATCTGGTTAAAAGGCCTCCGAATTCGACCTCGGGGGCCTTTTCGTTTACCTAATTCCCGTACCCTTCTCGCATGGCAACCCGAGCTCTCATGGAGAGCATGAGCGATGAAGAGCTCATGGCCGAATTCCAGGATGGCGATATCGATTCACTCTCTTTTTTGATTAAGCGTCTTCTTCCTCAACTCGGTGCTTTTGCCAGAAAACTTTCGCCAAATCGCGAGTTGGCCGATGATGCGCTCCAAGAGGCGCTCCAAACCATGTTCAAAAAAGCGGATTCATTTCGTGGTGACTCAAAAGTCCTAACTTGGATGTATGTAATCGTTCGTAATGCCAGCATCGATATAGACCGCAAGGAGAAAGTCCGCACCAAGCTAAATGTCTCCGAGGAAGTGCTCTACGAACAAGCTTCCGGGAGCTCAGATTTTGCCGATGTTGCCGACTCTCAAATTGCGATTCGAGCGGCTCTCATGGCCCTGCCAGATGAGCTGCGAGATCCGATGATCCTGGTCTTCCTCAATGAACTCAGCGTTGATGAGGCGGCGAAAATCCTGGGGATCCCGCCTGGCACGGTGAAGAGCAGGTGTTCGAGGGCAAAGGGCGAATTGGCCAAGATTCTGGCTGAATTAGACCCCAGAACCCCGAACCAGAAGAGTTCCAGAAGCGTCTAAGTTGTAGGAGAAATAGGAGGTGAGAGATGAGTAACGAAGAGCAAGAGAAGTTTGTCGAGGATTTAATCCGCGGACTTCCAAAGTCGCCGGCCATGAGTGAATTGGAGCTTCGCCGTTTTGAAAAACTTATCGATCATCAGGCTGCTGCCCTTAAAGCAAGCCGTAGCAAGCGTTCTTTCCGACTTCCTGCTGCCGTTGCTGCAAGCGTTGCCATCCTCTTTGCGGGAGTACTGATCTTCTCTCAAAATAATGGCACTTCACTAATTTCAGATGTCGCATCTAACTCAGGAATCGCAGCACCAACAGGTGAGAGCGAAAATGGCCCAGAGATGAACTTGCCAGCTGACGGAGCTACTTCACAATCAACTGTGACAACAACTAAGGCGCACCCTACAAAGAAGCCACAAACCGCAACCGGCACATCGACTCAAGAGACCTACAACGATCAAAACCAGAACGTCTCTGATTCAGTCCCTGTCTTTAAAACAAATCTTGATTACGACACACAATTCAAAAATATTCTTCGCATCGTTAAGCAAGGATCAGCAGGATCATCTTTGAAGTCACTCACAGCGACACAACAGCAATGTGCGATACGCCTAGGTGTCGATAAAGAAGTTCTCGCTTTTGATAAGGGTAAATTCCAAGGAGAGAGCATCTGGGCTTATTACTCAGGAGCTAATCCAATGGCCTCAACCGTGACGATTGTTACGACTGGGTGTCAGGTTATTACTGAGCTAGATCCTAATATTTAAAGGACTTTAAGCATTCGAGTATTGCCAAGAGTGTTTGGCTTTACCGATTCAAGATCCAAGAACTCTGCAACGCCTTGATCATATGAGCGCAATAACTCGGCATATACATCTGGTTCGACTGGAGTGCCTTCAATTACTTCAAAGCCGTGCTTACCAAAGAATTCAGTCTGAAAAGTAAGGCAGAAAATTCTTTCTACACCCAATCCCTTGGCGCGCTCGATAATGCGCTCCAAAATCAAATGGCCAACGCCCTTATGTTGGAGTCGTTCTACAACAGCCACGGTACGAACTTCAGCTAAATCCTCCCAGAGAACGTGAAGTGCGCCGCAACCAACAACTTCATCTCCATCGACCGCAACAGTAAATTCTTGAACACTTTCAAATAACGTAACTGTCTCTTTCGACAACATCTTGCCTGGCGCTGCGAAGGAATCCACGATCTTGCGGATCTGTGGAATGTCGCTGGTACGCGCTGAACGAATACTGATTGTCATAAGAATGTATTAAGCCTCTTCTGGCTTCACAAGTGGGAAGAGAATCGTTTCGCGAATACCAAGACCAGTAAGTGCCATGAGTAAGCGATCAACGCCCATGCCCATGCCGCCCGTTGGTGGCATTGCATATTCCATTGCGCGTAAGAAATCTTCATCGAGCTGCATAGCTTCTAAATCACCCTTGGCGGCGAGAAGTGATTGCTCAGTAAGGCGTTCGCGTTGGATTACTGGGTCGATTAATTCCGAGTAGCCAGTCGCAAGTTCAAAGCCCTCAACATAGAGATCCCACTTCTCCACAACGCCAGGAATATCGCGATGAGCGCGTACTAGCGGTGAAGTATCAACTGGATATCCCTTGACGAAAATTGGCTCGTTGAGCTGGCCTTCGGTGACATGCTCAAAAATCTCTTCCGCAAGTTTTCCGGTGATCCACTTAGGATCGATCTTCATTCCGAGCTTTGTTGCAATTTTCTTTAGATCATCAATCGATGTTTGTGCCGTAACGCTTTCGCCAACGCCTTCTGAGATTAAATCAAAGAGCGATGCTTCGCGCCATGTTCCGCCAAGATCTAATTGGCGACCATCGTGATGAGTAACAACATGACTTCCTGAAACAGCCATGGCTGCATTTTGAACTAATGTGCGGGTGAGCTCTGCAATTGTGTTCCAATCGCCATAAGCCTCGTACGACTCGATCATTGCAAACTCTGGTGAGTGGCTAGAGTCAGCGCCTTCGTTACGGAAGTTACGGTTGATTTCATAGACGCGTTCGATGCCCCCAACAATGCAACGCTTGAGGAAAAGCTCTGGTGCAATACGCAGGAAGAGCTCCATGTCATAGGCATTACTCAGGGTTTTAAAGGGACGTGCAGTGGCCCCACCATGCATGACCTGAAGCATTGGAGTTTCCACTTCCACGAAATCACGCGCGCTAAATGTTTCGCGAAGTGATTTCATGACCAGCGGACGAAGTCGAGCATTGCTGCGAGCTTCTGGGCGAACAATTAAATCGACATAACGCATTCGAACTCGAGTCTCCTCGGAGAGTGGCTTGTGCTCGACGGGAAGTGGGCGCAGCGATTTAGATCCGAGGACCCATGAATTTGCGAGTACAGAAAGTTCACCGCGCTTGGAGGTAATGATTTCACCAGTAACAGATACGAAGTCACCAAGGTCAATCTCAGATTTCCAGAGGTCCAGCGAATCTTGTCCTACCTTGTCGAGTGACAACATCGCTTGAAGCTCGGTGCCATCACCTTCGCGCAAAGTGGCAAAACAGAGCTTGCCGGTATCGCGCTTGAAAATAACGCGGCCAGCAACGCTTTCAATTGCACCAGTAGCAACATCAATCTCTAAATCTTTATGTGTTTGGCGGATCTGCTTGAGCGATGCGGTGCGTGGGACTTCGACCGGATAGGCATCTACTCCGCGGGCAATGATTGCAGCGCGCTTTTCGCGGCGGATGCGTAGTTGCTCGGGTAGATCATCTTCTACAGGGACTTCCGCTTTTTCGCTCATAAGGTGTGCAAGCCTACCAACCGAAATTACTTATTCCGTTCGTGGACCAAGCGAAGTCCGATCAAGGTGAGATCTGGCTCGTGATAATCGATCATTTCTGCGACTCCCATAACCAATGGGGCCAAGCCGCCAGTAGCGATTACTGAGACATCTCCACTATCGGGATAGAGCTCATCGAGTTCTGCGGTAATTCGGGTGATTAATCCATCTACTTGTCCGGCAAATCCAAAGATTGTTCCCGATTGCAGCGCTTCTACTGTGTTCTTACCGATGACAGATTTTGGTTGAACTAATTCAACTTTTCGTAATTGTGCAGCACGAGCAGCAAGTGCTTCCACTGAAATTTCGATTCCGGGCGCCAGAGCTCCGCCAAGAAATTCACCTTTGGGTGAAACAACGTCGAGATTTGTTGATGTACCAAAATCTACAACGATGCATGGACCATCAGAGCCATAGAGAGCATGGGCCGCCAGCGTATTGACGATGCGATCTGCACCGATTTCTTTCGGATTATCAACGAGAAGCGGGACGCCAGTCTTAACGCCAGGTTCGACGATTGTCGCTGGTGTGCCTACAAAATAGCGCGCGATCATTGCACGAATTTCACGAAGTGAGGCTGGCACGGTTGAACATATAGATATCCCGGTTACTGGAAATCCATCAATGAGTGAGGAATAGCGAATCCATAATTCATCTGCTGTGTCGCGTGGATCAGTCTTTACTCGCCATGATCGCGCAAGATCTTCGCCATCAAAAATTCCTAGGACGGTATTTGTATTTCCTACATCGATTGTCAGTAACATTTTTATACCACCTTCATATCTAGGCCAATATCCAAAACCGGAGCTGAATGCGTAAGCGCTCCGACGGCTAAGTAATCAACACCAGTGGCTGCATATGCACGAGCATTTGCAAGGGTGAGCCCACCTGATGCTTCCAGCTTTGTACTTCCACCTACCATTGCTACTGCTGCTCGACATTGTTCAAGACTCATATTGTCGAGAAGAACTAAATCTGCACCTGCAGCAACAACTTCTTTGAGCTGCTCTAAATAATCAACTTCAACTTCAATCGGAATATTCGGATTACTTGCTTTAACTGCCGTAAAGGCCTTAGTGACACTACCTGCAGCAACTATGTGGTTATCTTTTATGAGTGCGGCATCAGAGAGTGACATTCGGTGGTTTACTCCCCCACCCATACGCACAGCAAACTTTTCAAGTTCACGGAGCAACGGAGTGGTTTTGCGAGTATCTCGAATCTTGGTGGGGTATTCGCTAACTTCATCAACCCATTGTTTGGTGACGGTAGAAATACCACTTAATCTTCCCAGGAAGTTTAGGGCGGTGCGCTCTGCAAGAAGTAGCGCACGAGTATTTCCTTTCGCTGTAATAATTATTTTTCCCTCAGAGAGATGTGCGCCTTCTTCAACGAGAAGTTGGTAATCAGTAATTCCCTGACTCTCAAGAACTGCGGCTGCAATATGAATTCCCGATACCGTTCCCGATTTGCGGAGCGCAAATTCGGCGATAGAAGTTTGGTCGGCCGAAATAGTAGCGACCGATGTGACATCGGTACCGCCTGCCAAATCCTCGGCAATAGTTCGAAGTACTACATCTTCGACATATTCCGGATCGAGTTGTAGGTGAGCTAATTGGGTTTTTAAATTATTACTCAGCATTACTTAACCACCTCTGTACGTGAGTGCCAGATTCCTAAATTATCGATTGATTGAATAATGCGTTTCTCCCATTGACTGCTCACTTCAGGAAAGTCACTTCGCCAATGAGAACCACGAGATTCAGTTCTTTCCAGGGCGGAGCGAACTATCGCAGTTGCTAGCAGATAGAGATTTGAAACTTCCCAGGCAGCAATATTGGGGTGCGATGTGGTGCGAGTAGAGAGTTGTTGAAGAATTCCCAGAGTGTCAGTGAGTGATTTCTCAGATCTCATCACTCCAGCGCCTTGGCTCATCGCAAGTTGTAATGGCAATTGAATAGCGGGATCTAGAAGTAATCCGGAGTTGGAATCTTCAACCGGCTCGAGTTGTGCCGGAATATTCGCAGCAATATCGGCAGCAATTCTCGCCCCAAAAACCAGACCTTCGAGAAGTGAGTTAGACGCCAAGCGGTTGGCTCCGTGAGCACCCGTGCAAGCTGTTTCACCGCAAGCATAAAGACCGGCAATTGTGGTGCGCCCATTGAGATCCACTTGAACGCCACCGGAGGCATAGTGAGATGCTGGTGAGACAGGGATCATCTGAGTTTTTGGATCAATTCCATTTTCCATACACGATGCGTAAATAGTTGGAAATCGGGCAGCGAAATCTTGAATATGTGTTGCATCAAGCCAGACATGCGGTGATCCAGATTCCTTCATTTGAATAAAGATTTCTTTCGCCACGATATCGCGCGGTGCTAGATCTGCTTGGTGATGCTTGGCCACCATAAATCGTTCACCTTTATCGTTGACAAGAAAGGCGCCTTCTCCGCGGAGAGCTTCGCTTATGAGTGGTTGTTGTCCCCCAACATTTGTATCTCGCCATAAAACAGTGGGATGGAATTGAATAAATTCCACATCAGCAACTTCTGCTCCTGCACGAAGGGCTAGTGCAACGCCATCTCCAGTGGATACTGATGGATTGGTTGTTTGGGCATAGACCTGACCGAGACCACCGGTAGCGATAACAACGGCTCGGGAAAGTGCCCGGCCCACTCCGTCTTGGCTTCCTGCGCCAATCACGTGAAGAGTCAGACCACATACTGCGCCACCTGCGGCATGCAAAACATCGATCGCAAGGGCATTCTCAATTACTTCAATTCCATCATCATCATTTACTGCTGAAAGAAGTGCTCGCGAAACTTCAGCGCCTGTGGCATCTCCCCCTGCGTGCAAGATCCGATTGCGTAGGTGTCCACCTTCTCGAGTGAGTGCAATTTCGCCTGTTTCAGAGGTATCAAATACTGCGCCCCGCGCAATCAATTTGCGAACTGCTTCTGGACCTTCGCTGACAAGAACATCGACGGCTGCGGTATCGCACAATCCGGCACCCGCAATCAACGTATCTTTCTTATGTTGATCGGGCGTATCTCCCGGACCAAGTGCAGCAGCTATTCCACCTTGGGCCCATTTTGTTGACCCCTCATCAATTTTTGCTTTAGTGACAAGCAATACAGATAGACCACTTGAACGAATATTGAGTGCGGTCGTCAGTCCGGCAACTCCTGAGCCCACGACAATGACATCTGCTTTGACGGTCCAACCGGGCTTGCCCGCTAAGAGTTTCATAAGGAGATCACCATATTGTCGATCAGACGAACTCCGCTAATCCAACCGGCAACAAGTGCTCGTGGTGATGCACAAGTCGCTCCAGCAATTTCAAAGGAATCGGCATCGATGATCTCGGCATAATCTAAGAGAAAATTTGGCTCAGTGGCGAGAACTTTATGCAAAACATCTCGAGCAGATTTGATCGACTTTGCGCCGCGTGCCTCATTGAGCGCCTTCGAGATAACTAGGGAGGCAGCCCGGGACTCTTTGTTAAGTCTGACATTTCGGGAAGACATGGCAAGTCCATCTTCTTCGCGAATAATCGGGGCATCGATAATTCTTACCCCTAAATCCAATTCGTTAACCATCTTCTTAATCAAAAATAGTTGTTGAAAATCTTTCTCACCAAATACCGCAATCTCTGGAGATGCCAGCTCAAAAAGTCTCTTTACAACAGTGAGGACACCATCAAAATGTCCAAAGCGATGTACGCCCTCAAATTTATTGCCGAGATCTCCTGCCGAAATAATCTCTGGATTCTCAGGATAAATCTCTTCTAGCTCGGGTGACCAAACGAAAGTGGCACCAGCGGATTCTGCCTTTTCGATATCTCCTTCAAGATCGCGAGGATATTTAGCGAGATCCTCCGGATTCTCAAATTGCAGCGGATTTACGAAAATACTCACGAGAACATTGCTGCAATTACTTTTTGCGATCTCAATAAGTGATTGATGCCCAGTATGAAGCGCGCCCATAGTAGGCACGAAGGCCAGTGGGTGCTTTAGCGCTAAATTCATGCTCCAGTCCTTTCCGGGTACCGGGCTCGATGAGTAAAGGTTACTAGTTATCTTCCAATGACGCTACGAGATCTGCGACTAGCCCTTTGCCAGGAATTTCTGCCTGCGGATCAATCTCTAGCCATGGCTCCAGAACAAAGTAACGTGTATGCGCCCATGGGTGGGGCAAAGTTAAACCTGGTGAATTAATAGTCAGATCATCGATCACAATGATGTCGATATCAATAGTGCGTGGTCCCCACTTAACATCTCGAACTCGACCTAGTTTCATCTCAATTGCTAAAACTTCCTTCATTAGTTGTTCGGGATCAAGATCGCCTTCCGCAATTGCTACTGCGTTTATATATTGAGGTTGCTTTGGACCTCCCACGGGATCGGTTTCAAGAAAGGTCGACACATGAGTGATCTCCACCAAGTTATTGAGCTCGGTGATTGCACTCTCAATATTATCTTCGCGATCACCCAGATTAGATCCGAGCGAGAAGACGATCTTCATCGTTGTCGCTCTAGTGTTACCGCAATATCCTTGATCGTTACTCCCACATTGGCAAATGGTTTATGAACGGTAACTGCCACTGATTCAATCAATTCGTACTTTTCCAAAATCTTCTCAATGATGCGAAGCGCAAGTGCTTCAATGAGATCTACGGGTTCTCCCTTAATCTCCTGCTCAATAATTACTGCGATTTCAGCATAATTAACGGTTAGCGAAAGCTCATCGGTATGGGCTGCCGGATCCAAATTAATCTGCAAGATTGCATCAACAATAAAATCTTGGCCGTCGCGCCGTTCATCTGGGTATACGCCATGGAATCCCCTAGCTTGAATTCCGGTAAGAGATATCTGATCATTCATCCCGCGAGCTCCTGGACAACTGCAATTGCATCCCGATGAGGACGAACAGAGTGCGTGCGCACTCCCCAAATTCCTAGACGTGCCATTTCTGTGGTGATGGCCACGGTCGCAAAGTCGCGATCATCTGGATCCGCGTTCTCTAGGAGTTCTCCAAGAAAACGTTTGCGTGATGCACCGACGAGCAGTGGGAAACCTAGTAATTGGAATCGTTCGATATTGCGAAGTATCTCCCAGCAATGTTCCGTGCTCTTTGCAAATCCAATACCGGGATCCAAAATGATTTGATCAGCGCTCACGCCAGCTTTAATGAGCGCCTCTGCACGCTCTTCCAATTCATCTTTCACTTCACTCACTACATTCTTATATTCAGCTTTAGACTGCATATCTTTGGAATGACCACGCCAATGCATGGCGATATATTGAATCTTTGGATTATTGGCAATTAAAGCCGCCATCTCTTTTTCGGCAAGTCCACCGCTGACATCATTGACATAAGTTGCACCTGCAGCAATCGCTGCCGCAGCAATCGATGCGCGCATAGTGTCGATACTTACCGTCGCTCCGAGCTCTATCAATTCGGTAATAATGGGTACAACTCGATCTCGTTCTTCCTCCTCGGATACGCGCTGCGCACCTGGCCGAGTCGACTCTCCTCCCACATCAATAATGTCGACGCCTTCAACGATCATCTCTTTTGCGCGATTGAGTGCAGCCGCAAATGAAAAATGACGTCCACCATCAGCGAAGGAATCTGGTGTGACATTTAGGATTCCCATCACCAAAGTACGTTCTGGCGTCATGCGAGTATGAGACTCATCGCTTCAGCGCGAGTGGCTGGATTTCGCAATTGTCCACGAACAACGCTGGTGGTGGTGCGAGCATTGCTCTTCTTCACGCCACGCATCGACATACATAAATGTTCGCAATCCAAAATGACAATTACTCCGCCTGGATTTAATACTTCGACAAGCGCATCTGCAATCTGTGAGGTGAGACGTTCTTGCACTTGCGGACGCTTGGCATAGAGGTCAACAACTCGAGCAAGTTTTGAAAGTCCAGTAATACGTCCATCTTCCCCGGGGATGTAACCAATATGGGCAACGCCGTGAAATGGTGTGAGGTGATGTTCGCAATGTGAAAAAACTTCAATATCTTTGACAATCACAAGTTCTTGGTGGCCAATATCAAATGTAGTGCTCAGCACATCCTCCGGCTGCATCCAAAGTCCGGCAAAGTTTTCCCGCATTGCTCGCGCCACTCGAGCTGGAGTTTCTTTCAATCCATCTCGCTCGGGATTCTCGCCGATTGCAATAAGAAGTTCTTTGACCGCGCGTTCTGCGCGTTCTGCATCGAACTCACCTGTTGCGCCACCATCGCGTGGGCCCATGGAGACTGGATTGATATCAGTCATCAGTAGGTTCCACAGCAGCTTTCTTTCGAGCCTTCTTCGCTGGTGCTTCCGCCTCAACTTCGACTGCCGAATCCGTTTTGATAACTAATTTAGCGGGGGAAAGTTTTACTGGTGGCTGCTTACTTGGGGTGCGAGTAGCAGAGCCAGTCCAAGCCGGACGGCGACTAACATTTTTTACTTTCTTAAAGATTACTTCGATCTCATCTTTAAGGAGCGTCTCTTTCTCAAGAAGTTCCACTACAAGCGCATCGAGGATGTCGCGGTTCTCCACCAAAATATCGAAAGCCTCTTGATGAGCATTGGCGATGAGATCGTGGATCTCTTGATCAACCACGCCTGCGACTTCCTCAGAGTAATCGCGTTGATGTCCGTAGTTACGGCCAAGGAAAGGCTCGCCTTCAGAAACGCCTAATTTAATTGCCCCAATTCGCTCGGTCATTCCATATTGAGTGACCATGGCGCGAGCAAGGTTGGTGGCCTTTTCAATATCGTTCGAGGCGCCAGTAGTTGGATCATGGAAGATCAATTCTTCTGCTGCGCGACCGCCTAGTGAATATGCCAATTGATCAAGCATTTGATTACGCGTAGTTGCATAGCGATCTTCATCCGGCAAAATCATTGTGTAACCAAGGGCGCGACCGCGAGGCATGATCGTGATTTTATGAACTGGATCGGTATGTGGAAGCGCACGCGCAACAAGTGCGTGGCCACCTTCGTGATAAGCAGTAATTCGACGCTCTTCTTCGGTCATCAGACGAGTCTTGCGTTGTGGACCAGCCATCACTCGATCAATCGCTTCATCTAGCGCTTCAGTTGTAATAACTTTGGCATTTTCACGAGCAGTGAGAAGTGCAGCTTCATTGAGAACATTTGCGAGATCAGCACCAGTAAATCCTGGTGTTCGCTTTGCAAAATCAAGAAGTTTTACAGATTTAGCAATTGGCTTTCCTTTTGCATGAACTTCAAGAATTGCTTCACGTCCTTTGAGGTCGGGACGATCAACCGGTATTTGGCGATCGAAACGTCCTGGGCGCAACAGCGCTGGATCTAAAACATCTGGACGATTGGTCGCAGCAATAAGAATTACCTGGCCGTTTCCTTCAAAGCCATCCATTTCAACCAGGAGTTGATTCAATGTCTGCTCGCGTTCATCATGACCGCCACCGAGACCTGCGCCGCGTTGGCGACCAACTGCGTCGATTTCATCAATGAAGATAATTGCTGGAGCGGATTCCTTTGCTTGCGCAAAGAGATCACGAACGCGAGAAGCGCCCACTCCAACAAACATTTCAACAAATTCAGAGCCAGAGATTGAGAAGAACGGTGCTTTTGCTTCGCCGGCAACTGCACGAGCAAGCAGAGTTTTTCCGGTTCCGGGTGGGCCGTAGAGAAGAACACCCTTAGGAATCTTTGCACCCATATCTTGATATTTCTTTGGGTCAGCTAAGAAATCTTTAATTTCGCGTAACTCATCTACTGCTTCATCGACGCCAGCAACATCGTCAAAAGTATTTGTGGGCATATCTTTTGCCTGCAACTTCGCCTTTGATTTGCCGAAGTTAAATACTTTCTTTCCGCCTTGCGCATTTCCCATCATGAGAAGGAAGAGGAAACCGATGAGCAGGAGCGGCCCGAAGGTAAAGAAAAGGGTTGCTAATACAGATTGGGTCGGAACTTTGACGTTCCATGCCTTTGGCGGTGGATTGGCATTGAGAAGAGCAATAATCGATGGCTCTTGCCCGGTGACATACGAGGCGGAGAGCTTGCTCGACCCCTTCACATAATTTCCAGATTTGAGAATTACTTGAATCTTTTGATCTTTATCAACCAGTATCGCTGATTCAACTTTATCCTCAGTGAGCTGGGTCAAAATTACAGAAGTATCAACTGTGATGAATTGATTGCCACTCCCAGAGATGCGACCAAAAATGCTTACGGCAATAAGTCCGAAGAGAATCCAAAAGAGTGGTCCGCGCAAGATTTTGCGAAGATCAGGCTTGCGCATCTTGGAGGGCTGTGATGGCTTAAATTGAGGTGCAGATTTCTTGGCAGCGCTCTTCTTGGTGGCTGGCTTCTTAGTTGTCATTTATTGGCTCTCTTTATTCGTACATGTGCTTAGCAAGCACACCAATGAAATCGAGGTTGCGATACTTCTCATCAAAATCGAGTCCATAGCCGACAACGAACTCTGTCGGGATATCGAATCCCACATATTTCACATCAACATCTACTTTTGCAGCTTCTGGCTTGCGCAGCATCGTCAAAATTTCAACGCTGGCAGCGCCGCGAGATTCTAGGTTTGCCTTTAACCAGCCAAGGGTTAGGCCAGTATCGACGATATCTTCAACAATCAAAACGTGGCGATTAGTAATGTCGCGATCAAGATCCTTGAGGATGCGAACAACACCGCTGGATTTAGTGCCGGAACCATATGAAGAGACAGCCATCCAATCCATTTCAACGTGGCGTTGAAGGGTGCGAGCAAAATCTGCAACAGTCATCACTGCGCCTTTAAGGACGCCAATCAAGAGCAAGTCGCGACCTTCGTAATCTCGCTCAACATCGCGAGCAATTTCAGCGAGGCGTTGATTGATCTGATCATGTGTTGCAATGACTTTTTCAATATCAGTGCCTGTTGTTGCTAGATCCACGGTGCTCCTCTTATAGATAAGTATTAGGACAAGACTTAGGGCTGGTTCAAGAGCGAAAGTCTGCCCGAAATTCGCGAGACCTTCACACCACCCGGTAGAGATGTAGCCCCTTGCCCCTTCCAATCCGTGACTAACGCCTCAATTGGGGCCAGATGGTCGGCTGTGATCGAGCCTGAAGGGGCGCCAGCGGCATAAATTGCCAATCTTAGAACTCTTGCTCGCACGGCAACGGGAAGGGCCTCAAGGGCATGGATATCCAAATCACGGGGGTCAATCTCGGAAAAAATTTCCGCCGCCCACTGATCAAGTGCTTCTGCATCTTGCCGCAAAATTTTGGCAGACCGGGCAAGAGCTTCAGAAATTCCGGGACCGATCTCTCGCTCCATAAGTGGCAAAATATTTTCGCGTACCCGAACTCGCGCAAATCTTTGGTCCAGATTATGCGGATCCTCCCATGGTGTCACACCGCTCTCCGCGCAGGCAGCCAGGGTTACTTCTCTGGAGAGCGAAATCATCGGACGGATATAAGGAAGATTTACAAAAGGCATTCCCGATAAAGATTTTGTTCCAGAGCCGCGAGCAATTCCAAGTAAGACACTTTCTGCCTGATCATCTTGGGTATGGCCGAGGAAGAAATATTGCGCACCAAAATTCTCAATTGCAATCTGAAAAACTTGGTATCTGGCTCGACGGGCAGATGCTTCAAGTCCATCAACCATGGTGACATGAGCGCGTTGTGAAAAAATCTCGGTAAAGCCAATGCGTTTCAATTCAGAGATTGCTCGATGGGCGACTTCTGCTGAATTCTCTTGAAGTCCATGATCAACGACTACCGGAATAACTTTGATCTCTCGATCTTTGCTCTCCACATGGAGCGCGATTGCAAGAGCCAATGAATCTGCACCGCCCGAGCAACCAACCAACACAACGCTATGTGCTTCGCATTTATCTAGCCATGGCGCAACTGCAGCGCGGACTGCAAGTAGGCCTGGCGTCGTGATGCTCATACGCCTAAGAGTAGTTAAAGGCGCTGTGAAGAGGAACTCTTAAACTCGTCCACCTGAAGGCATGAGGCCCTTGATGCTGTACATATTTGAGAAAATTAAGCCAACTTTCTTGGAATTCGCCTCCCACATCATGCCGTTTCCAGCATAGATCGTGATGTGGTGAATATTTTGCACGCTTCCATCGTATGAATAGAAGAGCAAGTCACCAGGAAGTAGCTCGCTAAATGGAACGCGCTTGGTATCAACAAAGTAGAGCGCTGCATTTAGTCGCGACCAGTTGGGATAACCAAGGCCCGCTGATTTATATGCAGAATAAACAAGTCCGGAGCAATCATAAGAATTAGGGCCTTGGGCGCCCCACACATATGGTTTGCGCGCAAGAACTTGCTTCTTTGCATAAGCAACTGCGGCATCACGCATCGATTGATCAGAGCGGATTGATGCGCGACCTTTGAAGCCCTTATCTGGCCAGACTTTAAATTGATTAGGGGTCTGTGTTGCAGTAATCGCGTTTTGTTCTTCAAGAATCGCGAGTTGACGTTGTTGTTCAAGTGTTAGTCGAATACTGCGAGCTTTTGCTAGCGCATTAGATAATTGTAATTGAATTCCTTTAAGACGATCAACCTCTTTTTGTTGGGCAGCTTTTGCATCATCTGCAATTTTCTTCGCTGCTGCAACTTTATCTGTGGCAACTTGCTGAACTGCTTTTGTGCGATCTGCTTCGATTTTTGCCGCTTTTGCTACGGCCTCTGCCGCCTGAAAGCGCTTCAATGCAGTTGTGTTTGAAGTTCCTAAATTTTGAAGTGTCGCCAGGCGATCCATTAAATCTTGGGGCCCATTTGCATCGAGCAATGAGTTGATATCTGAGAGCCCGCCACCCATTTTGTAAGCATTGCTGGCCATTCGGCCGATGGTTGCATTTGCAGCAACAACTGCTTGTTGCGTGATTGCTGCATGCTTTGCAGCAGCGTTAGCTTGGCTAATTGCTATGCCGAGCTCTGCTTGTGCTTTATGGTATTTCGCAGCCGCTTCATTTGATACTGCAATTAATTGATTAAGAGTTTTCGTGGCTTTATCTAGGGTGCTCTGGGCGGCTTTTGCTGCGGCAGCTTTCGCCGCTTCTTCCTTTTTTGCGGCATCGATCTGCGCTTGTGTTGGCTTGGGGGTCTTTGCGTTAGCGATCTGAAAAGTGGGAAGGCAGAGGGCAACGGTCAGTGAGGCAGCAACTGCTGCCTTCATCATGTGACTGCGCGTAATAAACAAGTTAAGCCCCCAGGGAAGGAATCCCCTAAGAATAAAGCGTCGAGGGCCAAAAACTTGGTTGAAATACCGAACTTACCTATTAATTGGCGACATCTCTGCGTTTGAAGAGAATCGCAACGATTCCTAATCCGCCAACGAGGTAGAAAAGGCTAACTATTAAAGAATGCTGATAGCTCATGATGGGAGTTCCACCTTCACTCACGTTAAAGAGGTTCTGGCCAGGTAACCACTTTGCGCTGGAAGTTAAGAAGTTCGCAAAGAGATTATCAATAATCAAAAACCAGAGGACGCCGATTGCAATCGATGAAATTGGTGACCTAAAGAGCAATCCCAAAATCATTCCAAAAATTCCATATCCGACGGTAGAGATCATGACATTAACGAAGGTCCGGCCAAGTAATTGGTAGGCCGATGAAGTGGACCAATCTGTCGTATCAACTTTGGCAGTTCCCGACATTGCATAAGAAACCGCGATGCTGATAGCAGCAGAGAGTGAGACCATCACAAGTGCGAATATCTTCATCGATATCAATTTGCCGAGCAGAATCTTCATTCGGGAGGGCTGACGCACTAAGAGATTACGAAGAGTGCCAAATGTGTACTCCTGCGCAGTCTGTGATGCAAAGACACAGAGAGCAGTGATACCTAAAAGAAATGCAACAAGCTTGAATCCGTATACAAGCCCAACCTGTCCACTCAAATCCGCGGCAGAAATATGCTCACCGCGACGAGTGTTCTCTGGTTCATTTATTCGAAAGTAAACCAACCAAGTAAAGAGACCGGTAAGGGCAGTAACTGAAGCCAAAGTAGAGAGGGAGAGGGTGCGACGCTTAAGTTTGCGAAGTTCAGCAAGAATTACGCGGATCATTTCTTCTCCTCCGTCATTTCAAAGAATGTCTCTTCAAGAGTTGGTCGAATTGCGGCAATCGAAGCCAAAGTAATTCCTGCTTCAAATGCCATGCGATTGAGTACCGGACTCCATTCAGCCGGGCCTTTGATATGTAACTCTTCACCGATCACGCGTGAATCATGACCGCTAGCTTTTGCGATTTCAGCGAGGCGATCTAGATCTTTAGCGTGTTCTGGTTTTGCAATCACGATGGGTTGGGCGGCTGAAAGTAAATCTTCAGTATGCCCAGCAAATATCACATTCCCTTCGCGGAGCATCACTAAATATTCCGCAATCATCTCTAGTTCGCTTAACAAGTGGGAAGAGACGAAGACAGTTGTCCCAGAAGCTGCGAGGGTGCGAAGTAATTCGCGAATCTCTTGGATGCCAGAAGGATCAAGTCCGTTTGTGGGTTCATCCAAAATGAGAAGTTGTGGGTTAGGCAAGAGAGCTGCTGCGATTCCCAGACGTTGCTTCATTCCTAATGAATAAGTTTTGAATTTTGAATGGCCGCGATCGCCAAGCCCTACTTGTACAAGAAGTTCATCTACTCGCTCCACGCTATAACCACCAAGATCAGCGAGCACGCGAAGATTTTCGCGACCACTAAGCGCCGGATAGAAAGCTGGCCCTTCAATGAGTGCGCCGACTTTAGGAAGATACTTCTCGGGATGAGTGATGTTTTCGTCGAGCACGGTTGCGGTTCCGGAAGATGGTGAGATCAAGCCCAATAACATTCGAATCGTGGTCGTTTTGCCCGATCCATTGGGTCCCACAAATCCACAAATAGTTCCCATGGGAACTTCGAATACAGCGTGATTCAGGGCTTTTCGTTCGCCATAAATCTTGGTTAGTTCCTTTGTTGAAATTGCCAAATTATTCACTTGGTAAGCCTAGCCTTTACTCTTATCCCATGGGAGATCAAAGTAAATCTGTTAACTCGCGCCCTTGGGGATATCAGCCGCGGGATAAGCAAGCACAGCCTTCTTGGGAATTGCATCCTGATACTTTGGGAATTCGGGCTGGTCTTGCTCGGTCAGGTTTTGGTGAAACCGGCGAAGCGCTCTATTTAACAAGCGGATTTACATATGAAAGTGCAGAGCAGGCAGTCTCATCTTTTGCAGATGAGACAGATCACTTTCTCTACAGTCGATTTGGTAATCCCACTGTCGCCATGTTCGAGGAGCGTTTAGCTGCCCTAGAAGGCGCTGAATTCTGCACAGCAACAGGTTCTGGAATGTCTGCCATGTTTGCATCAATTGCATGCATGGTCGAAACAGGTGATCACATTGTTGCCTCTGCTGCAATGTTTAGCTCTTGTTATGTCGTCCTCAATGAAATTCTTCCTAAGTGGGGAATCACTTGTGAATTTGTTCGTGGCAATGATCCTGATCTTTGGGCAAAGGCACTGAGCAAGAAAACTAAAGTTGTATTTGTCGAGACACCATCTAATCCGCTTCTTGAAGTAGTCGATCTACGTATGGTCAGCGATCTCGCCCATAAAGTAGGTGCGACCGTAATCGTTGATAACGTCATGGCATCTCCAGTTTTACAAAATCCACTCCAACATGGCGCAGATGTAGTTATGTACTCTGCAACAAAACATATTGATGGCCAAGGGCGGGTACTTGGTGGCGCAATCTTGGGTAGCAAGGAATACCAGCAGAACCATCTCTCCCAATTTATTCGTCACACCGGACCAACTCTAAGCGCATTTAATGCGTGGGTGCTTGTTAAGTCACTTGAGACTATTTCGATGCGCGTCCATCGCATGAACGATAATGCTCAAGCAATTGCAGAATTTCTCGATACCCAGAAGAAAATCAAAACTGTTAATTACCCAGGACTTGCCAGCCATCCAGGTTATGAAATCAATAAAAAGCAGATGCGCGGTGGCGGAACAACAATTAGTTTTGAATTTGATGGAAGTGCCGATGATCTCTTTAAAATGATGAATAAGCTCACCGTTATCGACATCTCCAATAACTTAGGTGACTCTAAGAGCTTGATTACCCACCCGGCCTCGACCACTCATCGACGATTGGCGCCAGAGCTTCGCGCTGAACTAGGAATTAACGATTCCGTCGTGCGATTATCTGTTGGGCTTGAGCATTCCAGCGATTTAATTCGCGATTTGAGTGAAGCGCTTAAATAAGTAGAGCGCCCGCAACCAAGAGAAGTGAATAGGTGCTCAAGTAAGTAATTGACCACTGAAAGAGTTTGGCAGCAGCTTTATTGCCATCTTCGCCCTCAATTTTTAATAACTGAAGAATGAAGCCAAGGCTCAGCAGCGCTGTAATCACATAACTCCACCACGGAAGCGTGGCAGAAGCGAGAACTCCAAATGATGTGGCAATCATTCCAATCGTGTGGAACCAAGCTTGATTACGTACAGATTTGATAGAGGCAACGACGGGCAACATCGGAATTCCTGCTGCTTCATAATCATCTTTATATTTAATAGCAAGCGCCCAGAAATGTGGTGGAGTCCAGAAGAAGATAAGTAAGAAAAAGAGCCAAGCAGTGAGCGAGAGTGAATTAGTAACCGCGGCCCAGCCAATAAGCACTGGCATACATCCTGCGATTCCACCCCAAACAATATTTTGAGAGGTACGACGCTTCAGGCCGATTGTGTATAGGACTACATAAAAAACAATTGCAGCAGCGGTCAGTACCGTTGCCCATAAGGTTGTGAAGAGCGAGAAGATCGTCAGAGATGCAATGGTCAGTAATGATGCAAAGATGAATGCCGCATTCTCACTTACTTCACCGGTAACGAGGGGGCGCTTTGAAGTGCGCACCATAAGTCGATCGGATTCAACTTCAATAATCATATTGAAAGCATTGGAAGCTCCGGCAGCCAGAGTTCCGCCGATTAGAGTCGCAAGAGTTATTTTCAGAGATGGGACTGCTGAATCTTGGATCGAGCGAGTGGCAAGGAAGAGGGCGGGGAGCGTGGTTACGAGCAAGAGTTCTACAACTCGCAACTTCATCAAAGCTATATATGGCCCAAACTTCATTTGCTGACCCTATCCCATCGTTTACTTATACAGATGGCTTGGGCTTTGCGATGGTCGCCAACATTTTGTCGATCACTTCGCGAGTAGCTTGCCGAGTTCGCTCAGTGGGCTTGATTTTGTCCGCGATGACAGCAAACACGTACTGCGTCTCTCCAATATTTACATAACCTGCCAGGCTGACGGTCGTATTAATCCAGCCAGTCTTTGCTTTGATCAGTCCCACCGCGTTCGGCGCATCCTTCACAAATCGATTCTTTAAAGTACCAGTCATCCCCGCTAATGGCAGTCCTTCATAAATGGCTTGAAGCGATGGGTTTGTGTGAACTTTCACCAGCAACTCGGCAATCGTTCGCGCTGAAATTCGATTCTCCTTTGAGAGCCCATTTCCATCTTTAATTTCTAACCCTGCAAAATTAACTCCGAGATCAGCGAGAGTTTTTTCAAATGCACTTTGGATGCCTGAAGCATCAGTAGTGAAACCCATCTCTTTGGCAGCAATACGAGCAAGGCGATCAGCCAAAACGTTATCGCTCCACAGAAGAGTGAAATCTGAAATCTCCTTGAGTGGTGGAGAAACAACTTGAGCGATCTCTTGCCCCTTTACTGCGGTGAGTGACTCAACAGATGAAATCGGCGTTGCGTTAATTCGTAATTTTTTGCCGTAAAACTTTTGAAGAGCTTCAAAATCTTTTCCATAAACGCCGTTGTATTCAATATTTATTTGACGCATTGCCGGGTTCTTCTTTAGCGCTGCATTAATAAGATTTGGGGCAAATGCTCGATGGTATTTCTTAGAAGAAGTTGGGCTCACAGATAGCCAAGGATCACCTTGCCCGGCCATAACAAAAGTATTCTCCGATGATGGATCCAGTGATTCATAAATTCCGGTTGTAAAAGTCTTTTCTGGACCTAGCGCTCGGATCGCAGTAGTCATGGAAAGCAGCTTGAGAACTGAAGCCGGCGCCCGAGTTGCATCAGGGGCATCGGCGAAGAGAGTTTCATCAGTGAGTGGATCAATGAGAACTATTCCGGCATGAGATAAAACTTTTGATTTGGCGAATTTCATAAATGAAGCGGGAAGAGTATTGCGCTGAAATGAATTGGATGGCGCTATTCCTACAGAAGTAGTCAGCACTACAACCAGGGCAATGATTAACTTCCTACGTAAAATCATCGGCTCGCTCTCTTAAATCTATTCTGGGCTACTGCTGCGCCCAAGACTACAAAAGCTGCGCCAGCTGGCTCGTTCCATGAAATGGTTTCGTCAAGAAAGATTAACCCTACGATCACTGCCACAACAGGGGTGAGATAGGTGACAGATGATGCGATCGAAGAGCCCGCTGCTGAAATAACTTGAAAATTCCAAATATAGGCAATTCCTGATCCGAAAATTCCCAGCGCCAACATTCCCAACACGGGTCCAGCACGAAATTGATAATGTGAAATTCCGTGATAGATAAATAGAGGTAAAAGTGTGATCGATGCAGCAATCAATTGTGTGACCGCCATCTTCTCTGGCACTAGGCCCAAGGGCAACACATACTTTCTAATGATAGGAAATGAAATACCGTAGCAAGAGACGGCCAGAAGTAGCGCAACTACGCCGACCATCGAGTTATCGCCGATACCGCGCCAGACTCCAAGAACTGTCATTACGCCTAATCCGCCAAGTAATAATCCAATTATTTGGTAACTCTTTGGCTTCTCATCTCGAAAGGCAATCAAAATAACGATCAGAGTTGCGAGTGGAGTGGTGGCATTAATAATTCCGGCAAGTATCGATGTCACACGGATTTCAGCAAATGCAAAGAGAATCCCAGGAATGACATTAAGCAGAAGAGAAACTATCCAGAGCTTAAACCAGGTAGCTCTTTCACGAGGTAAGGAAATTTTCCGCACTTTGGCGATAATGATCAGTGTCAATGCCCCTAAGAAACATCTTCCAAATGCAACGCCAAAGGGGGAGAGAAATTCCAGGCCCAATTTAATAAAGATGAAAGAGCAGCCCCACACAATGCCCAAGGCGATATATGCAGGGAGCCAAGATTTCTGCTTCATCATCTCTCCCCTTAGAGTTGTGGCATGAATGAGGAGCCGAAAATTTCAAAATCTCCTGCCGAAATCGGCCCGGGTGAATTCTATCCGGTTGTCGGAGTAGGTCCTCACTCATTGCCTTGGCCAACCGAAGATTTTTATGATCCAGAATTATTGGAAAACGGTGATCGCCGCAATGTGCTTGATCATTATCGCTATTGGAAAGTCTCCGCGATCGTTGCTGATTTAGATACCAAACGTCATCAACTTCAGATTGCAATTGAGAATTGGCAGCATGATCTCAATATTGGATCGGTCGTGCGTACCGCTAATGCATTTAATGTCAGCCACGTGCATATTGTCGGAAAGCGCGATTGGAATAAGCGCGGCGCAATGGTCACAGATAAATATCTCCATGTCTTGCACCATCCAACTGTTGCTGATTTCAAAATATGGTGTGATGAAAATTCCGTCCCGATCATCGGCATTGATAATCTGCCAATCTCCAAAGAGCTCGAAACCACATCGCTACCTGAAAAATGTGTTCTCTTCTTCGGCCAAGAAGGTGCGGGCATGTCAGATGAGGCAGTCGATATATGTCAGACAGTTCTAGCTATTCGCCAATACGGATCGACTCGATCAATGAACGCCTCAGCAGCTGGTGCGATCGCCATGTATGCCTGGGCGATGCAACACCTTAATAAATAATTACTTATCTTCGACGACTTCGGCAACGGCAACTAAACGTCGCTCGATCTCATTTGCCTCATCGTTTCGATCTAATTTGCGCAGTACCGATGCGATGCGTCGCTCGATCTCAAGAATGAATTCAAAGTCACGAGGTTCATTATCGGTAGCGGTTTCTAGGACTCGCTCCAAAGAGGCTAGTCCCTCCAGATCTTGACCTTGGAGAATCTGGGCTTTGCCGAGTTCAAGGAGCGAATAAGTTTCACGATCATGGTCATGTGCTGTTGCAAATACATCGAGTGATTTCTGAGCAGCGATTAGCGCACCTTCGCCGTCGTTAATTGCATGGAGGCAATGTGCAATTTTCTGATCACAACGCGCCACATTGATTACTTCTTTTGACTTCTTAAAAAGTGCTCGTGCTTCTTGGAATGCTTCTAACGCTAAAACATAATTGTGAAGTTCACGTTGTGCACATCCAATTAAGTGCAGATCATTTGCTGCGCCATTGTCGTTACCATCAACGAGATGCTCTTGAACGCAATCAGTCATGCACTCAATCGTTTTCTCATATTCCTTAGATCCGTACCACCATTCGCCCAAAGTGCAGGCAAGGTCAATAGCCAGTGGAGATTTAGATTCCCGTAAAAGTTCAACCGCTTTGCTCATTGCATGAGCAGCTTCATTCATTCGCTTGAGTTGGTTCAGGTTGTAGCCAATTGCCGAATAAGCCTGTGCTAATCCATCTGATGGCGCGGTTGCGCCAAGCTCGGAGTAAATATCCCGCGCAGTTTCAGCAAGAGCAAGTGCTTCGTCATACTGACCGCGCGCATAAATTCTTGCGCTGAGTTCGTAATATGTATTGGCGCGATCGATACCTTCGACCTCTGGAATTCTCTCCCAGAGCATCTCCTCGGTCACGATCTCATCTTGTGTGGAATCGTCGTCATCGCTCATGCGCCAAACACTAGCAACCCTTGATCAGTCATCGCCCAACGAGACCACCAAATAGCCCGAAAAATAGGTCAGCGAGTCGGGAGTATCCTGCGCGTATGGGATTGACGCGACGCCAAATTCTCGGTGCAGGTGCCGTGACAGGCTTTGCAGCACTTGAGGCAAAGTTTGCTTCAGCTGCGCTGGCGCTCTCCCCCGATATCTCTCACGGCTCTCGCGCAATACCTCGGGTAGCGCTCACATTCCATGGCAATGGCGATAGCGCTAATGCCAAGAAGTTGCTCGAAATTTTTAAGGCAACCAAAACTCCCGTTACGGTCTTTGCCGTCGGCACCTGGTTAAAGGCCAATCCCACTCTTGCGGGGCAGATCATCGATCAGGGACATGACATCGGCAATCACACTTATTCACATACCCAGATGAAAACAATTCCTGCTGTAAAAGTAGATTCTGAAATCTCACTCTGCGCTAATTTATTGAAAAAGCAGATTGGAAATCATGGAGCATTTTTCCGACCATCAGGTACTCAATATTCCACCGCGCTCATCCGCAAGACCGCGGCGAAATATGGATATGCCAATTGCATTTCTTATGACGTAGATTCGCACGACTACCAAGATCCAGGAAAGGCTGCAGTCATCTCCAACACGATGAGGGCGGTAAAGAATGGCTCCATCATTAGTTTGCACTTTGGTCATCAAAATACAATCGATGCTCTACCCACTCTTCTTGAAAAGCTTCATGCACAAGGGTTAACTCCAGTAACTCTTACCACCTTGCTAGGAAAATAATGAAGAAGTTCTTACTTGCAGCAGCCACAATATTTTCACTAGTGCTCTCCCCAGCAAGTGCTGTTACACCACTTGCTGGAATGCCTCCAGTATTAGATCAAAATGATATTTACGCAGCCGACCGCCCTAACCAATTTAGTGATGTCGTTAAAGATATGCCGCAGATGGTTTATGTGCCCAACCACACCTCAAATACCGTCTCAGTAATTAATCCCAAGACATTTAAAGTGGTGAAGACTTTTAAAACCCCGAAGGGCCCTCAGCATGTAGTCCCATCATGGGATCTCAAAACGCTTTGGGTAAATGACAACGCCGGTAATTACTTAACTCCCATTGATCCCAAGACAGTGACGATGGGCAAATCTATTTATGTTCATGATCCCTATAACCTTTATTTCACTCCCAATGGGAAATATGCGGTAGTTATGGCTGAAGCAGATCAGCAGATCGTCTTTCGCGATCCCCACACAATGGCGATCAAAAAGAAAGTAAATGTTCCCTGTGATGGCGTTAATCATGCTGATTGGACCAAGGATGGAAACTTCTTCCTCGTTTCCTGCGAATTCTCTGGCACCCTTCTTTGGGTCGACACCAGCAAGATGAGCGTTGTTAAAAAAGCTCAACTCCCTAAGACCTACAACAACATGCCGATGCCACAAGATGTAAAAATTTCGCCAGATGGTTCTACCTTCTATATCGCCGATATGACATCTGATGGGGTCTGGATGATGAAAACCGCAACATTTGGAAAGTTCACATTTATGAAAGTCGGAGCGGCATCTCATGGTTTATATGTCACTCGTGACTCTCAATTTATGGTGATTACAAATCGCGGCGAAGGGAGCATCTCTTTGCTGCGTTTTTCCGATAATAAATTAGTTGCCAAAATTAAAATTCCTGGCGGTGGCAGCCCTGATATGGGTGGACTCTCTGCAGATGGCAAGCAATTTTGGGTCTCGGGACGATTCCATAATGAGGTCTATGTTTTTGATCTCGAACATCGGAAATTTCTCCGGCGCATCAAGGTCGGCAAGGAGCCACACGGCTTAGCTTTCTACCCACAACCTGGCCGATATTCGCTGGGTCATACGGGAGTATTTAGGTAATGAAAGTAGGCGATATTGCTCCTAAGGCCATTGGGCGCCTTACCTACCTTGTCGGATTACTCGAAGTTTCATCCAACGTGCTTCATCGTTTCAAAACCCCAGTTCATCATGTCAACCACTATTTACCAGTAATTGTTTCATCCACGGCTTTTGCGACTTCGGTCTTCACTGGAATCATCACCATACTTTTAGGGCGCGGTCTGATACGACGTAAGAGGCGTGCTTGGGTATTAGCGCTAATTGTTCTATCGGTGAATATTGCTTCAGAAGTTTTGCATAATCACTTTCAAGTGGTCCAAATTCTTACTGGCTCATCACTTTTAGTAATTCTTATTATTTTCCGGTCACAGTTTTACGCTGTGTCAGATCCAGCGACAAGGTTCCAACCACTAGTTAGCTTTATCATCATTATCGGCGCAATTGTTAGCGTTGGAGTCTTTACTATTTATTTCCGCCACGGAGCGGAAGTCGTTGGCAATCCATCAGTTGGGGATATTTTCTTAACAGTTATTGAAGGACTCGTGGGAATTCGCGGTCCAGTCGAATTTATCAACCAACGCATTACCGATACCGTCAGTTTCTCATTAGGTGCGCTCGGAATATTTTCACTGATCATTCCACTCCTACTTTTCTTCCGCCGAGTTAAACCAATAACGAGAATGGATAGCGAAGAGCAACTTCAAGTAAAGAAATTAGTTGATCACGATGACGATCAAGATTCGCTAGGCTACTTTGCAACTCGTGGAGATAAGAGCGTTATCTGGACCAATAATCGTAAAGCAGGAATTGCATATCGCGTCGAAGCCGGTGTCATGCTGGCAAGTGGTGATCCATTTGGTGAATTTAGTCTTTGGCCAGAAGCGATTGAAAACTTCTTAAATGTTGCAAAGTTGCATGCTTGGACTCCGGCGGTAATGGGAGCAAGCAGCCGTGGTGGTGAAGTCTGGGTAGAAGTCGCTGGAATGCTTGCGATTGATATTGGTGATGAAGCAATTATTAACGTTAAAGATTTCACCATCGAAGGTCGCGCTATGGGAAATGTTCGTCATATGATCAATCAGACAACTCGTAAAGGTTATTCTGCTTACACTTCTAAGTGGAGTGATCTTGATAGTTCGATCCGAAGCGAACTCCGAACTCTGGCAAAGACCTGGCGTTATGGAACTCCAGAGCGTGGATTTTCCATGTCGATGGATCGCTTTGGTGAAGATTCTGATCCTGATACTTACGTAACCATAGCGATGAATGAAGGTCGAATCGTTGGACTTCTCTATTTCGTTCCGTGGTCCGGAAAGAGACTTTCGCTCGATCGTATGCAACGTGAACGAGGATCGCATGCGGGAGTGAATGAATTGATGATTGTGCGCACTGCGCAATTTGCCCAAGAAAATGGCATCAGTCATATTTCATTGAACTTTGCTGCATTTAGATCGCTCTTCGAACGTGCCGAGAAGATCAGCGCCGGCCCGGTTACTCGTGGCATGCGCAACCTCATTCGCCTCTTCTCCAACTGGTTCCAAGTCGAATCTCTCTATCGCTTCAATGCCAAGTTCCAACCTGAATGGCAGACCCGCTTTGTGCTCTACCCCCGCGCCAGTGACCTCATTCGAGTTGCGCGTGCCGCGCTCAAGGCTGAGCGCTTCATTTCAAGCTTTCGCAGTAAGTCTGTATAGTTTCGGCACGTGCGTTTCTTAAATAATCCCAGTCACGATCTCACTTACGACGATGTCTTCATGGTCCCTAATCGATCTGAAGTCGCTAGCCGCATGGATGTTGATCTCTCATCACAAGATGCCACCGGCACAACAATTCCGATTGTCGTAGCCAATATGACTGCAATTTCGGGCCGCCGCATGGCTGAGACGATTGCACGTCGCGGTGGAATGGCAGTTATCCCACAAGATATTCCGCTTCAAATAGTTAGTGATGTTATTTCTTGGGTGAAAGCACGCCACACATTTTTTGATACGCCAGTAACTCTCTCGCCATCTGAAACAGTTGCTGACGCCATGGATCTTCTCAACAAACGCGCACATGGCGCACTCATTGTTGTCGAAGGCGGAAAGCCAGTGGGAATTGTTACCGAAGCAGATTGTGAGCGCGTGGATCGCTTTACGCAATTGCATCTGATCATGTCTAAGGACTTGGTCACACTTCCTGACACCATCGCTCCACGTGAAGCTTTTGATTTCCTTAATACTAATCGTCGTCGCCTGGCACCTGTCGTAGATAAATCTGGCGCACTCGTCGGAATTCTGACTCGCACCGGTGCACTTCGGGCAACTCTTTACACCCCAGCGCTCGACGCACATAAGAAGTTACGTATTGCATGTGCTGTTGGTATTAATGGCGATGTCGCTGCAAAAGCGAAAGCGCTCATCGATGCTGGCGCAGATGTTCTTGTCGTAGATACTGCACATGGTCATCAGATAAAGATGATTGAGGCGCTAAAAATTATCCGTGCACTTTCTCCAAAGATCCCGATTGTTGCCGGAAATGTTGTTACTGCTGCTGGCGTAAAAGACTTGATTGAAGCAGGTGCTGACATTATTAAAGTTGGTGTTGGTCCTGGTGCCATGTGCACTACTCGCATGCAAACCGGTGTTGGTCGCCCACAATTCTCTGCGGTCCTGGAATGCGCAGCCGAAGCGAAGAAACATGGAAAGCATGTATGGGCCGATGGTGGAGTTCGCCATCCTCGTGATGTCGCTTTGGCACTTGCTGCAGGAGCTTCACAAGTAATGATTGGATCTTGGTTTGCTGGCACATTGGAATCACCTAGTGATCTCAATCGAAGTGCCGATGGCCGCCTCTATAAGGAATCTTTTGGCATGGCATCTGCTCGCGCAGTAGCGGCCCGCACCGCCTCCGAAGGTGCATTTGATCGTGCTCGCAAAGCGCTTTTTGAAGAGGGAATCTCATCCTCTCGTATGTATATCAACCCAGATCGCCCAGGCGTTGAAGATTTATTGGATGAGATTATTGCTGGCCTTCGCTCGTCCTGCACTTATGCCGGTGCGACCAGCCTTGAGGACTTCCACGAGAAAGCTGTAGTCGGTATTCAATCCGCTTCCGGGTATGCAGAAGGTCGCCCGCTTCATCAATCGTGGTAATTAATTAATCTTCTAGCTCGCGCTTGGGATCGCTAGAGTCGTCATAATCTTCTGGCTGACCTAATTTCCAATACATGTAATACAAGAAGACCGCGAAGAATGGCCACTCAAAGACATAGAGCCAGCTTCGTGAATTGCCACTGAGCGCACGATCTAATTGTGAAATCATCATGATGGCACAAAGCGGGATTCCCCATAACAACCATTTGCGTTTGGGATCTTGACTGGCAGGAAGTTGCTCTTTCATTCATCCCCCATTTCGCCAAGTAATTTCTCATTAGCAAACCATTCTTTCACTGCGAGCGCAATCCAGATCGCATCGACCAGCATTCCCATTGCCCACATAATCGCTCCACCTGCGTGCTGATCATTAAGAGCGGTAGCTCCAGAAGTAGTGGCGAGATGATCATGTAATAAGTGATTACCTGAATAAAGAAAGAATCCCGTCATCGTTTCAGGAAGCATCATCACAAATAGTGAGAGAACACGAGTTGCATATGAGGCGGGATAAGGAGATGGGTTGCCAGTCAGGACCGGCAGGTAATAGATCGATCCGCTGATTAAGAAGAGGAGCAGCGTCAGGCTATGGATATTGGAATTCACCATTCCCGCATTTGCCAGCGGTGAGAAGTGCGTAAGAATCAAGGTTGTCAGAAAGAGGAGGAATCCCACTTCGGGGCGAAAAAGTTGGCGAAATAAGAAGTTATTAGCCAGCGCCCTTGCAGATTTAGCAATCACCGGTTTTCGGGATCCCAACAAAACTTTAGCTGGGGATCCCAAAATCAAGAGCGGTGCAATCAACATCATCAGCGAAACGTGCTGGACCATATGGAATGCAAAGATTCGAACCGCTAAATGCGGAATCGGCCCAACAAGAACGATGAAAGCAAGGGATAAGCCGGAATAGAAGAGGGTTCGTCTTGCCTGGGATACGCCAAGGCGCTCCGGGCCTTCAGAGCGATACCACCAAGCAATGCTGAGAATTAGCAGGGAAAAGGCGATATCCCAGAATGGATTTAGCCCCATCTCCTACCCCCTTAATTGAAGCTATCTCTTGAAAAGTTCTCGAATTGATCTCAGATTGTTATCTGCAATGCGTATGCAGAGAACCCCCTGAGGCGTACCCTAGAGCAATCCAAGAGGGGCTCCCCACCCTCGAAAATCTAATATGCACGACAGAAAGGCAATCCATGTCCGGTACAAACATGAGCGCCTCCAAGCGTAGTGCGAGCGCAATTCTCGCAGTCGTTCTTGGCGTATCTGTGGTTGCGGGAGTTGGCTTCACACTCCGCAGCGCAAGTCAGGATCCGTCGCCAAAGTTGGCGGCATCCGCAGTCGATGGAACTATCGACATTGATGGCAAGACATACAAGAAAGCTGCGATCACGCTCGGTGTTTATCCCGGGCCTGCCGAAGCTCTGAAGTATGACGGTGTGCATATTAATAAGAATGACTGGGTTCAGTATTCAGTGAGCCATATCGTTCTTCCTAAGAACACATATGTAACTTTTACTATCCACGGGTATGACGGTGGCGAAACTCTTAACAACACCTACTTCAACAAAGTTGTCGGCACAGTCGGCAACGTTGTGAATTACGACGGCGTGGATCAGAGTTCAGTTCCGTGTGATCTTGCAGTTGATAATGGTTGCAAAGTCCAACACACCTTCACCATCCACGGACTTCCTACCCGATCACAGAAGTCATGGTTCGTAAATGTGCCACTTCTCAAAGTTGAAGAAGATGACAATGGATTTGTCCCAACAACAAATGCTGAAACCCATAACGCAGGTCACACAATGACTTTCTCTGTTCTCACACCTGATACAGGTGGCGAGTACGTGTGGAACTGTCAGTTCCCGTGCGGTGACGGTACTTACGGCAAGTTCGGTGCAGCAATGAGCGCATACGGATATATGTCAGGAAAGGTAACAGTCGCATGAGTGAACATGAGCAATTTAATAAAGTAGAGCCAACACCAGGAGAGCGTTTTAGCAAATTCTTAAAGCGCAAAGATGTATCCAGCACAGTTGCTTGGGCGTTTTTCTACACCTTGGTCTTTGTTCTCGTAGCCCTTTATCTCTACCCACGTTGGATGCCTAAGGGTCTCTCTAATGAGATGCGGTCGACTACTCGCCTAATGGTGATCTTCACGATCATTTCAGCGCCGGTCTGCGGATTCGTTTTAAGTATGGCGACTCACGCTTTCCTACGTCGCCATAAAGGCGATACACCTCCTGCGGATGGCCCAGGGTTTAGTACCAACCGATTGGGCGTTGCCACATTTAGCGTCATGGCATCAATCCTCACACTCACAGCAGTTATCTACGGGCTCGTAGAAATGAACACTGCAGCCGAGGCATCTGTTCGTGAAGCAAAAGATGCCATGGTGGTAAAAGTTGTTGGCAATCAGTGGGTCTGGACTTTCGAATATCCAGAATCCATGGGCGGATTTAAATCTGAAGTTTTAAATCTTCCCCTTAATAAAGCAGTTGTCTTCGACATTGTCTCTGCTGATGTGAACCATTCATTCTGGCCCGTACAGCTTGGAGTGAAAGTCGATGCAAATCGTCTGGCCCACACAACAGTCACTACAAAACCAATCAAACTTGGTGAAATCGATGTGAAGTGCGCAGAACTCTGCGGCCTCTATCACGCATACATGGAGACCACCGGTGCAGTTATGACTACCGATGATTTCAATAAGTGGGTTATTACCCAAGGAGGTCACACAGCATGACAACACTTGATCACCACACAAAATCTGCACGACCAGTCCCTAATCCACAGAAGAGCTTGATCACCAAGCTCAACATGGGTACCGGACTTATCGTCGGAATTATTTTTGCTTACGTAACCTACAAACTAGTCCGCGGAAGTAATCCGGATTGGGAACCAACTCAAGATATCAATAACCATAACCAAGCACTGATCGCATCAATGCTTATGTGGTCTGTCGGTTTCTTGGTGGGAATTGGTGCATTCATCGGACCATGGCGTTGGATGATCGGAAAAGATCTGACTGCTGAAGAGCAGCTTTATCTTGCAGGCGATGGCCAAGGCATCAAGCGCTACTTCAAATATTGCACCGACCATAAGGTGGTAGGTATTCAATACCTTTGGGGCGTTATTGCAATGTTGGCTGTCGGCGGAACTCTCGCAATGATGATTCGTACCAACTTGGCTATGCCAGGTGCAAAGCTTGTAACTCCTTCGATCTATAACTCATTGGTTGGCCTTCACGGCATCACAATGATCGTTGCCATGATCGTCGTTGCTACAGGTCCTTTCGGTAACTACATCATGCCGATCATGATCGGTGCTCGCGATATGGCATTCCCTCGCCTTAACGCACTTTCTTGGTGGGTTTTGTTCACCGCGATCCCAGTGCTTTGTAGCGCTTGGTTCCTCGGTGGAATCCCTACTGGCTGGACTGCTTATGCTCCGCTTAGCGTTCAAGCTGGTCCAGGAATGAATGCATTCCTCTGCACAATCATTATCTTCGCGGTATCTACAGCAGTTGCTGGTGCGAACATCACTGCAACAGTTGTTGGTATGCGCACAAAGGGAATGACATGGAACCGTGTACCTATCTTCGTGATTGGTGCAACCATCTCTGTCGCTCTTGCTGTTCCAGCGTTCCCAACATTTATGTTGTCGATGATTCAAACAGCTATGGACCGTACTTTCCAGACTGGCTTCTTTGATGCCAACGCTGGCGGAAGTGGTTGGCTCTATGCCCACCTCTTCTGGATCATGGGCCACCCAGAGGTTTACGTCATTCTGCTTCCTGGTGTTGCAGCGTTGATGGAAATCGTCCCGGTCTTTGTACGTCGACCACTCTTCTCATATACATCAGCTGTCGTTGGTTTTGCGGGAATCGCAGGGCTCTCTGTACTTGTATGGGCACACCACATGTATATGTCTGGCTGGATGCCGATGCTTAATGGACCATTCATGGTAACGACCGAGATGATTTCGGTACCGACCGGGCTTATCTTCTTGGTAATTCTGGGAACCATGTGGAACGGCAGACCATGGATGAAGTTGCCGATGCTTGGCGTCTTTGCATTCCTCTGGAATATGTTGATCGGTGGAATCACTGGTCTATATCTCTCAGATGTTCCTGCAGATAACTACCTCCACGGTTCTATGTATGTGACTGCGCACTTCCACTACACATTGATGGGTGCTGCACTTACTGGAGCAGTCGCAGGACTTGCCTACTGGTATCCAAAGATGACAGGTCGCATGCTCAACGAGCGCGCGGGATATATCTCATTCTGGTTAATCCAGATTGGATTCAACGTCCTGTTCCTTGGAATGTTTATTGTTGGCGCTGAAGGCCAGCCACGTCGTGTTGCTGACTATGCCCAGGAATATGGAACTGCCAACATGGTGAGCACCATCGGTGCTTATTCCATTGGACTTGGATTCATCATTCTTCTCTGGGCCGTAGTTCACTCATGGCGCCACGGAAAGATTGCACCAATGAACCCATGGGGCGCCAAGACTCTGGAATGGACTGTTCCTTACCCAGTTCCACTAGAGAACTTTGATGAACTTCCAGTTATCACAAGCGATCCATATGGATACGGAAAGGCAGCTCACTAATGTCTACAGATACTAAATTCCATATCCATCACGATGCACCAGGAGTTGTGGGTCGTCGTGAGCGTTTAGGAGTACGTCTCTTGATCGTTGCTGATGCTGCATTTGTATTCGGCATGGTCTTCACGTGGTTCTACCTCCGTAACCTCAACGTCGGTACAGATCACAACAACTGGACACCGGAAGGCGCAAAGGTTCTTAGCGCTGCCACCGGCTGGATGACCACGATTCCTTTAATCGTTGCTGCAATTGCTCATCGCTTTGCGATGCGCAGTGGCAAGGCATTTGGAAATATCGCCATCATCACTCTGTTGGCACTTGTCTACGGTCTCTATGCTCAGTGGAATCAGATGGCAACTGCCGGTCTTACTGATCATGAGACTCATGCATTCCAAGGTTCATATGCTTCGACTTGGACTTTGATCGCTGCCGCAAACTTGTTCCATTACATTCTTGGAGCATTTATTGCACTCGGATTAGTTATCCGCGCACGTCGCGCAGATGTTAATCCGGTGCTTGAAAGCTGGAGAATGAAGACTGCCGCATCCTGGTTTACCTGGATTGCGGTCTCCGGCATCATTTGTGCGATCACAATATCGATCGTTAACTAGTAGTAAATCCCTCAAATAAGGCCTCGGTGAGAACCGGGGCCTTATTTATTTTCTCAAGGTTTAATTTTCTTGATTGAAGACAGTCTTCTTGGATAAATAAATATGTCCAACAAACCCAATAACTAGCGCAAAGAGAACTCCCACGTTTGCATATGCCCAGGCTCCTGATTTGCCCCCAATAGCGCCCATAAAGTAGCCCTGCCACGAGAGCCATGAAGCAAGTGGATTGGTTACAAATCCCCAACCAATGATTGTTCCGACTACAACGATGGAAATTGAATCCCAATTAATTAATCCATATCGTCCGGCTGAATCAAAGAGTTCGGCTTCAGCGTAATCTCGCTTTCGCATGATGATATCAGCAACAAAGATTGCAGACCAGACCGCGACTGGTACACCCAGGGTGATCAAGAAACCTTGGAATGGGCCGATGAAATTTCCAGCGAACCAGACGATATAAATCGTGCCAACAGTCATGATTACACCATCAATACTTGCTGCAATGTGTCGCTTTACCGGCAAGCCGATGGAGATGAGTGTCAGTCCAGATGAATACAAGTCAAGGATTGCACCGCCAACTAGACCTAATACAGCAACGATGGCAAAGGGAATTAAATACCAGGTAGGAAGCAAAGTTGTCAGAGCGCCAATTGGATCGCTCGCAATTTTGCCGGATAAGTCAGAACTTGAGCCAGCCAGAAGTGCACCAAAGATAACCATGATGATAGGTACAACCGAAGATCCAAAGACGGTCCATCCCACAACGCCGCGACTAGATGAATTGCGTGGCAGATAACGCGAATAATCAGCAGCTGAATTAACCCAACCAAGTCCGATGCCGGTTACGCCAAAGATCAGCGCGCCAATAAACCCTTGAATCGATCCGCTATGGAGTGAGTGCACTGCATGCCAATCGACTTTGCTGATGGTCAGCGCCATATATCCAATAGTGAGTGCAATGGTGGCAAGTGTGAGCAAACGTTGCATTCTCATGATGACATGGAATCCCAGGACTCCTCCAAAGATTGTTAAACCTGAAGCGGCGATAAAGCCAATGATCCGGGCGAGGTTGTGATCAATATGCCCGACGCGGGTGAGAACAGTCTCGGTGGCCAAGGTTGCAAGTGAAACAAGGACGGTTTCCCAGCCAACAAAAATAAGATATGACAAGAGCCCGGGAAGAATATTTCCCTTCACGCCAAAAGCTGCGCGGGAGAGAATCATTGTTGGTGCGTTAGCGCGCTTTCCGGCGAGGGAACTGATACCTACTAATACAAAGGAGGCAACGGTGCCAATGATTGCAGCCCAGGTAGCTTGCCAGAATGAGATTCCAAATCCTAAGAAAAATGATCCATATGAGAGCGCAAGGAGCGAAACATTGCCAGCAGCCCATGGCCAGAAAAGCGAACGGACGCTTCCACCACGCTCAGATTCTTTGATGAAATTAGTTCCATTAAGTTCTAGCTTCGCCATTTTTGCCTGCTTTTTCATGGCGTAATACTAGGTGCACCCACTTCTAATCCCTACCCTTGGCTAATGAATCGATTGAGTGAAGTCCAAAGAGCTCGCATTGCAGTGACCGCCTCCTTTCTTTGCAATGGACTTGTGGCCGGTACTTTCGTCTCTCGGATCCCGGATTTAAAGAAACACTTAGCACTTTCCAATAGCTCCCTCGGTATCTGCCTTTTCTTTGTTGCCGCAGGTGTTTTATCCGCCCTTGGACCTGCCGGGAAGCTCGCCGCAAAATATGGCAGCAAGCCGCTCACCCAAATAGGTAATACCGGATTAGCCCTCGCGGTTTCTATCGTTCCGCTTCAATTTAACATTTACTTCTTTGTGCTCTCGCTCTATCTCTTGGGATTTTTTATGGCAACGCAAGATGTTTCTATGAATTCTCATGGCATTACGGTCGAGCAGCGTGCTGGTCGGCGGATGATGTCGATGTTCCATGCGATGTGGTCGCTCGGCGCGCTCGGCGGAGGCGCGCTCGGCGCGCTCACAATTAAGCTGGGGCTATCCACTCAGAAACATGCCGCGATTGTCACCATAATCATGTTGGCAACGACTCTGGCTATACATGGACTTTTTCTTTCGGCAGCTGCGGATAAACATCCATTCACTAATGAGCGAAAAGTTAAGCAACCTGCAATTTTCTGGACGATGGGACTTCTCGGATTCTGTGGCGCCATTGCCGAGGGTTCGGCTAGCGATTGGGGTGCAATTCTTGCGCGCGATACTTTTCATGCAGCACCAGCACAAGCAACGCTGCCTTACATAGCATTCACTTTCACCATGGTCGTAGGAAGATTTCTCGGCGATCGGTTAGCAACAAAATTTGGATCACGGCTGTTGATTTCGGTGAGTGGATTAATTGGTGGGTTAGGTCTGGCTGCAGGTCTTACTGTCGGTGGGGTTTATGGAATTACCATCGGATGGTTCTTATTAGGACTGGGAGTTGCAGTCGTTATTCCGTTGATGTTCAGTGCGGCCGGAGATCTTGCGCTAAAGGAATACCCAGGAGTCATTTCGCCATCTGTGGCTGTTGCTAAAGTTTCTGGAATAACTTACTTCGGCTTTGTCGTGGGCCCACCAATTCTGGGCGCTCTCGCCGATCTAACTACGCTTCGCGCCACGATGTTTATTCCCGCGGCGCTAGCGCTACTTCTTGCAGTCGGTTCTCGACTAACAATTAAAAACTAATTACTTCTTAACTGAAGCTTTCTTAGTTGTCTTGATCTTTGGAGTTGTCTTTGAAGGGATCTTCTTTGCCTTAGCGCCGCCTTCAGCGCCTTCGGTATTTGCACCTTCTGATGCTTCGTGGCTCTTGGTGCCTTCTGCGCCACCCTTTGTGGTGACTGATGGCTTCTTAGGTGTCGCCGATGCGACTGTTGTGGATGCTGCAACGAGTGCAGATGCGATGAGTACTGCTAGAGCGATTTTTTTCATAACCGGATCTTACAAGGCTAATCCTGAGAATTTGGCGAGCGGTGGACGAGAGAGAACTCCAGATATTCCCTGTGGGTACCAATTTCCTGCTGAATACGGGATAACTATTGCATCACCCTGATCGATAGCCATTCTCGGTGCGTTATCAAATTTAATTGATCCCGATCCAGTGAGAACTAAGAAGATGGCAAAACCTGCATCGACCTGGCTGTTGATACCGCCAATGTAATCAGCACGAAAATATGGACTCGAGACATCGGTGAATATTGCAAGGTCACTTGCACCACTTAATCGCTCTTTCATAACTAATTTGTCGAGATCACTCGGTTCAATCGGATCGTAATTAAGGGCATTGAGAACGGTATCAAATCCTAAATCTAGGTGACCATCTTTCACGCCATCAACTGCAAAGTCAGTCCATTCCAAAAGTGCCGAAAGATCAGTTGGCTCTTGGAGTTCGAGCACAAAGATACCGGCATCAATTGCGTGCGGTGTGCCGGCTGGAACAAATATCGAATCTCCCGCTTTTACTTCAATTGATGTGAGTGAATCAAGGAGCGCTGCGGAATCCTGTGCTTCAACTAGCTTTGCAATATTGGATTTCTTTTGAGGTGAATGAAAACCAAGTCCTACGGATGCACCGACTGGCGCTTCCAAAATAATCCATGCCTCCGTCTTGCCATGATTGAGCGCTAAGTGATCTTTCGCAAATTTACGATTAGGGTGGAAGTGAACTGGCAGGCGCTGATCAGGATCCAATAGCTTTACAAGTACTTCGATGCTAGTTCCGTAAGCTTTCACATGTTCTGCGCCCAGCCATTGATCAGGGTTCGCTTCGATGGCATCTCTAAGTAACTCACCAGAAGCCAGAGTCGATAAGCCCATAGATTTCTCGCCAAAGCGGGTAGTGGTCGAACCAATCCACTCCTCAGGTCGCATCGGACCGCCTGGGCCCTTGCGCAAAGCGCCAATCCGATTGCCACCTTTATAGAAATGATCGAATTGATTGGCAGGAAGTTTGGAAGGTTGTGGCATATTCATTCCTTTTTAATTCGATCGAGATGGAGATGCGAGGCAAGTAATCCGCTTCCGATAAGTGCAAAAGCTGGTGCAAGTAAAGCTAACGGTAAACCAATAAACCCAGTTAAGACAGAGACAATTCCGCGACCCAGGAAGAATCCGCTGGCGGCGATCATTGCCATGCGGCTTAATGCGCGAGTAGTGGGAAGTCCCGGAATACTTCCGGCGACGCTGACATATGATGGCGGCATCGGTGAAACTCCGAAGCCGAGAATTGCATACGAGATACACATGACTATTAGCGCTGCGTGATTGTGGTGGCCTTTGGCAAGGCTATGCGAGATCAACAGTCCGGCGGCATATCCGATTCCACCAACAATTCCACCAATTCGAATCACTTTAGGAATGCCATGTTTGTCAATGATTTTGCCGACGGTGAAGCGGCCAATAATTTGCGTGAATGTAAAAGCCGAGAAGCCGAGCGTATTTAAGCCAATTCCAGTATTGAGATCTTCTCTTAAGAGAATAGAGGACCAATCGGCAACTGAAACTTCAGCAATTGTGGCAAGGAGTGAACCTAAAGCCACCAGATTGATGAAGCGCTTGAGATTATCTGGAATGGGATCTTTATGGCCCACATCTGCATTCCGCTTCATATCGGCTTCATCTACCGACTTAGGGAAGAGTGCACTAGTAAAAACATAGATACCAAAAATAGCTACGAATATATTGAAGGAGATATGGGTAGCGGGTGAGAAATGTTTTGCCACTGATCCGGCAATTAAAGAGGCAGTGAGCGCACCTACGCTCCATGAGCCATGAAAAGAGGGCATCAGCGATTTGCCACTAAATTCTTGGATCATTGACCCCTGCGTATTACATGCGACATTTGCTAGTGAATAGGTGAGCCCCGCAAGAAATGCAATGAATGGAAGCTGCCATAAGTGATTGGCAAAGCCATAACCGATTTGAGATATTCCCACACCTGTCATCACGATCTTTGCCATCGTGCGTGTGCCGAATCGATGAGCGACTTTGCGACCAAAGAGATTTCCTACAATCGCTCCCAGGTTGCCCAACATAATGCTGACACCAAATGCAGTATCTGATGCGTTGGTATTGGATTTTATTTCAGCGAATCGAGCTGCCGTTCCTGCGACAGCCATACCCATAAAGAAGAAGGTAGCTCGCAATCCCCACCTCGCCCGCTTAATTCGGGCAAGATCTGGAATAGCCATAGCGCTAATCTACCTTCGATCTAACTTATTTTTGCCAGTATTGATGAAGCATCAATCTCTGGATCTTCCCCGAGTTCTAGTGTGAACTGCGCGGCATCGCGATAGAGCGGATCTCTTCTAATAAATCTCTCAGTAATAATTTTTCCAGCGCTCTCATCTTGCAGTGCTTGCCTTCCAACGCCGGAATGTCCGCCTCGGGCACGGGCGAGAAGTTGATCTATCGGTAGGAATAAGTAAATAGAAGTTACTGATTTTAAGAGTTCAATCATCTGGGGTTTTTCGATTACAGATGCCGCAGCGCCTGCAATATATGGGGCAGGGCGCGAGAGAATCTCGAGCAAGTAATTCTCTTCTAATTGGTGTAGATCAGGAACAGCTAGCTGGGATAGTTCGGCTTCACTCATTCCGCTGATTCGAGCCATCTCACCATCATTATCAATATATGGCCACTCTAATTCGCGAGCAAGAATCTTTCCGATCGTTGTCTTTCCAGCCCCCATCGCACCAATGAGGATGATTTTCTGATCCGGAATATTTGATCTCATAGCTAAATTATAAGTGGGGAAATGTTAATGGCCAGAGATTTCTCTCTGGCCACCAACGATTTCAACTCTGGGATGAGTTACTTAACGCCCCAGATCTTCTTGTATTCAGCAGCGTATCCATTTTGTGGATCCCAAACTGTTGACTTACCAGCGTTTGCCTTTGTTACAAGGTGAACAACTGGAATATAACCTGATGCCTTCGCACCGTTGAATGCACGGTTGAATTCATCAACGATCTGCCATCCCTGCATGGTTAGTGGCTCTGGAACAGTTACAGACTGGAATGAACCAGCTGTAATGCGCTGATATTCATCAGCTGAACCGTCTCCTGCACCAACGTTGTGTGGGAAGTCTGTTCCCTTCTTGCCAGCTGCACGAAGTGCTGCTGCCATAGGGGTGATGTAGAGACCACCGTTGATTGAGATTGAGTGAGTCCAGTTCTTGCCGTACTTAGCAACAAGAGCTGTTGTCTTTGCAGCAACCAAAGTTGAGATGCTGTCGCCGATTGGAATGTTTGCTGTCTCTAGAACCTTGAGTGAAGAACAGGTCTTGAGCTGAGCAACGATCTCATCTGACTTGCCCTTAGCAAATGGGATTGAAGCGTCTGTGAATACGACGACTCCGCCTTGACCCTTAGAGTCAGAGATAACCCAGTTTGATGACATGTTAGATACATCGAGGCGTGATGTTGTTACGTTTGTGAACAAGCCGAGCTCAGGTGCTGGACCTGAAACTGCAGCTGCGTGCCAACCGATAACAGGAATCTTTGCAGCAGCAGCTGCGTCGATTGCTGTCTTCACTGTTGCTGGATCGAATCCACCAATAACAATTCCGTCAGCCTTAAGAGTTACAGCTTGCTGGGTAGCTGATGCCATTCCAGCTGCTGTTCCCTGACCGTCGATTGTGCGGAAGTTCCAACCAATTGCCTTAACAGCTGCTTCTACGCCAGCTGCTGCACCAGCAACGCCGCCGTTCTGCATTGTCTGAGCAACGAAGATGATTGTCTTTCCTGATGCTGCCTTAGGACCTGTCTTTGGACCATCCCATGGAGCCTTAACTGCTGTTGCCTTAGAGACTGCAGCATTTGCCTTTGCAAGAGCTGCGGTACATGTTGCTGCAGCTGATGCGCTTGATGATGCGATAAGTCCGACCATTGGGCCGGCGAGTAGTGCACTCGCTGCTACGAGTACTACAGCTTTCTTATTGAAGTTACGCAATCTGGTGTTCCTTTCCTTACTGTGGTTGAGGGTTCTTTCGGTAGTGCTACTTACTGTGCTGGTTTCTCAGAGGTAGATGTCTCAAGACTTCGTCTTGATGCATCTGCTCCTGACTTCAATCGACGCCTTGCCGAGAAACCAGCAAGACCAACAGCGGCCAACAAGGTGAGGCCGTTGAAGAGTGGAGTTGCCCAGAAGTCGGCACCCAATTGCTGGATACCTGCGACTCCGATTGCAAGGATTGCAACCGCTACGAGTGTGCCCAAGGCATTGGCACGACCGAGTCGAATTGTTGTGGAGCCAAGAAGTGCTCCAACGAAAGCTGGGAGAAGGTATTCGCTACCGATACTTGGGTTACCAACTTGCTGCTGTGCAGCTAGCAAGCATCCCGCAAAACCAGTGATAGTTGATGCCGAAACAAATGCAAGAATCACATAACGACGCTTTGGGATACCGATTAATTCGGCAGCGCGAGGATTTGAACCAATCACGTAAAGCCCGCGACCTGCCGGCAGATATTCAAGAATGACAACAAGTATCAATACCAACGCAATGATGTAATACGCACCAATCGGAAGTCCGAAAATATGAGCATCCATTGTGTTGGTGAATCCTTTTGGAAGCCCTTGTGGTGGTGGAACAATTCGACCGCCACCGGTAATCCAACCACTCAATGCATAGAGCACAGAACCTGTTCCAAGAGTTGCAATAAATGAATCTATTTGAGCGAATTCAACGAGAAGTCCATTAATGAGCCCCACGACTGATGTACCAACAATTGCAATGAGGCAGACAAGCGGCCAGGACAGCTTTGTATTAACCAACATATACATAACGGTCACATGCGAAAGGCCAAGTGCGTATCCCATTGATAGATCGAATTTTGCGGTAACAATAGGAATCATTGCGCCCAGTGCAAGCAGAGCGGGAATTGATTGATTAGAGAGAATCGCCTGTAAATTCGAAGCGGTTGGGTAAGTATCTGGAAGCAGAAGTGAGAAGAGAACAAAGATCAATACGGCAAGAATCGGCAGACCAAAAGTGCCAAGCTTGAGCGCAATTGATCCGGATGACTTATTAGATTGTGCCATTTGCTTAAACGCTCACATTCGCTCGAGATGCATAGGTAACTAGATTTTCTACTGTGATTTCAGAACGTGAAAGTTCGGCAACGATCTTTCCTTCTGAGAAAACAATTGCGCGGTGCGCCATCAGCGCGACCTCTTCAAAGTCAGTTGAGACAAGCAGAACAGAGAGATTGGCTTTTGTAGCTGAATTTATAAGTTCGTAGATATCAGTCTTAGCGCCAACGTCCACGCCCGCTGTTGGTTCCTCAAGAACTATGACTGAACGAGGCATGCTGAGCCAACGACTCAAAATAACTTTCTGCTGATTTCCACCAGAGAGGGTTGCGACAGCAAGCTCTGTTGCGCGAGGTTTAACGTTAAATTCTTCATTTAGCGCTTCGGCTTGAATTCGCTCTTGCTTCTTCTTTAGGAATGAAATGGCCTTTGCCCCGCGAACAGCAAGATTGGGGAAAGTATTTTCACGAATTGTGAGCTCCATAAAGAGCCCTTCTTCAGCGCGCGAAGAGGTTATGAGGGAGATTCCGCGTGCAACAACTTTTGCGACGCTTCCGCGAAGTTCTTTTCCGTTAAGCGTAATTGTTCCGCCAATTTTACTTTGATTGCCCGCAATGATGCGGCCAACCTCGCGTTGGCCGGCACCGTTGAGACCGATCAGACCAAGCACTTCACCCTCGTGAAGTTGAAAGGTTGTCGGAAGAATTGAATTTGCGGTGAGTGAATCAACATCGAGGACCACTTTGCCTTTGGTGATATCACCAAGATTAAAACTCAACGTCTCTTTTCCGACAATCGCACGTACAAGTGATTGTGGGTTGAATGTTGAAATCAGACCTTCTTCGACGAGCGCACCATCGCGAAGAACGATCACCCGATCGGAAACTTTGAAAATCTCATCGAGCCGATGTGAGACATAGACAATCGCTACACCCTGATCGCGCAGGCGGCGAAGTACTGCAAAGAGATTTTCGCAATCGCTGGCGTGTAGTGAAGCAGTTGGCTCATCCAGAATTAAGACATCAGATTGAGCATAGAGCGCACGAGCAATAGCTACTAGAGAGCGATCTGCGCGAGTGAGATTGGAGATGGTCTCATTCACGTTTATGTGTGGCGCAACATTTGCGAGCGCCTCGGTAGCCATCTTGCGCACTCCAGACCAATTAATTATTTTTCCAGTTCGCGGATATTCTGAACCAAGCGCAATTGATTCACCGACTGTCATCCACTCAACAAGTCCTAAATCTTGATGGATAAATGCGAAATTCACTTCATCGATTGAACCGCCAGAAGCGGATGTGATTGAACCTGTATCTGAAGAATAAATGCCAGCAAGAATCTTGATGATGGTTGATTTACCTGCGCCGTTAGCTCCGAGTAGCGCTAAAACTTCACTGGAGTTGATCTCCATGCTGACGTTTCGTAAAGCTTGAGTTGCACCAAAACGCTTCGAGAGATTTTCGATCTTGATGACAGGCGTAGCAGTTGACACTGGTGCACGGCCTTTCTCTCAAGATGCGCGCTCTGCGAGGTGAGCGTGAGTAAGTGAAGTTAACTGCAGGTGGCCCACTCTGTAGTCCACCGTCCAGAATGCTGTGCAATGTTATGAAATTGTTATTTACACCTTATTTATAGGCGGGATGGTTAGCCAAAGGATTAGAAAGTCCCTTAACCAGCGCAGCTAAGTCGCTCAATAGCGCTTGTCGAAATTCGGGGGTCAAGCGCTGCAAGAGAACAGTCACTGAAACCGCTACGGAAGATGAATCGCCTCTAAATCCCTGGACTGCCATTGCAAAGCAGACAACTCCCAGAGTCGCCTCTTCATCATCGATTGCATATCCACGATCGCGGGTCTTCTCTAAATCTTTCGATAGCTCAGCGACGTTCTTCAGCGATTTATCGGTCAAAGTAACAAAAGCAGATGGCTTTTCGCGGAAGCGTTGTTCGGCCTCCCCTGGTGGCAATAGTGCAAGGAGCGCCTTACCGGTCGCAGTGCAAATGGCGGGAAAGCGATCGCCAATATTTGCAGTGAGGCGAATTTGTTGGCGTCCTTCGTATTTGCCCAGATAGAGCACGTCGGTGCCATCTAATATTGCGATTCGGGAAGATTCGCGCGAAAGAATCGGCAGACTCGAACACATGTCGTAGTACTCACGCAACGCATCTACGCTAGAAAGGTAATAGCCGCCGAGCTCCACTAATTTACGACCGAGCGCGTAGCCCATATCGCGCCGGACCAACATGCCCGCCTCCTCTAATTCAAGGCAGATATTCGCGGTCGAGGATTTCGGGATACTGAGTTGGCGCGCAATCTCATTTGATGCAATACCGCGGGGGCTTTGTGCAACGAGATCCAAAATTGCCGAGGCGCGTGCGATAGCGGGGACAAGGTGGCCACGTTCTGTAGTCGACAACTTTGCTCCCCCTCGAAAATCTTTCCAAAATACTGGACGCCACACAGCACCCTGATAATGTCGGACAGTAGCAGTGGGGATAGTTCACCACAAGATTCGTTTCCAGGAAGAGGCTCGAATGTCTTTTGATAATGGACCAGCAGTAAGCGACGCTGAATTTGATGCGCTCTTTCATTCTCTAAAAACGTGGAGTGAGTACACCCCTGAGACGATCGAACGTGGTGCGCTCAATTTCATTACGGCTGAGACCGTTAAGGCTTCTGTCGCACAAGTAAAGAGTGGCCGAGTTGTTTCCATGGCCCTTGCGTGGAACACCGTCACTGGTCCAGATAATGCACGCCCCGCTCTTCACTACATGACATCGCTCGCCGAAAAGGGCCCCTTTGAGCCAACTGCAAATACAGATTTCATTGGCATTGATTACCACGGCAAAGCATCAACACATATGGATGCGATGACCCATATTGTTTATAAGAATAATTTATTTGGTGGAAAGAACACGCATGATGTAGTCGATGCCCAAGGTTCGCAATGGTCCACCATCGACAAGCTCGGTGTTGTAGTGACGCGCGGCGTGCTTCTTGATGCTGCGCGCTTTGCGGGCCTTGATTGGCTCGAACCAGGAACTGCGGTTCGAACAAAAGATATTTTGGCGATGGAAGAGAAATTTGGTTTCACTATCGGGCAGGGCGATTGCGTTTTACTTCGCAGCGGTCATTTCAATCGCCGCGAAAAGTTGGGCGTCTGGAACCCTGATAATTTATCAGCCGGTTTTCATGTCGAAGTAATGCAGCTATTTAAAGATCGCAAAGTTTCCATGATCGGTGGCGATGGTGATAGCGATGTGCGGCCATCCCCGGTTCCTGGTGTTGATTCACCGGTCCACGTGCTTGCACTTCCAGGAATGGGAATCCCGCTATTAGATAATCTCCAGCTCGAAACTCTTGGCGATGCGTGCGCCGCCGAAAAGCGTTGGACTTTCCACCTGACAGTTGCACCTCTCAACATTCCCCGCGGAACAGGATCGCCTGTTAATCCGGTTGCAGTTTTCTAATGACCTTTAAAGTTGGTCTCTCGAAAGACCTCGACAATGGGGCTGGTGGATTTAGTTGGGGCGAGATCGCTATCGACACACTTGCGCCACTCTCGTGGGAATTCTTAAAGCCAGCCGGAGTTAATTTCACTCCTGATCTAATTGCCGGATTCCATGGCGTTGCATTTGCCGGACCTGGGATAAACGCCGATTCATTTAGCGCGCCAGAAGATTCACCACTTGTAATCTCACGTTTTGGTGTTGGTTATGACAACATCGATTTAGCTGCTTGCACCAAGGCAGGTACCGCTCTCACTATTACTCCAGATGGTTCCAAAAAGCCGGTTGCTACTGCGGCTCTTATGATGGTCCTCTCCACCATGCATCGCCTAGTTGCCAAAGATGCACTAGCCCGCGCGCATGGGTGGGATAAGCGAATTGGTGGACTTGGCCAAGGGCTCAATGGCAAAACTGTTGCGACAATTGGACTGGGGAATATCGCCACCGAATTCTTCCGCTTACTAGCTCCATTTGATTGCACGCGAATCTCCTTTGACCCCTGGAAGAAGCAGGATGAGGCAGATCAGCACAATGTGACTTTGGTCGATCTCGATACTGTGATGCAGAGTGCCGATGTCGTAGTAGTAATGGCGGTACTTACTCCTGACACCAAGCACATGATCAACGCTCGAAATTTGGCGATGATGAAGCCCAATGCAATTTTGATCAATATTTCACGTGGCCCAATCATCGATGAGCAAGCTCTGATAGAAGTATTAGCTTCCGGAAAAATTGCTGGTGCCGGACTCGATGTTTTCGAATCCGAACCACCCGCTAAGGACAATCCACTATTCACCATGGAAAATGTGATCGTTACTCCCCACAACATTGCTTGGACTGATGAATTGGCTTACGGCATGGGGCGCAGTGCATTCGCTTCCATTACGGCAATTAGCAAAGGCCAAATTCCAGAGTATGTTGTGAATAAAGATGTTCTCGAGACACCTCAATTCCTCAAGAAGTTGGAGCAATTTAGATGAGCCTTCGCAATGACACAGTCGCAATTGTTGGTCTTGGAGTAATGGGCCTTCCGATCGCACAGAATCTGGCAAAAGCTGGCATCACAACTCAAGGTTGGAATCGCTCGGAGGCACCTCGTCTAGAGGCAGCAAAATCGGGCATTACCCCGATCGCTAATCCCGCAGATATCGATGCTTCAATTGTTCTCGTATTGCTTCCTGATCTACCCCAATTACAACCGGTATTAGATGCAGGACTTCGCGCCGCATTAAAACCTGGCGACATCCTTGTTGTTATGAGCACAGTCTCGCCGGTGGGAATTATTGAGCTCGGCAAGGATCTTTCGAAAGACGGAATTAAGTTGATGGATGCACCTATGAGTGGTGGCGTGGAAGGCGCGAAAGCAGCGACTCTCTCGCTCATGGTCGGCGGATCACCTGCGGATTTTGCTCTCGTTCTTCCTATATTTGAGAAGATCGGCAAGACAATTAAGTTGATGGGCGGGTTGGGCGCTGGTGAAATTGCAAAAGCTTGCAATCAAATTATTGTCGCCACCACCCTCACTGCTGTATCTGAAGCTGTTGCATTAGCAAAAAGATCTGGACTTGATCTAGATGCGCTCTTTGATATTTTGTCTGGTGGCTATGCCGGTTCACGGATTATCGATGTGAAGCGTCAGAAGTTCATTGATGAGGATTACTCACCCAATGGCACTTGTAAGAATCAATTAAAGGATTGCAATATTATTTTGGAGACAGCGGAATCAACCGGGACTGATCTTCCGGTGTCGATAGCGGTCCAGAAGTTATATGCATCAATTAACGCCGATGGTCATGGCGCCTTAGATCACTCTGCAATAATTACTGAGATTGAAAAGCGTAGCAAAGCTAAATCTGGTAAATAAATTCCTGCGGGGTAGTGATTACATCTTGCGTCACTACTCGATTTGCACCAATGATTGAACCGGCACCAACCGTGATATTTCCTATTACTCGAGCGCCGGCGCCCAAGACCACATTGTTCTGAATTGTCGGATGGCGCTTACCTTTAGAGTAACCACGAGAGCCCAGCGTTACGTCGTGATACAACATAACATCATCGCCAATAATCGTGGTCTCTCCAATGACAATTCCCATTCCATGATCAATAAAGAATCGTCGACCGATTTGTGCCGCTGGATGAATCTCAACTCCAGTGAGGGTACGAGACCAATTTGCAAAAATCCGGGCAAGTAATTTGAAGTGTGCTCTCCATAAGAAGTGAGAAATGCGATGGTTCCAGATTGCATGAACGCCTGGATAGGCCAGTGCAATCTCTAGTCGATTTCGCGCAGCTGGATCGCGCAACATTCCGGTATCCAGATCTTCTTTAATACGTGATAGAACAGGAAAAGGCATTAATTAATCCATCAAATCTGCATAGAGCGCGGTAGAGAGATAACGCTCACCAAATGAAGGAACAATGACGACGATGATTTTCCCAGCAAACTCTGGTCGCTTTGCAATTTGAGCTGCGCCCCAGAGCGCAGAACCAGATGAAATTCCGGCAAGAATTCCCTCTTCTGCAGCTGCGCGACGGGCATATTTAAATGATTCATCATTAGGAGCATCAAGAACTTCGTCATAGACCGTGGTATCCAAGATCTCGGGAATGAAGTTAGGCCCGATTCCCTGAAGTGGATGGCCGGAAGGGGTTCCGCCATTAAGGATTGGTGAAGCAGCTGGCTCCACAGCAAATACTTTTACATCTGGATTTAACTTCTTAAGCGTCTGTCCGATTCCAGTAATTGTTCCACCGGTACCGATGCCTGCGACAAGTGCTGCTACCTTTCCATCGGTATCGTTCCAAATTTCTTGTGCTGTTGTTTGGCGATGGATTTCTGGATTTGCTGCGTTTGCAAATTGGCGAACCAATACCGATCCTGGCACTTGTCCCAGTTCTTCGGCTTTGGCAACTGCGCCTCGCATACCTTCGGCAGCTGGAGTTAAATGAAGTTCTGCGCCAAATGCGCGAAGCAGGGCACGACGCTCCTTTGACATTGAATCTGGCATTGTCAGAATAACTTTGTAACCGCGAGCAGCTCCTACCATTGCAAGTGCGATTCCCGTGTTACCTGATGTCGCTTCGATAATTGTTCCACCAGCTTTAAGTTCACCGCTGCGCTCTGCTGCATCAACCATGGCGATACCAATGCGATCTTTCACTGTGGAGGTTGGGTTATAGAACTCGAGCTTTGCATAGACAATTGCTTCGGCGCCATCAGTAATTCGGTTGAGGCGAACCAGCGGAGTATTTCCAACAACTTCCGTGATATTTGAATAGACCTTCATTGATTTCTCCCTTAATAAAAGATTATTAAGAGGAGTTTAAAGCGAGTTCATTAATAAGGCTAAACGAGAACTCTTTGCAACTAGTTGCTCTTCTTTCCTTTAATACTGCGAATTATTTGCATAAGCGAAATAAATGAAAAGATTCCCATGGAGATGATAAAACCAATTAATAAATCGGAGGGAATATTCTGCGCAAAAAATAGAATGTAGAGATCGGGAAGATAGAAAGTGATCGCAGTCATCCCGATTGAGCGCCACAATCGAGCTCCGTCGTTGCGAATGAAATCGATCGCCAAACGGGCTGAATATTTGGCATATGGAATTGATGCGCCTAAGTCGATCACTAGATAGATCCACGGATTGACTCCGTACTTCTTAAATAGCGCCCAGATAACCAAGGTTCTTATGACACCCCAGACCAACACCAGAGCTAGCCAGGTGTATTGCACGCTGCGGCGTTCGAGGAAATCACCCATTTTGTGACGATTCATATCTCTTGAATCGTACGGCAGAGAGGTTGCTGAGAGATACCTTTATGCCATGAGCAATCAAGTGGCAGCAAAGCGGGCGGGCTACGCCCTTCACGTCCTCACTGCTAGCGGAGCAGTAGCTGGGATGTTGGCACTTCAGGCCGTCATCGATGGCCATTGGCGAATGGCGCTGATCTGGTTGATCGTCTGCCAAATACTTGATGGCCTAGATGGGCCAATCGCCAGAAGACTGGAAGTAACAATCCACGCGCCTCGCATTGATGGCCACATTTTGGATCTCATCGTCGATTACATCACCTGCGTCCTTGTCCCGATGGCCCTCTTGGTGCGATTGGATTTACTTCCCCACCATTATCAAACACTTGTTGCGGGTTTTATTATTTTGTTCTCCGCAATCTGGTTTGCCCGCACAGATTTAGAAACTGACGATCATTGGTTTAATGGATTCCCCGCAGTCTGGAACTTAGTGGTTCCGACCTTGCTGATTTGTAATTCTGGACGCACAACAGTACTAATCGTCTCTTTGATTCTTTGCATTAGCCAGCTCACTAATTTCAAGATTCCGCACCTGGTTCGTGTTAAATACCAACGCCATTTCACACTGCCCTTAGCCATCATCTATTTAGCCGATCTCACCATTCTCTCTTGGCGTTATAACGACGTTACTGGCGTGAATGCGAGCCGCCTGGAAACAGCAATCCTGATAATTTTCCCGATCTACATCCTTTTTATTTCGATCTGGCGTACTTGGTTTGCTGATAAGAAGATTCCACTCTTGGGTCGAATCGCTAATTGATATAGCATTCTCACATGAGCGATAAAGAATTTCCGATCCAGATTAATGAAGACGACTTAAAGTCACGTATCGATCCGCTCTCATACGAAGTTTTGCGAAATGGCGCCACTGAACGCCCATTTACTGGTGAATATACCGATACCGACAAGGTCGGAAGTTATCGTTGCAAAGCATGTGGTAACGAGATCTTTAAAAGCGAAACTAAATTTCACTCTGGCTGTGGATGGCCATCTTTTTATGCACCAACCGCTGATGATGCAGTTCTCCTGATAGAAGATCGTTCGCTTGCGCCACGCATTCGTACTGAAGTTCAATGTGCCAAGTGCGGTTCGCATCTTGGCCATGTATTTGAAGGCGAAGGGTATGACGTTCCTACCGATCAACGTTGGTGCATTAATTCGGTCTCGTTGATATTGGAAGATCGCTAAAACTAAAGCTTTTCGTACTCAATCTTGATGCATTTATCTTGAACAACCCCAAGTCCTGCTACCTCGCCTTGCGCAGCAGCATCTGCATGTGTGATGCCTAATTGCATCCAAAAATTCTTCGCACCTATGGCAATGGCTTGCTCCATCACGCCCGGAATATCTTCTGATTTACGGAAGACATCGACGATATCGATCTTTACCGGGATATCAGCGAGAGCGGGATAGACGAGTTTGCCGAAGAGTTCTTTGACAACCGGATTGACAAAATAGAGTTCGTAATCAGTGTTATCCAATAAATACTTAGCAACCCCATAGCTCGGACGATCTGGCTTGTCAGAGACTCCGACAATTGCAATTGTCGTAGAGCTTCGCAGAATTTCTAAAGCATCGCTCATTTAGAATTCAATCAGGACTTTTCCGGAGACAGCAGAGTCCTTTGCAACTTCAAATGCTTCTACCGCCTTGTCAGGTGAGAAAGTATGAGTGATTGCTTTCGCGATTAGCGGATGGGCATCGAGCATGGTGATTGCTTCATCAATTTCGGTATTAAATCGAAAAGCCCCAAGTAAGGAGAGCTCTTTAAAGACAAGGGGTGCGATGGTGATTGATTGATCACCTGCGGGAAGCATTCCCACCTGCACAATTGTCCCGCCGCGGCGAACAGCGGCGATTGATGATGTAATTGCGCGGGCCGAACCAGAACATTCAAAGATAATGTCATAGTAATTTTCAGGTAATTGATCAGTACCAATATGAATTGATTTATCCGCTCCTAATTCGCGAGCGCGAGTGAGCGCCGATTCTAAGAGATCGGATGTCGTAATTTCAGATGCGCCCTTAATCTTTGCGGCTGCGGCAACCATTAACCCAATTGGGCCAGATCCCGAAACCAAAATCTTTTGTCCACGAACTTCTCCTGCAATATTTAGTGCATGCAGCGCAACACCCAGTGGCTCGGCGAGCGCCGCAGTTTTTAAAGTTAGCGAATCAGGCAATGCGCGCACCATTGTCTTTTCGACGACCAAATATTCAGATCCGGCGCCTTGGGTATGTGGCCAAGTAGCGGCTGAACCCAAATAATTTCCTTCCGGCCAAATATTTGGGCGAGATTCAATTCCGGGTTGTGACTTTCCAAATCGCGCTGGATGCACTGTCACATGCGTGCCAGATTCGTACTCCCCTGATGGATCAAGGTCGATCGTGCCCGAAAGTTCGTGGCCAGGGATGAGCGGCTCTTTGACGATAAAGGATCCATTTGCGCCATGGAAGAAATAATGAAGGTCAGATCCACATATTCCGATGTAAGCAATCTTGATTCGCACTTGATGAGAAGCGGGCTCTGGAATAGCCACTTCTTCCAGCCGCATATCTAATTTGCCGTGAATCTGAAGGGATTTCATATAGCGAAATTACACCACCGCATTGATTCTTCGAAGTTGGAGTCCAGATTATTGGACTATTACTTACTTATTACCGCTCCTGCGAGAGAATGGACCATGGCCAATCTCCAGCGATCCACAGCGCCCAGTAAGGCGATGCTTCTGCCAGATGGGGCGCCGGCAAATGGAATCGTTCATTTAGGTCTCGGTAATTTTCATCGCGCTCACTTAGCGATCTATACCGCTAAAGCGGTTGCTGCTGCTGGTGGAGAGTGGGGAATCGCCGCCTTTTCATTTCGTAATAAGACGATCTCTGATGAGATGAAATCACAAGACCTTTTATATAGCGTTGTAGATATCGCCCCCGATATCCAAACCATCACTATTCCAGGGATCCACACCACTGTTTATGCCGGCCCGGATGAGGCCCCTATGGTCATTGCCGAGATTGCTAAGGATTCCACCAAGATTGTGACACTTACGGTTACTGAAGCCGGCTACAAGATTTCGCAGAAGACCAACGGTCTTGATCTTGATTTAGCGGAAGTGAAATCTGATTTAGCTGGCACAACAACTCTTACTGCGATTGGATTGATCGCTCGAGCCCTCATTCTTCGCGCCCAGAGTCATCGCCTTCCGATAACTATTCTCTCGTGTGACAATCTCTCCTCCAATGGTGATCGCACCAAACAATTAATCACCGAATTTGCCCATGCGCTTGCTTCTGATCAATCGCAGATTCTTTTGGAATACCTGACTTCCTCAGTCACCTTCCCTAACTCCATGGTCGATCGCATCGTTCCGGGTACCGAAGCCAGACATATTGAGATGGCTGAAGCTCGATTAGGAGTCCACGATTCAACGCCGGTGCCGGCCGAGCCATTTACGATGTGGATCGTTGAAGACCACTTTGCGGCTGGCCGACCTGCGTGGGAGAAAGCGGGAGCAATATTTTCTGACGAAGTCGAGCTCTTTGAAATTCTAAAATTACGTTTACTTAACGGGTCACATTCACTGATCGCATACTTAGGTGGCTTGGCTCAGACTCCCACCATCCCAGAATCACGATTCCAACCATATATTGAAGCTGCAGTTCGCAAATTATTAAGCGATGAATTGCTTCCGACTCTTACAGTTCCCACCGGGCTTGATGTAAATAATTACATCGCCCAACTCTTTTCCCGGTGGTCTAATACCGTATTAGGTGATCGCACCAGTCGCGTAGGTTCTGATGGCTCAACAAAATTGCCACAACGATTTGCAGGTCCCGCACAATTTCATATTGCCAACGGCCATATGCCTCACATTAGTGCGCTCACCGTTGCTGCCTATTTGGCATGCATCGCTCCACTAAATGGATTTGATCCTGGACCGGTAGCAGCAGAAATGAAGGATCCTTCGAAAGAGAAATTAGTAGCGATTGCGTCTGCTTCTGCTAGCGCCACAGAATTTGTTGCCACAGTATTTGAGAGCAATCTGATCTTCTCCCCAGAGATTTCCGCGCTTCCTGGATTTAAGGATCAAGTAGTGGCTTATCTTCAATCAATTATTGATAATGGTGTGGAAGCGACAACCTTAAAAGCTATCGCTGGCTGATTCCTGACCGGTCATCGAAAAGTTGGTTCATTTTTCTACTCAACTTTTCAAGCTAAAAAATTATACTTTCGGCATTCCCACCTAAAGGAGCTAGCTATGCAATATAAAGTCATAACAATGAAAGATCGTTTTTTCTCGGGAAAGTTTGACCCAGAAAAACTCGAAGGTATGTTGAATTCATATGCAAGTGAAGGTTGGACTCTTAAAGCAGCTACCACCGCAGAAATTCCGGGCGGTTTTGGCGGATCTCGCGAAGAGATCATCTTTATTCTCGAGCGTCCATAATTTAGATGCCACGTTTTACAGAACAAGATGGTGTTATCTTCTGCGAATCTCACCTTGATGGACAGGTCGTAGGAGATATCACCGTTAAAGGCGCAACTCAGAACACTCTGCTCACAGAGTTGAAGCGAGATATGGCGAACCAAGCTCGCACTATGGGTGGCAATGCAGTTATTAATTTCAAGTATGGACAACGCGCAGATCGCGGCGCCAATATCTTTAAGTGGGATACCGAGCGCCTATACGGAAGCGGAACTGTTATTCGCTTATCTGAACGACCAACTGAGGATTAACCACTAGCCTGTGCTCATGGGCGAAAAAATAGATTTTGAGATTAATGGCTCCGCCGGATCTGGATATCTTGCGCTACCTGCAAGTGGATCTGGCCCCGCAGTAATCGTGATTCAAGAGTGGTGGGGCCTGGTGGGTCACATCACTAATGTCGTAGATCGATTCGCTACCGAAGGTTTCGTAGCTTTTGCACCTGACCTTTATCATGGACAAGCAGCATCAGAGCCAGATATCGCTAAGAAATTAATGATGGAGCTCGAATTAGATTCCGCCGGAAAAGAGATCATTAACTCCGCTAAGTACCTGTTAACTCTTCCTCAAACTATTGGCACGACAGTTGGAACGGTTGGTTTCTGCATGGGTGGCTCGCTCTCTATTTGGAGCGCGACGCTTGATTCAGTAATTGATAGATCGGTCGGTTTCTACCCGGGCTCATCATGGGAACGTCACGCACCGGTATGGAGCAACTACAAAAATAAGAGTGCCTTGATCCACTGCGCCGAAGGTGATGGAACATCTGCTGCTCCTGGAATCCAAGAAGCAGTTCAAGCAATAACTTCAGCTGGTGGGGATATTGCGGCTTTCGACTATCCCAGCACTCAGCATGCATTTTTCAATAACGATCGCCCCGAAGTCTTCAATAGTGAAGCAGCTTCACTTGCCTGGTCACGAACAATCGAGTTTTTAAGGAAGTAGCGCGGCTTGCTGCTTTAGACTAAAACTATGCCAACACGCAAAGTGCCGATGCCAGTTAATACTGGACGAAAAGCTGCTTACTTTGCCCGCAATCACATTGCTCTCCTTCACTCTGCCCAAGAAGTACTCGCCAAAATCGGCCCCGATGCCACCATTGATCAGATCGCTGAGCATGCCGACGTTTCAGTTAGCACTATCTATAAGCACTTCGAAACAAAGGAAGAGCTCTTTGAGAGCGCAAGTATTGATGCGATGCGCACTTGGGAGATATGGGCAGATCACATCCTTGCCGACGTAAAAGATCCACTGAAAGAATTAGTTTTCCCCATGCGTCTGCTCCTTCGCATCAAACATACACATCCGATTTACGCCCGCATGATCGGCAATAATCTCGCCGAACTTCCCAGTTATGTTCCTGGGATCGCAAGTGGTCTAGCGCTGCACATTAAGGAATTAGTCAAGGCGAAAATTCTGGAAATGGATAATATCGAGATTCGAATTCAAAGTGTCTCTGCATGCTTACTTGCCGCTATGGGAAATCAACTTCAAAGCCCGCGTGCAAAAGAATCAGAAGCCGATGCTGCGGTTGAAATTGCTATCGGCATATTGGGAATATCGCCAGCCAAAGCTAAGAAATTAGCTCACGAAAAATTACCCTCAATTAAGAGAAGCTAACTAAAGCGAAATTGAAATTCCAGCTTCGGCAAGCTCTCCCAGAGCAAAATCTTTAGCGAGATTATTTGCAGTTGTACGATTGGTCGAAGCTAGTTCAAGTTCGATTCGCCATTGTTTTGTAACCTCCGAAAACAAGGTTTTCCAATTCAACTGCGAACCTAACGCTGCATATTTTTGAACTCGCATAGAATTTGCCACAGAGCGATCTAGCCAATAATGGCTTGTTGCTGATGAAATATTTTGGCGCAATAGATTTTCGATTTCCATCTCACGCCCACGGTTGTGTGAATCCACCGTGGCAGTTGCATCTCTAAATTTCACGATTTCTTGACAGTAGTATTTCGATTTCTTATCCGACTTTGGTTGAGAAAATATGGCTGTCGAACTATCAACTCTCAGTGAATCTATGATTTTTGTATCAGCTAATAAGTTCCAGGTGACAGATGTCGGAGTTTCCAAACTTTGCCCTTGACCATGGAAGCTATATAGATAACTAGGGGCCGCGCACCCAATTCCGCCATCTGTGCGAAAAATTCTGAGCTTTCCTTGAGGCGAAAGCGTGGAAGCAGGAATTTCAATATTTACTGTGGGATCTGATGAATCCGAGCTGCTTGGAACAACAGTCAAGTGATAGACAGAACCGTCGGCGCTACCAACCAATTTGGTTCCATCCCTCGATAGCGCAATATCAAAGTAACTTGGGCTTCCTGAATTGATGACTTGCGACCAATCTGCACCTGAATTTGTGGATAGCCAGACTTCTCGGATGGTCGAATCGCTAATCGGGTCATAGACATCCTTTAAGGCGCCAAGAATTGTGCCATCCTGCGATGAGACTATTTTCTTCCAGGATCCGATTTCACCAATTTGGGTTAATACATTTGTAAGAATATTCCATTTATATATACGATCATTATCGGTCATAACAACGTGTTGTAAGTCGTTGGCCATCGAAACTGAATTCCAATTTCCCGCCGGTGAAGCTAGCGGAGTTGTAACCCACGTAGATCCTAAATTCTGCGAAGTTGAAATCGTTCCATCTTCGGCTGTAACAATTATTTGGCTGCCATCATCATTTATTGCGACCGATTTCCACGTGTGGATCGTCTCATAATTCACGCTAGCCTCATGGGGAGACCAGGTATCTCCGCCATTTATCGAAACAAATATTCCATCCTTCCGGTTATACCCATTAGAGCCGGATGCAACAGCAACAATTACTTCACCATTGCGAGATGCGGCAACATCGTGAAAGCACGCGAGATCAGTACCTCCGTCAAAGATTCGATTGAAAGTGAGGCCGGAATCGACCGATCTCCAAAGATTGCATATTCGCGCTAACACAATGTGGGTTCCATCTTGGCTGTAATAAGCAATGCCACTCGAAGAGCTCGGCTCCCGTCCGACCAAAGTTGTTAGCGAAAAATTCTCTCCGCCATCATTGGAGTGAAAGAGATTGTGTCCACCGAAATCACCGGTGAAAATATTGTTTCCGTGGTAATCAACGGCGATTTTTAAGAGCGCTGGGCAAAAACCTGGATTTTCACAATTTATTGAATCTGGGCTTGTATGAAGAGTTGATGGAGTCCAAGTTATTTGTGTGGGTGCTGCCAGTGCTCTTTGTGGAGTAAGTATGGAAAGCACCAAAGTAGCGCCGATTAATGCTGCTAGTCCTCGGGTTATAGCAAAACGAATCATTCAAACTCCAAGATGATAATTGAATAATGGAGTATGATATCGTTATTCGAGGTCTTTTAGGGCGACTGGTGAGAACCAGAGGCCCTGACTTAATTACTTAATCCAATCTGGAATTGCTAGATCAATATCTGCCTTCTGGTGCGGATAGAGCGCTTGCCCCGGGTAGGACTCGGTATGAATAAATGGATCATCGAGTTTGTGGACCCCAGATAGCTCTTGAAGGACAAAGAGTCCACAGAACGGTGAATAGACCGCGTTATATCCACCCTCGTGCGCAATCACCAGACGATTCTTCGCAGTCGCTGCCGCACACTCCATCAATACCTTAGTCATTTGGGCGTACCCGCTTGCTGTCACCATCATTCGACCAAGTGGGTCATAGACAGATGAATCAAAGCCAGATGCCACCGCAATTAAATCTGGCTTGAATTTCATGAGCGCTGGGCGCACCACATTCTCAAATGCGTAGAGATAGCCACCGTTACCGGTTCCTGCAGGCAAGGGAATATTAATATTGGTACCCACACCCACTTCTTCGCGCATTCCAGAATTGCGCGGATAGAGGCGATCTTGATGCAAAGAAATAGTTAGAACATCTGGATCATCGAAGAAGACATCCTGTGTTCCGTTGCCGTGGTGCACATCCCAGTCCACGACTGCGATTCGAATTCCAGGGTTCTCTTTCTTTGCTACCGAAATCGCAACTCCTAAATTAGAGAACAAGCAGTAGCCCATTCCCCCACTACGCACTGCATGATGTCCGGGTGGGCGCACCAATGCGTATCCATTGTCGATTACACCCGCCAAAGAATCTTGAACTAATTGCGTTACAGCACCAACACCAAGAGCGGCGATCTCATAACCACCCTTTGCAAATGGAGTCTCACCATCCCCGGCATCTCCACCAAGTTCTTGATCACTAGTCTTTTTCAGTTGAGTTAAATAACTTTGTGGATGAACCAGCAAGAGTTCTTCGGTAGTCGCTTGACGAGGTGTGCGTCGATCAAGTGAATCGATAAGTCCAGAAACAACGATCAATTCATGAATGCGACGTTTGGTCTCGGCATTCTCGTAATTAACAAATGGCTGAAGACCACGAGTGGGGTCAGAGGGGAACATTCCAGCTTGGGTGCCAGTGTCATGCCAGCCAAATAGCTCGTGATAAATGTAGCCAGTACGTAGTGAACTCATAGCGAAAGGCTACTTTCCCTTCACCGCAGAACGCTTAATAAGTGAGGAATTGATGCCCGGTGGCGTAATACGGATTGCTCTTATCCGTATCAAGCACGGTGCCCGAAAGCGTTAGCCCCCAACGAACTCCAGCAGCATTAATCCAATAGAAGCCGGATGCATCTCGACTGATGGTTCCGATATGCCAAGCGTTGCCGATTGGCTTATTGAGTGATTCGATATCTGCATAACATCCCAGCAAACTTCCGGGAGAGGTTGCCGCAGTTGCCGCGCCATCTGTAAGGCGAATGAAGTTCTCTCCGTGTGCGCCATCAAATTTATAGCCAGAAATTTTTGGCACTGATCCGCCCACCGTATCCATCACTGCCGGACATTTTGCCACCCAATTAGCTGCGCCCACTCCGGCCGCTTGTAGGACTGGGGATGGCTTTGGCGCCGGTGTTGGTGTTGGCTCAACTTTTGGACATGATGGCTTAGGCGGTCAACAAGGTTTTGCAGATTTAAGCCACCGTATTGGTTTCGGGTATGTGACCAATTGGATACCGATGATTAGTGATGGCATGGCACGGCATCGCGAGATAACAGCGGAATTGCGCAGGACTTTAGATAATTTTTAACTATTGATTGATGTCAGCCGCTCGTTCGCATTGGCTTAATCGCATACTCCGCAGCAAGAATCTGACCAAGGATTGTTGATCCTTCGTCCCAACTCATTCCATAAACATTTTGGAATGCTTGGCTGAAGTCATCTCCCATTGCACCACGTGATTCAAGCGCCATTACTGATTGTGGCCCACCAATTGCGAATAACGCTTCGGTTGCCGCAAAGCCAATTGAATAACCCAATTGATAGACCGGACCTAATCCGCCATAACAGGAATTAGGTGCATTGTGGTTTGGAACTTGGCTGTATAAATAGTTCTTGAGACCTTCTGCAGTAAAACCCTTGAAGTCCGAAGGCAAGTTGGCAGGACGAGTGACGTTGTAATCACGGGTGGATAAATATTGCTGCAAGCTGGTGCTTGATACACCAATTCCCGATGCATTAGAAAGGCCTTCATTCAACCAACATGGAGTGAAATTCTGTTGGTAATAATTAGTGTTCTTGGCAGAAGTTCCATTGAACTGCGCCGAAGTAACTGTGTGAGTGTATTCATGGCCAACTTCACCATTCATGGTTGGATCCCATGGATAGGACGTAGTAACTCCGAGAAACTCAATCGCCTCGGGTACGCCCGCATATTGGCCAGCATTTCCCGCATCGCAATTCTTTGCGTCGACTTGGCAACTTTGCTGCGCGCGGCGCATACCCATTTGAGGATCAACTCCAGCGGTCGGATAAGAACGGTCTTTCACAACTTTGTCATGAGTTTGCCCAGCCCAATTCATATCAGCAAAACTGTAGGCAATAACAGTGAGGTACTTTGTCTGCTGGAACCCGCCCCACAATTTGAACTCGCGAGAAAGTATGTTCTCTTCAATGGTTTTAGTAACTGTGGTGGTATTTGGACCGACGAGAAGTTGGTGAGGAACATCAACCGCTGGGCTCGCGTCAATAATGGTTTGAATCCGCTTATATGAAGTGGTTGGGATCTCTGAGATATGGCTCAATGCATTTGCAAATGTAATTGATCCGTTTTGCGCAACAGGCAATGTGATTGGCATTGGTGCTTTAAAACTTGTGGGAGTTCCTTCATCCCACTGGAAATTATTGCTTCGGTTTGCTCCATCGCAAACATAACGTCGATCTCCAACAATCTTTTGCTCGCCATCGGTTGCACAGCTTGTGCCGGTGATCTTGACCGTGGTTACTGGTGCTGGTGCTGGTGCTGGGGCTGGTGCGGCTGCCTTTGGAAGAGCAACGCCTTTATCCCAAGCCAACTTTTTGCCTGACTTAACGCAGGTAAATTTCTTTGTGGCCGTCGAACTAGTTGTTCCTGCTTTCGCGCATGCGGCGCCTGCAGATGGTGCAGCAGCAAAGGAAGCGCTGGGCACCAAGAAAGAGGTAGCCAGTACGGAGACGAGGATAAAAGAAATTTTTCTCATGAGCGAGGTTAACTCAAGGTAAGAATTTTGGACAAGATCACCGAGTGGAATTTGAATAAATTCAAGAAGTTGAGGGGGTATTCCCCTTAGAAAAACTGGTGCGCTTGAAGGGATTCGAACCCCTAACCTTCTGATCCGTAGTCAGATGCTCTATCCGTTGAGCTACAAGCGCCGATTACTTGGTGAATCTTACCTTTTAGCCCCTGATGCTCCAAATAGAGAAAAGGGGCTAGATAACCTTAAAAATAAGGCTTAAGCGAGATCGACTTCTTGGGATTCGATCACTTCGAGAGCGTTCTTACCGATCTCGATAATCCACTTTCCGGATTTACGAACCCAACTGTTCTCCCATTCCATGAAGTTATCGGGAGAGATTTCAATCGTTACATTTTCAAACTCCCCTGCCTCCAGAAATACTTTGGCGAAGCCAATCAATTTTTTTGCACCCTTTGATGATGCTTCGCGACCATAAATCTGAATAACTTCAGAGCCATCTCGAAGTCCGGTGTTATAGACCGCAACTTCAACTTTAAGTGATTTGCCATGAGTGCGAATAGAAACGAGTTCTTGCTCCCATTCGGTATAGCCAAGTCCATATCCAAATGGATACATCGGCTTTGCACCTTTAGCAATCCATGCGCGATAACCGATTCCGGATTCATCGTCATAAATTAATTTGCCATCAATTGGTGTGGTGTTAGAGATTGGTAGATCTTTCTCATCTGCAGCCCATGTGGTTGGAAGGCGACCGCCAGGTTCTGATTCACCGAAGATGATTTGTGCGATGGCGTTACCCATTTGTTGACCAGGGAAATATGGCATAAGGATTGCATCAACCTCATCACGCCATGGGAGCAGTACTGGGGATCCAGCGTTAATGACGACAATAGTTTTCTTTGCGACTTTAGCGACTGCAGAAACTAATTCATCGTGGCCGTTAGGGAGTTTGAGGTTCTTTCGATCGAATCCTTCGCTCTCGATAAAGGATGTAGTGCCCACAAAGACGATGGCGACATCTGCCGACTTTGCGGCTTCGACTGCGAGTGCGCGTTCTGCCTCGAGTGAATTAGCTGGTGCCTTAAAGCCTGGGTAGAAGACGCAGAATGGAAGAGTGTTGGTATCCACTTCAATTTCATAGCGGATCTCAATGGTCTTGCCTTCAATCAGATCTTTGGTGAATGTGGATTCCAAAGGATTAAAGATCGCATCGCCGGGATCATTGGTTACGCCAAGATTATTGAATTCAAGTTCGAGCGCATTGTCGATGAAAATCTTGCCAACCCCATTAGCGTTCAGACCAATGATGTGTGGCCCACTTTTTTGGGCAGTGAAACGGATAGTGGCGTGAATGGTGGGGTTTTCGCGCAGCCATGGCTTATCCATAAATAATAATTGGCTGGCAAAGCGTGCTTCATCTTCAAGAACGGTTCCATCTTTGCCGATTACTTGAACGCGGAAACCAGCTTCGCCAGTGACTGGATGTGTCGAATTCTTCTTTGTAAATGGCATGAGGCGCTCATCTGCTTTGACGCCCTCGACATAAGTGACTTTGGCCGAACCATTAACTGCCTTAATCCCATCGAGTGGTGTGATGACTTCAATTGGCATAACAGTCGCACTTCCGCCACCTTGTTCGCGACCTTCAAGTGCGTGTCCGCCAATCACAACAATGTTGGTCGCAAGATTAAGAGGAAGCACGCCATTGTTCTTAAGCATCACAGTGCCGGCGATCGCCAAATTGCGTGCAAATTCATCTGTCTCTGATTTAGGAAGAGCGCCTTTCTTTGCAGGAATTGGACCTAGCGCGCCGACGCGTTCTGCCAGAAGCAGCATCCGCTCCACTTTCTTATCGAGCGCTTCTATCGAAACTTCACCATTTCGAACTGCATCAGCAAGATGCTCGCGAAATGGTGCACCAGGACGACCGGGCATTTCTAAATCGGTAGCGGCATTTCCAGCAGCGATCGCATCACGAACTGCGCCCCAATCCGAGATCGCTACGCCGTCATATCCCCATTCACCTTTGAGTGGTTGATCAAGCAAGGCGTTCTCGCTCATGGTGGTTCCGTTTACCGAGTTGTAGGAAGACATCACCATCCAAGGATTGGCTTCGCGTACTGCAATTTCAAAGGGTCGCATATAGGTCTCGCGCAATACTTTTTCACTAGCGATGACATCAACCGTAAATCGCTCGGTCTCAGAATCATTGGCGACAAAGTGCTTGAGAGTTGCGCCCACGCCTTCGGCTTGAATTCCTTGGGTGAAAGCAGAAGCTAACTTTCCACTAAGTAATGGATCCTCGGAGAAACATTCGAAGTGGCGACCGCCCAATGGAGAGCGATGTAAATTAATGGTGGGGCCAAGAACAACGTGCACGCCTTTACTTGCCGCTTCATGCGCCATAACTCGGCCTACCTGGCGCAGCATCGCAAGATCCCAAGTAGATGCAATAGCCGTAGCCGAAGGAAGTGAGAGTGAGTTGTGGCGCTCATCCCATACTGGACCGCGAACACCGGATGGACCATCAGAGACCATCATGGAACGAAGCCCGATCGAAGGTATGGCGGGAGTCGACCACGAATCTTTGCCAGTAACAAGACTGACTTTCTCTTCTAATGTCAGCTTGGCAAGGAGTTCTTTGATCATGGGCAAAACTATATCTTCGACATCTCCAATAGAGAATTGATTGAAGTTCCCTTTACACGCGGCTTACCAAGTGGCTCGCCTGCCGCAATTTCCCGCTCATTAATTCGCTGCCAAGCACTTTGATCGATTACTAGATGATCAGAAGGCAAGATTTCAGTGATATCGCCCGATGATTTCGCAGGGCCTAAATCATTGACTAATAACTTCATTACTTCAGCAGCATCACTCTTATTGGTGCCGATAACCCCAGATGGACCACGCTTTGCCCAGCCCACGGTATAGATATTGGAGTTCATGACGCGACCGTCATTGTTGGCGATCTTTCCCTTTTCAATCGAGATGCCAGAAATCGGATCGCATTCATACCCAATAGCAGTAATAACTAATCCACACTTGATCGAGAAAGTCTGGCCAGTGTCGATGACTTTGCCATCTTCCATCTTGTTAATGCCAAAAACGATCTCTTCCACTTTGCCATTGCCTTTAATTTCTTTGGGAGCGGAGAGAAATTTAAATTCCATTGATCGTTCGTGCCCAGCATGTGGGTGCTCGGCGATTGCGCGCATCGCTTCTAAATTAGATGCCAAGTGCTTCTCTAATTCACCAAATTCAGATTGCGCAACTGCGCGCAAGTGCGCATCCTCAATCATCTGAGCATCAAAGTAAACATCGGTATGTTCAAGCTTTGGTAGTTCGCGAAGTTCGGGTGAAGTGAATGCAGCATTCTCTGGGCCACGACGACCGGCGATATAGACCTTACGAATCTTGCTGGCATGAAGAGCCTTCATGGCAATTTCGGATGTATCGGTCGGATCAAGTTCAGAAGGATCTACCGCCAGCATACGTGCGCAATCCATTGCGACATTGCCAGCGCCAATGACGACTGCGGTATCGCACGAGAGATCAACTGTCATGCTTTCAAAATCTGGATGAGTGTTATACCAAGGAACAAATTCCGCCGCCGAAAATGAATTAGCAAGCTCTTCGCCAGGAATACCAAGCTTCTTACCGATCGAAGAGCCAGTCGCCATTACTACTGCGTCATAACGATTCGCCAGATCCTGAATTGAAAAATCTTTACCGAGCTCGACATTGGCAAATAAACGAAAATTGCTTTCATTAGCAATCTTCTCAAATACTTTTGCAACTGTCTTAATTTTTGGATGATCAGGTGCAACGCCACTTCGGACCAATCCCCATGGGGTGGGCAGGCGTTCAATCATGTCGATCGAAAAAGAGAGTTCGTCCGTCACCATATTTTGTAGTGCTTGCGCCGCGAAATATCCCGATGGGCCGGCACCAACGATGGCAATCTTGTAATGCGGCACGAGAATCCTTTATGAAACTAGCGACGTGAATTTAAGAAAGTCACGTGATCTGGGTTGAGCTCGTCTAATGATCGAGCACCCAATAATTTCATAGTTCTGACCATTTCGCCTTTAAGTATTGAAAGCGTGCGATCCACGCCCTCTTTTCCGCCTGCCATGAGGCCGTAAAGGTAGGCCCGACCAATCCAAGTGAAATCTGCGCCGGAAGCGATCGAAGCAACAACATCTGCGCCATGCATGATGCCAGTATCGACATGAAGCTCGGCCCGATCACCAATTGCTGCGCGGACTTCTGGAATCAATAGCGCTGGAATTGGTGCACGATCTAATTGGCGCCCACCATGATTAGAAAGAATGATCGCATCTGCGCCAGCATCGACCGCCATCACGGCATCATCTGCATGCTGAATTCCCTTAACAATTAACTTCCCCTTCCATTGGCCACGAATCCACTTAAGGTCTTCGAAAGTAACGGTGGGATCAAACATAGAATCCAAAAGTTCTGCGACGGTGCCATTCCATGAATCGAGTGATGCAAAGGTAAGTGGGTCAGTAGTCAAGAAATTAATCCACCAGGCAGGTCGTGGAATCGCATTAAGAATTGTCTTGGATGTAAGTGATGGTGGAATGGTCATTCCATTGCGTACATCGCGCAAGCGATCACCTGCGACAGGAACATCCACCGTGAGTACAAGCGTTTCGAATCCGGCAGCTGCTGCTCGATTAACAAGCCCCATACTTCGATCGCGGTCTTTCCACATATATAGCTGGAAGAAATTTCGGCCCATTGGGGCAGCCTTTGCAACATCTTCAATCGAGCGCGTACCCATGGTGGAAAGTGTGTAAGGAATACCCGCATCCATCGCAGCAGTACATCCGGCGATCTCGCCCTCGGTCTGCATCATGCGAGTAAATCCAGTGGGAGCAATACCCAGTGGCATCGCAGATGACTTGCCCAACATCTTTGTGGAGAGATCAAATTGTGAAACATCACGAAGCACGCGCGGATGGAAAATAACGCTTTGGAATTCCTTCCGGGCATTTATCAATGAGGACTCAGTACCTGCGCCACCGTCGGTGTAATCAAAAGGCGCTTTAGGGGTGCGGCGCTGAGCAATCTTACGAAGATCATAAATTGTGAGCGCGCGCGTAAGACGACGCTTCTTTGGGCTCCAGATAACTTTGCGGAATCGAAGTAATTGGCTAAGGTCTTTATAGCCAGGGATTCTGCGCTTGGTCTTTATCTTGGTCATCCCTCACCTCTCAGCACTGCACCGGTCTCGCGCACTTCTTTAAGATTGCGATTTCCAGTAAGCGCCATTGTATTTACAAATTCGCGCCGTAAAAGTTCAATTACTTTCTCCACTCCCCGCTCGCCATCAGCCATTACGCCATATAGATAAGCTCGGCCAATAAATACAGCTTTCGCGCCCATCGCGATTGCAGCGTAAGCATCTTGCCCCGACATCACCGAGCCATCAATATAAACATCCAACTTCTTACCGACAGCTTTAACTACATCTGGCAAAATTTCGATAGGAACGGGTCCACGATCTAATTGCCGACCACCGTGATTGGAAAGGACGATTCCATCGACCCCCATCTTTGCCAAAGTCTTAGCATCTTCTACGGACTGGACGCCTTTGACAATAATGGGACCCTGCCAGACTTTCTGGAGCCACTTCACATCATCAAAGGAAATTGCAGGAGAAAATATTGCTGCGGCAAGTTCAACGAGGGACTTATCCCAACCGCGAAATGCTGCAAATTCCAATTTCTTAGTTGTGAACAAATTAATCCACCAGACAGGTTTGCGCGCGATCGCAAATACGGTCGCGAGTCGAATACGCGGTGGGATTGTCAGACCATTTCGAAGATCACGAATACGTAGACCACTCACTGGT
>CANFRP010000001.1 GCA_947449535.1 Actinomycetota bacterium | reverse complement strand
CGCGTAGTTCAAGGCCGATCAAAGGAAGTGCATGCACTCCTTTACTTGGTATCTGGACTATTCGTGGTCTACTTCTTGCAATCTCCTATCACAATGTGGATTAGCAAGTAATTAGAAAGTAATTAAACTGGGCTCTAGAGGAAACTCTGGGGCCCAGTTTTATTTTAAGGAGCGGTATGAGCGATAAGTTGATTCGAGAGTTGATTCGCGATGTTCCCAATTTCCCATCTGAGGGAATTCTTTTTAAGGACATCACTCCAGTGTTGCGTGATCCCCAAGCATTTTCACATGCCGTCACAGCCTTTGCTGAACTCTCTAATTCTTATGATCTAGTTGCTGGAGTAGAAGCACGTGGATTTATATTTGGTGCGGCCATCGCACAATATGCTGGCAAGGGATTCATCCCTATTCGTAAGAGTGGCAAATTGCCTGCGGCTAGTTTTAGCGAGAGTTACGCGTTGGAATACGGCGAAAATGTTCTACAAATTCACCAAGATGCTATTCAAAAAGGCGAGCGAGTGTTTCTGATTGATGATGTGCTGGCGACAGGTGGAACTCTGGGTGCAGCGTCAAAGCTCGTGGAGCGCTGTGGGGGAGTGATCGACACTGCCGCAGTATTAATGGAGATCGCAGGACTTGGCGGAAGGGCGAACTTCTCAGCGCTCTATCCGCAATTAGAGATTGCAGTATTGCTTACTTAATATCTCCAACAATTCGTTCGGCCGCCAAGCGTCCGGAGATCAGCACCATCGGCACTCCAACTCCTGGCTGGGTTCCCGAGCCCGCAAAGACCACATTCTCAAAGCCTTTAGCTAAATTCTTTGGGCGAAATGGTCCGGTCTGGAAGAAAGTATGCGCGCTTGCAAAAGGTGCGCCCGCCTCCATGCCTTGTGCTTGCCAATCCAATGGGGTGGTGAGGTGTTCGGTTTCGATCGAATCTCCAAAGCCAACATAACCACGAGCTTCCATCGTGGCGATCATTCGGTCGCGATAGCGCGGGCCTTCAATCTTCCAATCGATATCTGCAGTTAGATTGGGGGTAGGGAAGAGGATGTAATACGAGGACTTACCTGCAGGTGCAAGATCTTTGTCGTCATATGTAGGGACTGTGACGAGCAAGCTAGGGTCACTCATCAAAGTTTTCTTGGTGATCAATTCATCGAAGACGCCCTCCCACGATTCACCAAAGTGAATATTGTGGTGAGCCAAATGGTCATAGGTCTTGCTCGATCCGGCGAGAAGCGTTACGCATGAAGGTGAGTAATTAAGACGTTTAACTTGTGCTGGCATTGTGCCGAGAAGTTCGCGATAGGCGACAGGCAAATCAGGATTGAGAATCAGCGCATCGCACTCAATCCGCTCGCCAGATTCGGTAATCACGGCGGTGGCACGGCCATTGGAATGTTCAACTGTGGTGACCGTGGAGTTGTATTTGAATTCAACTCCGTGCTTTGCAGCCGCACCAGCAAGTGCGCGCGGAACTGCATGCATTCCTCCCTTAGGGAAGAAGACACCATTCACTGAATCCATATAGGCGATGACTGCGTAGATGGCGAGTGCTTGCTGGGGGCTTACCCCGGCATACATAGCCTGGAAGGAATAAACCTTTTGGGTTCGATGGTCTTTCAGAAATTCATTTACTTTGGGAGCCAGCCGGCGGAACCCACCGAGTGCAACTAGCCGAGCGAGATTCGGGGTCAAAAGATTGAGCGGTGAATCAATATTTTTGTCGATGAAATCATTCATCTCATACTTATATAACTTAGTTACAAAATCTACATATCGGCCATAACCTGCTGCCTCTTCGCCACCAATGACATTGCGAATCTCTTCTTGCATGCGCGCAGTATCTGCATGAACATCGAGTTGGGAACCATCATGGTAAAAAGCTCGATATAGCGGATCGAGCGGTGCTAATTCGAGCCAATCTTTAAGATCTTCACCAACGCATGAAAGCGCATCTTGAATCAAACTTGGCATCGTTAGTACAGATGGACCAGTATCGAATGAATATCCATCTTTTTGAAGTAGCCCATTGCGCCCACCCGGAACGCTCTCGCGTTCGACAACAGTTACTTTGCGGCCAGCGCCTGCTAAACGAAGTGCCGCACTTAAGCCACCCAGCCCTGCGCCAACAATCACAACGTGATCAGTCCGACCTTTAACTCTGCGTACCATGAGATCTCCGTTTATTAGAGTTTGCGTTGGGTGACATAGGAAGAGAGTTCATTCAACAAGGAATGAGCAACTGGTGTTATTCCACCATGATCTAGCGCTGATGTCGCCTCGACAGTAAGTGATGTTATTAACTCTTCAAGCTCTGCCAACGCGCCACTACCGGTAATGATGGAGCGCGCTTCTTCGACCCCTTCAAAAGTGAGATCAGAATTACCAAGAAATGAATGAAGTGTTGCCCGCTGCGCTGGGGTCGCTCGCTCCATGGTCTTAGCCAAGAGAACTGTGCGTTTGCCTTCCCGTAAATCATCGCCTGCTGGTTTTCCAGTCTCTTCTGGATTGCCAAATATTCCCAATACATCATCGCGTAATTGAAAGGCTTCGCCCAGGGGAAGCCCGTAGTGCGAATACATATCCATAATCTTTTCTGGGGTCTTGCTACCCAGTGCTGCACCAAAGTGGAGGGGGCGCTCAATGGTGTACTTACCGGATTTGTATCGAGCTACTTTAAGTGAGCGCTCTACACTTTCGGTACCGAGGACTTGCTCATAAACATCTAGGTACTGGCCCGCCATCAATTCGATCCGCATTTCATCATAAACTATTTGCGAGCGGACTAAAGTTTCGGAATCAATTCCGGAAGTGTGCAACATTTTTGCTGACCAAATTAGCGCAAGGTCTCCCATGAGTATTGCCGATGAAATTCCAAATTGCTCATCATTTCCGCCCAAACCTTTTTCGCGGTGCATTGTTTCAAATGCTTTGTGAACAGATGGGGCTCCGCGACGAGTATCCGAGCAATCCATAACGTCATCGTGCATCAGTGCACATACATGAACTAGCTCTAATGATGCGCATGCCGAAATCATCGATTCTGAAAGTACAGATCCGGTACCGAGGAATCCCACAAGTGCAAAGATCGGGCGCAGACGCTTGCCGCTATCCAGTAAGAATTTCTCCATGACAGTTGCGACTGGGTCCAGTTCTGAGCCAATATCTCGCAAGTAATTGGATTCTTGGCCGCTAAATCGCGCTAGCGATTCATTTGTGGAATTACGTAAGCCTTTAAGGCTCAAATCTTCGGCAAAATCCATACGGCAAGGGTAACCTGCCTCGTTATGGGTAGCCCAACATTTTCGGTGGAGTTCTTTCCACCCAAAGATAGCGCTGGCGAAGATCGTCTGTGGGAAGCGATGGAAGGGCTTGCCCCACTAAAGCCTGATTTCATCTCGGTCACTTATGGCGCTGGTGGATCAACGCGCGATCGAACAATCCGCATTACTGAAGAGATCACTTCCAAAACTGGAATTGATACCGTCGCGCATCTCACATGTGTGGGTTCAACTAAGAGTGAATTAACTCAAATACTCGGCCATTACAAAGCTGCCGGCATTAAATCGATTCTTGCCCTTCGTGGAGATCCGGTAGGTGGACCCTCATCTCCGTGGCTCAGCACCCCTGAAGGCTTTGATCATGCTGATCAACTTGTAGAGCTTGCGGTGCAAGCAGGTGGATTAGAAGTTGGGGTTGCTGCCTTCCCAGATGGACATCCAGCCAGTCATGGTGATTTTGAAAAAGATGTAGATGTACTGATTCGCAAAGAAGAGCTCGGTGCAACATTTGCGACGACTCAATTCTTCTTTGAAGCTGATCGCTGGGTCTCACTTGTTGATAAATTAAAGAGCAAGGGATCATCCTTACCCGTCATTGCGGGAATTTTGCCGATTAGTAATCTCAAACAAATAAAACGCATGGCAGAGCTGGGTGGCACTCCCATACCTGCTCACATTGAGAAGCGATTTGCAGCGCTGGGCGAAGATAACGAAGCGGTTCGAGCATTGGGTATCGAGATTGCTACAGAGCTATGTCAAGAGCTTTTGGATGCAGGAGTTCCGGGTCTTCACTTTTACACCATGAATACTTCGCCAGCTACTGTAGAAATCGCGAAGAATTTAGGTTTTGATCGACGATGAAGCGCACGCAATTCTTTGAGCACTGGAGTTCGCTGCATGGAGGAGTGCAGATGAATCCAGTTGTAAAAGGATGGCTCACTGTTTCTTTTTTTCTGATCAAACCACTTCGCTTTTTTCGGATCTCGCCCAATGCAGTAACGCTCGGTGGCGTGATTGCCGCCCTCGGGTTAGTACTCTCGGCGCGTACGTGGTGGGGACCAGTTTTAATTGTTCTTTCCCTAGTCCTAGATGGCATTGATGGATCCCTGGCAATCATCACTGGTAAAATTTCAACTCGCGGCGCACTCTGGGATTCATTAGCAGATCGCATCAGCGAAGTGCTCTGGGTGATTGCCTTCTACCGGATAGGTGCGCCTTCAGTAGTTATTTTCTTTGCCTGGATGCTGGCATCAACTCAAGAATATCTTCGGGCTCGAACATCTGGTCTGGGGTATAAAGAAATAGATTTTGTGACAATTGCCGAACGACCCGTTCGAGCGATTCTTCTGACGGTTGCGATTCTGGCTTATTTACTCGATGTAAAACTGGTAACAACTATTTCGGTAGCTTGGTTAGTGATGCAGGTAATTTCATTTCTTTCACTTTCTCGTCACACATATCGAAAGTTAGCTACTTCATAATCGCTTCGGCGACAATTTCTGCGCTGATTCCCACCAGCGGTAACCCACCCCCAGGATGAGCAGATCCACCGACACAATATAAATTCTTGAGCGGAGAACGATTTCTTGCGCGCAAGAATGCCGAACGCGATCCATTGCTCGAAGTTCCATAAATTGAGCCGCCCGGAGCTTTGACCGATTGCTCAAGATCTAGTGGCGTGCGAAATTCCATGACATCCAATCGCTCAGAGACGCGAAGACCAAGGCGATCGAGATGCGCAATCAGCGAATTCGCATACTCACCTGGATTCTTACTCCAGTCGTATCCGCTTTTGGGATCATGCCGCGGGGCGTTGACCAAAACAAACCATGCCTCTTTATTGGCGCCCTTCACCATCAAAGGATCTTGCGGTGAGCAGATGTAAATAGTGGGGTCTTGCACCGGAATCTTCTGATCAAAGATCTGATCGAATTCGGCGTCGTAATTTTCTGGAAAGTAGACGTTGTGATGATTGAGTTGGGGAAGATCACCAGAAATTTTTGAATTATCGAGACCTAGTAAGAGCGAGAATCCCGCTAAAGATTTCTCGGCTTTTGCCAATTTCTTCCGTTCCTTACCAACAATTTTCAGATCGGGAGCAATTAATTTGTTATAGATATATTCCGCATCGGCATTGGCTACAACTACATCGGCTGAGAACTCTTGCCCGTTTGCAAGCTTCACGCCGGTAGCAACTCCATTGCTAGTGAGAATCTCGCAGACTTCGGCATTGAGCGAAATCTCCACACCAAGCTGGCGAATTCGATCTTCCAGTGCAAGTGCTAATTGTCCGATTCCACCTTCGATATGCCAAGCACCAAATGTGCTCTCCATAAATGCGATCGTCAGAAGTACGGCCGGAACTTTTCGCGGATCAGAGCCAGTGTAAGTGGCATATCGATCGATAATTTTTGTGAGATAGGGATCTGAGGTAAATCGCGAGGTGTATTTGCGAAGCGAGGTAAATGGAGAAATAGTGCGAAGGTCTCGCAAAATTCCCGAGCGTTTAATCAGGGAGACCATCGAAGTGAGCTCTGATTCAATGAATGGCCCACGGGAAACATCCCACATTTGTTCTGCCCGCTGCATGAGCCGATGCCATTCATCCCCAGATTTCTTACCCAACACGCGATCTATCTCTTCGCAAATTTTGGGGATGGAGAGATTAGGAAAAGAGAGGTGTGTGCCATCGGCGAAGTGGTAATCAAACGCTGGATCGACTGGGTTAATTTTGAGAACATGCTCAATTCGCTTGCCAGTCTTAATAAAGAGATCGCGATAGACCGCGGGAAGTGTGAGAAGTGAAGGACCGGTATCAAATGCGTAATCACCGATCCACTCAGTGCGGCACTTGCCACCAAGGAAGTTGGCACTTTCAAAGAGCTGAACCGAGTGTCCTGCTTTAGCTAATCGCGCGGCTGCGGCCATTCCGCCCATGCCGCCGCCAATAACAATTATCTTCTTCATGAGAGGGTGCGCCCACGCCATTGCAATCTACCCTCTGATTTTCTCTTCCAGGAAAGGGCGATCAGAATTATTAAAGCAAATACGGCTGCGGGGTGGAGAAAAGCGAGAACTGGATTAGTACGAGTGCGAAGTGCGGCAATTATTCGAGAGAGCATGATGCAATCCAGCGCCAAGAGCGCAGCCGAAGAGCCATTTGCCACTGCTATCACCGGGAAAATTCCGGTCCAGAAAAGAATTGCTACGGCAATAAATGTTCCGATCGGAGATCCAAATGCCCGCCACAATGACTTGGTATATCCCTCTGTAAGTTCTTCTCCCGTGTTGTACATGCGACAAGTAGCCACAGCGCTACCTTCTGCAACACCGCCGGTAAAGCCGGCCCGGGAGAGCGCGCGGGCAAGCTCGAGATCATCGAGGACCTCACCCTTGATTGACTCATGTCCGCCAATAGCGATGTAGGCCGCACGCTTCACAATGAAAAATTGGCCATTAGCGATAACCATGGAGGGCACTTTCATCCGCTCTGCAAATAAGAGTGGAACGCTAGCTAGCCACGACCATTGCAATAAAGGTTGAATGAGAAGCTCGAGTAAAGATTTTGCAATTTGCTTTGGGTATGGCGAGGAGAAATCCCAACCCCACCTCTTCATCGAGGAAATTGCCGCGGCAACTGCGTGTGGATTGAGACGTACATCGGCATCGACAAAGACTAAATATTCACTGGTAGATCTCATTGCCACGTAGTGAAGCGCGTGGCTCTTGCCCATCCATCCCTCAGGCAATGGGGCGCCATTTTTCACTGAAATCTTGCTACCGAATTTTTGCAAAAGCGCAGCTGTGTTGTCGGTAGAACCATCGTTGATAACGATGATCTCATATCGAGAGAGTTCTTTCTGATCAAGGAGTGCGGGAATTACTTCCTCCACATTCCTCTCTTCATTGCGCATCGGAACAAGCAGGCCTACCGATTCATCCACGAGTTGGGCCATATATGGCGATACAACTCGCATTGTGACTGCATTAATTAATGTAAGAACTAGTGCAATTACCGAAAGAATATAGGGGAGCACTAGACAGATTCCGGACGGCCCATACGAAGGGTGAAGAGATAAGGAAGGAGTACTGCTCCCATAACCAGTCCACCAATTAAAGCTACGCCCGGACGATGGAAGAAAAAGAGATTTCCGATGATTCCCGAGAAGAGAGTCCATTCAAGAAAAATATTTACCGCAGCAGAATTTGCACCAATTTTTCGGCGCTCTTTGGGTAGCAAGAAATGAAGAAGTGCCATCAGTCCCATTCCGGCAAATAACCAACCGGCAGCATTTGATAGTGGAATTTCTGGTTGGAAGGGAACATGAGTGGAGCTGGCTTCCCAAGTCCAGCGATGAGCCGAAACCATCTGGGGATCAAGAAAGAGATCCCACGCCATTAGCCCGATACCGCCATAAAGAAATACCCAGAATGAGGTAAACCGACGAGCAATAATCAACATCGGATGACAGATCATCAACCAGGCAAAAGGAACTATTAACGGAATTTTCCAGAAAGTGGCGCCTAGCGAAGCATCATATGAATACTTTCCAAATGGCCAGCCTGTAGTCAGCCCAATGTGTTCGATCAAGAGCGCACCGAAGAAACCGACGACGAGATAAGTAATGGAATACCTCGCACCATAGGAAATCCACGAATGAAAAATCATCAAGCCAGCGGCGCTGTAAACAGTTGCAATCGTTACATAAAGGAGTGCATCACCATGTACAAGTGGATAGGCGATTTGTAATCCAATAGCGAGGGCGAGAATTGCGTAGAGAAATATATTTTGAAAGGTCGTAGCTCCGCGACGATCTCGTCTGCGAGGTTGGTAATTGCGGATCGACATGCCCTAATTCTGCCTTATCGACGCGGGGACAATTCCCCATGTTCTTCAATTATGGCAAATCGTGCGAACAATTCCTCCGCATACCAAGCACGATCCTTGGTCTCCTGAATAACTTGGGCATGCGCTGGGTCCTTATAGGCGAATTCGCGAAGTGATGCCGAATCACTCCAGATGGAGAATGTTCCTTGAAGCCCCAGGGGAGCTTCACCAATCCCGATGGCTGCAACCAGCCCCGCTTTGGAATGCAAACTCTTTGTTACTGGTGGCACGGCTCTCCAAAAGAGAGATTGCAAACTCCACTTAATTCGTGCCCGGGTAATTGCAGCAATTCGTGTATCGGTCGGCGGAGTGAGCGAAGGAGTAAATGGCTCGCGTCCCGCCCACTGTCCGTGAGAAGCAATAGGGATCATTTTTGCGCAGTATTCACTGACCGCAAATTTTCGCCAAGAATTAATAAGAGGGGAGTTGTGGAATTTCTCCCAATTATTTTCTTCGATGACAACTAATAGTCCCCATCGACGTGTATCTGCATCCCGAGGAGTAAAAGTTGCTCCCTTGCCAGTGCCGAGCGATTTGTAGAAAGTAATTGATTTATTTCTCCGCAAACTCAATCGATCGGTTGCCATATGAATTATCGCTAGCGGCAGATTGAAGAGCGAAATTTTCCAGAAGTAGATGACGGTGATCATGCGCGCTTTCCGGTAGTGCGCAGAACTTCATCAATACATTCGGCTGGGTGGTCCCACATTGGCGCATGACCACTCTCCGGAAAAATTATCCAACGTGCATGAGCTGGCACAAGAGATCGTTCTTGTGAGGTGCGCGCAGGCAAAGTGTTATCGGTATCACCAAAGATGATGGTGATGGGCACGGATGCTGCAATTGATTTGTCGAATCGCTTTCGCAGCAATCCATCCCATGCAGGGAAGTAGCCCTTAGCTGAACCCATCGCCACTGTTGCATCGACTACCAACTTGTCAGAAAATTCCTTCCATAAGGGACTTACTGATGCAAAACCAATTTTTTTGGCCCATTCCACCTTTGCTACTGCAGGCGCAATTGTTTTTACCAATCGGGCAAGTCCACGAAGGGGGGCAGTTCCAGGAATTCGAGATACGAATGGAGTGAGCCACAATCCAGCGGGAGCAAATCCGACCAGCGAGAGAGTTCGCTCGGGGGAAGCGGCAGCAATTTCTAGTGCGATCCACCCGCCAAGTGAATTTCCGGCAATATGAAATTTTTCGATTCCTAAATCATCGAGAGTGCGCAGAACTAAACGTCCCAAAGATTCTGGATCCATTTCTTGATGCGGATCGAATTTAGATTTTCCATGGCCGGGTAGATCAAGGCTTACAACCGTGAAATCCTGAGAAAGCGCAGGTGCGATTAGCTGCCACGCGGTATGCGCCGACCCCATGCCATGCAGAAGTACTAGGTAATCACCAGAACCAGTTATTTCGCTATATAACTTCATTTGCTGCCCAATGATTTGAGAGCCGCATCCACTAATGGCTTGCCTTCATCTAGGGTGTGGGAGAAGCTCGAACTAATTGACACCCAAAATCCCTGGTAAGAAATATTGACGGTCCAAATATTAAATTCTTGCGTACCTGATTGTGGCTTGGAAATAAAGTAAGCAGCTCTCTCATCCACGGCTGGTAGGTCAACAAGTGAATAACCATCCTTACTCCAACTTGCCACACGTTTATCGAAGTAAGAACCAGAATCCTTCACCCAGCGAACCGTGACGCCAATGGCAGCGCTCTGCAAACCATAAGAACAAGCGATCCCACCATTACTCAAGAAATCAGCGAGCTCGGTTCCGGGTGCAGGATGCCAAGGAGTGTCGATAAATTTTGACCCAGGGACAATGGGAGTTAGTGCGTTAAGCATTTCTGTACTCGTGCAGGACGAAGGTACGGATAGCGCAATTTGGGTAGGCGACGAACTTGGCTTTGGGTGGGAGGTGGGAGCGGTGGATCCGCAACCTGCAAGAAGGACTACGGCGAGAACAAGTACGAGTTTTTTCATAGAAATTTCGCCTTTAGTGCAAATGCCCAATAAAGAGCGATGCCGATGCTGATTCCCCAAATGAGATCAATACTTACGGTAGATATGGCAGTGACCAGAAAGATAAGAGTCTTTTCACGACCGGAGGAAAATATTTCGAGCATGGTCGCTTTATTGAAAATTCGGAAGCTTGTACCAATCAGCACTCCGGCAATTGCGGCGCTGGGAATCTGCGAGAAGAGCGGAGCCATGAAGAGAATAATAATTAGAAGAGTCAGGGCGTGCACCATAGAAGCTATCCGACTCGTACCGTGGGAACGCACGTTGACATTTGTTCGTGCGATCGCACCCGTAGCTGGCATTCCCCCAAAGATGGAGGCAATTGCCGAGGCAATTCCCTGTCCAAAAAGTTCTTGGTTAGGGCGAAATTCGTTCGCTTTACTTACATGAGCCAATTCATCGGCCACTCGGGCGGCCAGCAAGGATTCGATAGCAGCTAGGAATGCAATAGAAAGTGCGGGGACGATGAGACTTACGAAGTGAAGGTTATTGGAGTGGGGTGGCGTCCAAGTAATAACTGAACGTGGAATATCGCCGACTTTATTTACTGACAGATGCAAAAGCGCGGTGACCCCGGAGGCTATTACTAGTGCTGAAAAACTAGCTGGGATATAAGAGCGGATATGCATCGCTTCAACAATTCGCATAATGTTGAACTTAATAAATAAGGTGAGACATAGAACGAATAGCGTCTGCCAATGTAATCCCAGCGCGAGCGCGCTCTTTACCGTATTGAATGCCGACGGCAAGGTGCGATCGCCAGCACCTTTAGTGACACCGAGTGCAAAGGGAAGTTGTTGTAGAGCAATGATTATTGCAATTCCGACCGTAAAGCCTTCAACGACAGAATCGGGAACGCGCTTGATCAATCTGCCCAGTCGTAGCGCGCCCATTGCTATAACGATCACACCAGCCATTACTCCAAGTGTGGGAATTGCGCCGATGCCATAGTGATGAATGACGGGGATAAGCACAACCGTCATGGCTCCGGTCGGACCGCTGACTTGAAACCGAGAACCGCCTAAAAGCGCCGAGATAAATCCCGCGACGATCGCAGTGGAGATTCCGGCAGCTGCGGTCAGACCTGAAGTAATTCCAAAACCGATTGCAAGCGGAAGAGCCACAATGGCAACAGTGACGCCGGAGATAAAGTCATGCGCAAATGCGCTTCTTGTAGCAGGGAAGTCTGTGCGATAGAAAACTTTCATTACTTCGGGCAAGCGGTAGACGGCAAGAATTCATAACTAGTATCCCAAGTAACTTTCTTTGGATCCTTAAAACTTTCCAGGTTTCCATTTACCTGCACTTCGCCAAATCCTTCATAAAAACCGCGCGCGCTCTTCTTGAAAATCAATTCTCGGCTTGAAGCCATACCCTCAGATTGGAAGTCAAAGATTCCTTTGAGAATTTGATTGTTGTACGCAGCAATAAAGGTGCCGTGGGAAGAGTCTTTTTGGGCGTTATTAAATGCGACAAGCGCTTCAACGTTGTTGCCATCGACATTGATGATATTGAGAAAATAATGATCGGCAGCGAGAGTGGCCTCATAACATCCGGTCAGCGCCTTAGCTTCTGACGTAGATCCACAAGAAGTGAGAATGAGAGTCAATCCCACGAGTCCTGCTACGAGTCGCTTCATGTGGTCAGTCTCCAACAATCATGGACTTTGCGCCGGTACAAGAGATCAATTCTGCGTATGTCGTCGGATACACCGCATGCGGGTGCCCTGCTGCAGCCCACACAACCTCATAATCATTGAGCGCATCATCGATCAGAATTGTCGCGGGTGAAATCCAACCGATGGGTGCAACCCCGCCAATGGAGAATCCAGATTTCTCTTTCACGTAATCAGCATCGACGCGCTCTAATTTATCGATCCCTAAATTCTTTGCAACAAGATCAGTATCCACGCGGTGGCGACCACTGGTAATGATGAGGAGAGGTGAGTGATCAGGAAGTTTAAAAATGAGCGAGGAAGCTATCTGGCCAACTTCAATATTGAGAGAGGCAGCAGCTTCGGCAGCGGTGCGTGCGCTCTCGGCCAAAATGGTTGCCCGGCCCGCAATGCCTAGTTTTTCTTGTGCTGCAATTACTCGTTTGACCGCGGCTTTTTCAAGAATTCCATCCATAGCCTAACTCTAGAAGTAGTTACTCAAGAAAGCGATGAATGCGCATAAATCTTCATTGCTTCTGCCAGATAGGGGGCAAGATCTTGCGCAAAGTTGTTGTAGTGCTCGGTAAATCGCGGATCGGCGACATACATTTCGCCGAGACCAATGTAGGAATTCTTATCAGGGGTCCAAAAAGCGCAGATCCAGTTGAAATGATCCGCAACATATTCTTGAACTGCTGGCTCGCTGGCGGGGTAGCCATCACGAAAAGCTTCCGCAATTGCTTTGGTAATCAGCTCCCCGCGCGCAAAGAGCTCAGCCATCTCTTCTTGATTTAATTTCGAGAGGCGATCGTTGCTTTCGGCAAAATTATCGGGCCAGCGCTCTTGGGCTTCAGCACCATATTGATTCTGCGGTAAATCCATTGCCCAAATATAACGGCAAGCCCCTCGATCACTGTTAGCCTGCTCGTTAATGAAATCAACACGAGAGATAGCAATTCGAGCCCGTAACACAACCTGGCTCGGTTTTGGATTACTCGGCGTCCTTTCCAATGCATGGGTGCCTCGAATCCCAGAAGTGAAGCACACCCTGCATCTCTCTAATTCACAATTTGGTCTCTCACTAGCCGCCGGTCCAGCCGGAGCAGTTATCGGTGCGCAATTGGCTGGTCGTTTTATTCATAAATTTGGATCTCGTTGGGTGCTAGTTCTTGGTGGTTTGGAGATGGCCAGTGGAATATTTATGTTGGGTATGGCCACCACGCAAAAGCAACTCATGTTTGCAATTTTCTTACAATCAATTGGTTATGGATGCGCAGATACGGCGCTCAATACCCAAGGTGTCGCAGTGGAAGTTCATACCGAGCGAAAATATATGTCGGGCTTTCACGGCGCATGGAGCGTGGGCGCACTTCTTGCAGTGGTCTCTGGTGGAATTCTCTCTCATCACATTTCCACGCGAGCAAATATTTGCGGCGCTGCAGTGATCGCCTTTATGACCTTTATCCCAACTATTTTCACTTTTCTGCCCGAGTCACTTGATCGCCACGAAGGCGATGAAGCGGGACTGAAAGGAAAGATCAAACTCTTCGAGCGAAAGACCTTCATCCTCTGGGCGCTGGGCTTTGGATTATTGGGTTGTCTCATTCCGGAAGCAGCGGCCATGGATTGGAGCGGAATATTGCTCCACGAACATATGGGGCTTCAAAAAGGTGTGGATTCGATTGCATTTGCCGTCTTTGGAATCACCATGATTATTGGTCGCTTTAGTGGCGATAAATTAATGATGAAATTTGGAGCTGAGAAAGTTGTCAAGCTTGGGGGATACATTGGTGGAATTTGCATGGGTGTATCGATTGCACTTGCAGTTCCTTTAGCATCATGGAATAAGACGGTTGCGCTGATCATCATCAGCATTGGTTTTGGAATTGCTGGTTTTGGGATCGCGCCCATGGTCCCGGCATTTATTTCAGCTGCGGGCAAAATTCCAGGGATTGCACCATCGGTGGCGATTGCCCGGATCGGAATTATCGGAATTTTTTCTTATTTCATGGGGCCAACAATTATCGGTGGTTTGGCCGATCTGGTTACTTTGCCAGGAGCGATGGCTTTTCCGGTCGGAGTATTGCTATTAGCGGGTTACTTGAGCCGAACAGTAAGGGCACAAGAAGTTAAGCAATAAACCAAGTCTTAATTATGGTGAAGAGCGAAACCGAGAAGAGAAGTATCGCAAAGGAATTTCGCATTAATTTTGCTGGCATCTTTGATGCGAAATGCGAAGCAAAGGTAGCAATCACAAGGGCTGCACCAGCCATGATGATTGGAATATGCCATTTCACATCGCCCCATTGGGCGCGGTGACCAACAAAGGAGATTGCGGAGTTCATTGAAATAATAAGAAGTGAAGTGCCGGCTGCTTTATTTTGAGGAGTATGAAAGAAGAGAACCAAGATCGGAATCGCAAGAAACCCGCCTCCAATACCAAATACTCCAGTGAGTGCGCCGATAACTAGGGAAAGTATCACCAGAACAATGACGGGCATTTTTTTCTCGGGGTGATCTTTGACTGGGCCTTTTAACATGGCCGATCCAGCAATTATCAACACAACTGCAAAACCCGTGGTGATCGTATCTGCCGATAAATTTTTGGAGAGAATTGCTCCACCAATATTTGTGATCAATCCAAGGCCGCTAATAGTGAGAGCTTCCCGCACGAGCGCTTCGCCTTTACGTAATTTCGGAATTGCGCCAGCCGCTGCGGCGCAAAAGACAACGACAAGGGCAGCAGTGGATGCATGCACGGGAGTGAAATCAAAGATATAGATCAGTATGGGGACGGAGAGCATTGCCCCACCTGCGCCGATAAAACCTAGGACTGCTCCGATAAAGGAACCGGCAAGTATTGCTAGAGCGATATCCATGACTCAATGGTGGCATGAAAAAGGCCCCCACACTTTCATGCAAGGGCCCTTAACTTAACTATTTAGCGAGACTACTTCCAGAGAAGTACATGCGCCTTTGAAATTGACCACCCAAGATCAACTGATGAACCGTGCTTGTAGGTGATTCCGAAGATGACCAATGCGAAGCCTGCCATCGCTATGTTCTTAAAGAATGCGGTTGATTCATTCTGCTTTGCTGTTGCATCAGTCTCTTTCCAGAATGTGTGGAAGATAAGTGCTGATGCGATAAGGAAGAGAACGAGAAGGAGTGCGCCAAGATCTACCCAGACGCCGAGGAGGATAAAGAGTCCACCAACGAGGATCAAGAGACCGCTAGCGAGGACTGAGAGCTTTGCAGCTGGGACCTTCTTGTATTGCGCATAACCTGTCATTGCTGCCGACTTTGTGAAGTGAGCGATTCCGCCATTTACGAAGAGGAGTGCAATAAAGATGCGACCTACTAGGAGTGCTGTTGAATTCATTTTTCCCCTTACCGAGATTCTTTGGGCTCGTGTTGCCCGTTTGGTATGAAGGTAGACCAGTATTGTTGAATATTCAACTAATTGAAGCCCTTTTGAGCGCGTGTCGAGCCCACTTGCGCCTGTCAGTGGGGAGAGTTATCTTTCGAACATATGTTCGAACAACCAGTTTCCGCCCCAGCGCCTGCAGCGCCCATTCCAGCTTCCGCGCGCGTGCTTGCCCCTGAAGGCGAGCCGATTGAGTTCATCTACAAAGGCCGCCTCTTTCATGTCCATGGCATCGTCTCGAGATGGCGCGAATCTGGGGGATGGTGGAATCGAATTAATGATGGGCATGCTCATATCACCGAAGAGAATATTTTCGATGATGGCGCTCGTGCTATCTGGCGAGTAGAGGCTGCTCCAGTCGGAGCGGTCGCAACATTTGAGATCGAGCTCGATGAGATTACTCAGAGCTGGCAGATACGTCCGACTTCACGGCCTGCATGATCTTTCGGTAAATAAAATGTTTACTCACTTACGAGTGGCTAGTGGTTACTCCTTTAAATATGGCACTGCCCATATCGACGCATTGGTTGCTCGCGCTGGCGAATTCGGATTTAGCGCACTTGCTCTCACCGATCGCAATTCAATGGCGGGCGCTATTCGCTTTGCACAAGAGTGTGAGAGCGCTGGAATCACTCCGATCCTAGGAGTCAATCTCGCTTTCCTACAACCCAAGTATCGAATTACCTTATTGGCTCAAAGTGGACGCCTCTCATCGCTCTATCGATTACTCACTGCACTCAACATGAATAGTGATCAGCCACTACTTACTTATGAGATTCTTGAGAAATTTAGCGAGTACTCGCGCGACTTAATTATTTTGCATGGTCCTGAATCTCAGCTAGCGGCTTCGATCGGCGCTCGCAGATCTAGCGAAGCGCTATCTATTTTAAAATCCACACACGAGCTATTCGATCGCCAAGTTATTGAAACTGTCTCCCACCAAGTTAAAGGCGATGGCCCTTTCTCTACTCCTTGGGCGGGGCGATTACTGGGCTTTGGTCGCGATCACGATATTCCGGTTGTGCTCTCCAATGCTGCGCGAATGCTCGACCGCGCCGATGGACCGGTGGCAGATGTATTAGATGCGACTCGCAATTTAGTCCCGCTTCACCCCAAACATATTGAGCGACGCAATAGCGAGGCGTATCTCAAGGGTCCGACAGAGATGTACGCAATTGCTGATGAGATTGCTCGCGCCGCAGGAGAGCGCAGTGGTCGCGCTTTATTGCGCACTACCTCTGAAATTGCCGAACGCGCACTTCTCTCACCGCGCAGCGATATAGGCATTGGCCAGATACATCTCCCAGAAAGCCATGTAGTGGGCGCTGCTAATCGGGAAGAGATGGCGAGGCAATTACGCCAACGCTCTGAGGCAGGTTTATCGCGCCGCTATCGTGGCGCAGATTCAATCGCGGCATCAGTGCGTTTGGAAGAAGAGCTATCGGCGATTAATCAATTGGGATTTGCTTCCTACTTTCTCACCGTTGCAGATATCACTGATATGGCGCGCGAATTAGGTGTGCGGGTTGCTGCTCGCGGCAGCGGTGCTGGTTCTCTCATCTGTCATGTTCTTGGAATCTCTGGGGTCGAGCCAATGCGTCATGGATTATTAATGGAGCGCTTCTGCTCGACTTTGCGCGCCGAGCTTCCTGATATCGATATCGATGTGGAATCTCATCGCCGCCTAGAAATCTATGACGCTGTTTTTAAACGATATGGGGATAGTGATTGGTCGCATCCCAATAATCAATCCAGGTGCGCCACCGTAGCGATGGTCGAGACATATCGCGCGCGCCATGCGATTCGAGATGTGGGAGCAGCGCTGGGAATTCCGTCGATGGAGGTCGACCTGATTGCGAAATCTCTTCCCCACATTCGCGCTAAAAATATTGGCCGCGCGCTTCAAGCTTTACCCGAGCTGCGTAACCTCAATCTCTCCGCGCCAACTTTAAAGATGGCAGTCGAGCTTGCCGGCCGCCTCGATGGTCTCCCACGGCATCTTTCGATGCATCCCTGCGCCATTGCGCTCTCCGATATTGGTCTTCACGATTTCGCTCCGATTCAACGCAGCGCTAGTGGTTATCCGATGCTTCAATTCGATAAAGATGATGTGGAAGCTATTGGTTTGCTCAAACTCGATGTCCTCGGCGTGCGCATGCAATCAGCGATCTCCTACGCAATTGCAGAGATTGAACGCGTTGAAGGAGAACGCATCGACATTGATGAGATCGATCTGGATGATCATCCCACTTTTGACCTCATTAAATCTGCGCGCACCCTAGGCATTTTTCAAATTGAAAGTCCCGGACAGCGCGAACTTGTCGGCAAGATGGCGCCCGACTCTTTTAACGATTTGATTATTGATATCTCCCTCTTTCGCCCCGGTCCCGTCAAAAGCGACATGATCACCCCCTTCCTTAATTTCAGACAGGGCCTCAAAGGTCGCGCGCTCATTCACTCTGATTTGGAGGAAGTCCTTGCCGAGACCGAAGGGGTGGTTGTCTTTCACGAACAAGTCATCAAAATAATTTCGGTTATTACTGGATGCACCTTGGCCGAGGCAGATGAGCGACGACGCCAACTTGGCACACCCGAGGGGCAGCAAGTTGTCTGCGATTGGCTCTATCCCACAGCGATAGCAAAGGGCTATAGCGATGCGGTAGTTACGGAAGTCTGGGATATTTTGCGCTCCTTTGCCTCCTTTGGTTTCTGCAAAGCCCATGCTGCAGCATTCGCACTTCCGACATATCAATCTTCATGGCTCAAGACCCATCACACTGCTGCATTTCTCGCTGGTGTAATGACGCACGATCCAGGGATGTATCCCAAGCGACTAATCGTGGATGAAGCTCGGCAATGGGGGATTGAGATCGCACCGATCGATATCAATTTATCGAAGAGTGATTACCGAGTAGAGAAACGCGAGACTATTTCGCGCGCCCCATATGTTGCGCCAGATCGTGCAAGCACGGGGCCATCTTTATCACTGCCAGATGCACGTGGCTATGCAATTCGCATGGCGCTCACCGATGTGCACGGCGCCAGTGAATCTGAGATCGAGAAAATTATTGCGGGTCAGCCTTATGCAGATCTCGCCGATTTTGTTTATCGCTCTGGCGCTCATCGCCCGACCGTCGAATCACTCGTCACGATCGGCGCTTTCGATCGCTTACATAAATTAGCGGAGAAGAAGATCAACCGTCGCGATCTGATGTTGCATCTGCGCGATCTCTACCAACTCTCCACCTCCAAGAGTTCAGCACATCAGAGTCAGATGACATTCGCTCTGACCCCGCCAGAGATTATTGCCAGCGGTCTGCCTGATCTCACTGTGCATGAAGAGCTCGCTCATGAGATCTCAATTCTTGGTATTGATACATCTCGCCACATGATGGAGCTCTATGGGGATTTTCTCAATCACATTGGCGCAGTACGTTCTGCTGATCTCATCAATCATCGCGCTGGCTCCTCGGTTCTGGTGGCAGGTGTAAAAGTCGCGCTTCAGACGCCACCAGTCAGATCGGGGCGGCGCGTTATTTTCTTAACTCTCGATGATGGATATGGCTGCAACGATCTAACTTTCTTTGAAGATATCCAGAACTCTCATGCCTCACTTCTTTATCGCGCGCAGCTCTTCTTGGTACGTGGCGTTATTCGCAGAACCGGAGCCCGCGGTATCTCTCTGCGCGCTACAGATGCGTGGGAATTAGCTGCCTCCTATGACAAGTGGCGTAGCCTTCCTGATCGTGAGCGAGCAGATGTCTGAATCAACAATTCTCCATGTTGATATGGATGCATTCTTTGCATCGGTAGAAGAGCGAGACAACCCTTCGCTCAAGGGAAAGCCCGTAGTCGTGGGAATGGGAATTCGCGGAGTTGTCTCTGCTGCAAATTACGAAGCGCGCAAATTTGGAGTGCATTCAGCGATGCCGATCGCGCAAGCCCGTCGCTTGGCGCCCCATGCCGTATTTCTTCCCGTTAATCACACTCGATATACCGAAGTCTCCGGCCACATCATGCAGATCTTTCGTGACATCTCACCACTTGTCGAACCACTCTCGGTCGATGAAGCTTTTATTGATGTCACTGGCGCTAAGAGATTATTAGGCACTGGCCGTGAAATCGGAGCGCTTATCCGCAAGCGGGTGGAGGAGAGTCAGGGAATTACTTGTTCAGTGGGAATTGCCACCACAAAGTTTGTCGCAAAGCTCGCATCATCGCGCTGCAAACCCAACGGAATGCTCGAGATTGCAAGTGATCGAGTTTTAGAGTTCCTGCACCCACTTCCCGTCTCAGCAATTTGGGGAGTAGGTCCCAAAACAAATGAAGAACTACAAAAACTGGGGCTTCGAACAGTTGCAGATATCGCTAATACTCCTTTGACAACTTTGGTGCGCGCCCTCGGTGAGAGCGCAGGTAGCCATCTTTACGAGCTCTCCTGGGGACGCGACTATCGCGATGTCACACCGGATGAAGTTGATAAGAGCATCAGTGCCGCTGAAACTTTCCCTTTTGATATTGATGATCGGGAAGAGATCTTGCGCGAGTTTCTGCGATTAACTGAACGCGCTTCGGGGCGAGTGCGAGAGCGCGGACTTGCAGCGCGCACAATTTCTATAAAGGTTCGCTTCGCTGATTTCAAAACTATTACTCGAAGCAAGACCTTGCCCCTTCCCATTAATGGTGTTCAGGAATCATTTGAAATTGTGCGCGCTCTTTATGATGCGCTTAATCTTGATCGGGCGCGATTGCGATTGGTCGGTGTTGCATTTGATGGACTTGTGGATGGTGCAGATCTACCCGAACAATTAATTTTGGGAGAGCGAGAGAAGGGGTGGCGAGAGGCCACCGTCGCTATCGATCGCGCCAGCGCCCGATTTGGCCAAGGAAGCGTTCGGCCAGCCAGACTCATTGAGCCAGATAGTGGCGAATCCGAGGATTGACCAGTTTTGCCTCAGATTGGAGTTTCGAAAAACCCTTCTCTGCTCTATTCTTTTGGCATGCCTCTCTCTGACCATGAACGGCGCATGCTTGCCGAGATGGAAGCTGCCATGGAGCAGGATGACCCTCGCCTCGTCTCAACATTGACAGGTAAGGCACGCACTCGCCAAGCAGGCAAAGTTTTTACAGGACTCCTCATTACCCTGGCAGGCATGGCGGTCCTCGTAGGAGGTCTCATCGCCAAGTTCACGCCGCTCGGGATTGCTGGATTTCTCATCGCCTTAGTGGGCGTGGTCTTTATCCTCTCCAACCTCTTCGGGTCGGCACCCACCGGGGTGAGCCCATCGGCTCCTACGAAGAGCCAAAAGAAGCCAAAGTGGTCTCAAAGCTTCGAAGAGCGATGGGATAAGCGAAACTTCGAGCGCTGAGCGCTCATAAGAGATTTCATAAGAAATAAGAAAGCTCAAACACCACCTCCTTCGGGGGTGGTTTTTTTATGGGCCACGGGTGGATGGAAGGGGAGCCACGGGGGAAATATTTGGCTAAAAATGGAGCAAAATGGGGAAAAGTGGGGTAAAGTGGGGTTTGTACTCAAATCCGGGGGGATTTGAGCGTGAATTAACGGGGAAGTGGGGGTCGCACCAATGTTTCTCGGCACCCATGAACCAAAGCTTGATGAAAAGGGTCGCATTATTTTGCCGGCCAGATTCCGCGATGAACTCGCCAACGGCCTAGTAATCACTAAAGGTCAAGAGCGTTGCCTCTACGTATTTCCCAGCGGCGAATTTGCATCGATCACTGATCGACTTCGCCAGGCACCTGTTACTGAAAAAGCTGCACGCGATTACATGCGTGTGATGTTTGCGGGCGCACACGATGAAGTTCCTGACAAGCAAGGGCGCGTCACTATTCCCAACGGTCTTCGTACCTATGCAGGTCTTGAAAAAGAGTGCGTTGTTATCGGCGCAAATACTCGCTTAGAAATTTGGGATTCCGCTGCGTGGGAGAGCTATATCGCTGATCGCGAAAAAACTTTCTCGGATGTCTCCTCGGAGGTGTTGCCGGGACTTTTCTAAAAACATCTGTTGTGGCCACCGCCGACCTCATTAACGACGCCCCTTCCCCGGCGCCGTTACCCCCAGTTCCGTCGGCCGGCGGTGACCAGAACAGATGACGGTAATAAAAAGCAGTAATTCATGAGAACGCACAATGAAAGGGGAGGAAGCTATGCAAGAACTACAACATGTTCCAGTTGCACTTGAACGTTGCATTGCTCTACTTGCCCCTGTAATTGAAGGAGTTCCGCACCCAGTTGTTATCGATGCAACTTTGGGAATGGGCGGTCACACAAAAGCACTTCTGCTTCGTTTCCCAAACCTAAAAATTATTGGTTTTGATCGAGATAAGAGTGCAATAGAAGTCGCTACCCAGACCTTGCATGAAGTTATTGATCGAGTCGTCATCGTTCATGCTGTTTATGACGAAATCTCACAAGTTCTCGAAAGGTTAGACATTTCCAGCGTTGACGGGATCCTCTTCGACCTCGGTGTCTCATCCATGCAACTCGATACCGCAGAACGTGGCTTTGCTTACTCACAAGAAGCGCCACTAGATATGCGTATGGATCAGAGCACGGGAATGAGTGCTCATGATGTTTTGATGAGTTATTCCTTTAAAGATTTGACTCGAGTAATCCGCAATTACGGGGAAGAGAAATTTGCTTCAAAGATTGCCGATAACATTATTAAGGCACGCGAAGCGGGCACTTTGAAAAGCACTAAAGATTTGGCAGAAATCGTCAAAGCCAGTATTCCTGCGCCAGCACGACGAACTGGTGGAAATCCTGCAAAGCGTACTTTCCAAGCCCTTCGTATCGAAGTAAATCAAGAACTCGAAGTTCTCAAGCGCGCTATGCCACAGGCATTATCTGCGATTCGCGTGGGTGGCCGAGTAGTGGTGATGGCCTATCAATCTCTAGAAGACAAGATCGTAAAGAGTGCATTTGCCGATGTCACAAAATCTGGAACCCCCCTTGGACTACCAATGGATCTTCCCAATTCGGCAGCCAAATATTCCTTGGTGATCCGGGGGAGTGAAGCGGCGTCCGATGAAGAGATTGTGATTAACCCTCGCGCTCAATCAATGCGACTACGTGCGATTGAGAGGTTGGCTGCATAATGGCAATCACCATTCTCAACCCCGCTGTTCTTGAGGGAATTCGCCGCCCAATCCTTAAGGGTCTACCAAGCCTTAGCGTGGAAGCCAAAAAGCGCACCAGCTCAAGTGCTTTTACTTTAATTATGGGTGGATTCGTAATGTTTAATCTGCTCGCGCTCTTAGTGATTAATACTTTGATGACGCAAGATGCTTTTACGCTGCAAGATCTTAAGCATCAAGCAAATACGGTTAATGATGAGCGCGATGCCATCATGCGACAGGTCGCTCAATTTAATTCACCTGATTCGCTGGCAGCACAAGCAATTAAAATAGGTATGAAGCCTGTCGAAAAATTGAATTATGTCGATCTAGGTGCAGTGGCGGTAAATTCAAAATGAGCCACAACCAACTCGTCCACAAACGCATCCTTGTAATTGCGACAGTTGGTTCGATATTTCTCTCAGTTGTAGCCCTCCGACTTGTTCAAGTTCAAGCCGTTGAAGCGGACAGTATTAGCAAACGTGCGTCTAATGAATTAATGCGCACCTCAACCCTCCTTGCACCTCGCGGAATAATTACTGATGTCAACGGTGTGGAGCTCGCTCGAAGCGTTGCTGCAGTAAATGTAGTTGTGGATCAGACCATGATCCTAGATCCCCAAAAGACGGCCGAGATCACTTCCCCTGTTCTCGGCATTCCGGTGGACAAATTGGTTCCGATGTTGACCGGCTCACTGCGATATCGGATCATTGCTAAGAATGTTCGACCAGCGGTGTGGATTGATTTACAGAGCGTTCTGACTTCCTACAACACCGAAGTAATGAAAACCAAAGGTGGCCTCGCGCAGCGAATTGTTGGTTTCTTCTCAGAGCGCGGATACATTCGTGAATATCCCACCGGGAAGCTATCTGCCTCACTTGTCGGCTTTATTAATGATGCCGGAGCTGGTGCTTCGGGAGTAGAGAGCAGTCTCAACACCACACTTACCGGCATTAACGGTGAATATATTTATTCCAATGGCGCCGGAACTATCATTCCGGGATCTGCAACAGTGCGAACTGAAGCAAAAGCTGGCACAAGTGTGCAGCTCACAATCGATCGTGATATTCAATGGGTAGCGCAAGATGCGATATCCAAAGCCGTGAAAAAATCTGGAGCTCGCTCTGGAACAGTAATTGTTATGGATCCCAAAACGGGTGCGATTTTGGCCCAAGCAAGCGCCCCAACATTTGATCCAAATATTCGCAAAACACGTACCTTGGAAGCTATTCGCACACCTGCTGTTCAGGATGTCTATGAACCAGGCTCGACTGGAAAAGTCATTACTGCAGCTGCAGCTCTAGAAGAAGGCGATATAACGCCGACCACAGTCTGGACGATTCCGTACTCCATGAAAGTTAATGGAACTGTGTTTAAAGATCACGAGAAACATGCCACCGAGCGTCTCACAACTGCTGGCGTACTAGCGGTTTCAAGTAATACCGGCGCTATTCAAATTGGCGAGAAGATGAGCAATAGCACTCTTTATAGCTACCTCACCAAATTTGGTATCGGGCAGAGCACTGGTTCACATCTACCGGGAGAGTCGGCCGGAATTTTGCGCCCAGTGAGTGATTGGAGCGGCACTACTGCGCCAACTGTCGCATTTGGTCAGGGCTATTCAGTGACTGCCCTTCAAGCAACTTCAGTCTATGCAACTATCGCCAATGATGGAGTGCGCGTAACCCCGACTGTTGTCGCTGGCACAACTGATAGCAGCGGACATTTTTCAACAGCAACTTTCCAGAAGAGCGAGCGAGTCATTAGCGCTGCTAATGCTCAGAAAATTCGCTTGATGTTGGAGAGCGTTGTTTCAGATAATGGAACTGCGCCAGCTGCTGCTATTCCGGGATATCGAGTCGCTGGCAAGACAGGTACTGCGATGCGCTATAGCGATCTAACTCATAAGTACAGTGGCTATACAGCATCCTTCATTGGATTCGCTCCAGCAGATGCTCCGAAATACGTGGTGAGCGTTGTCATTCAAGATCCAAAGGGACTTCACTGGGGCGGCGCGCTCGGTGGACCGGTATTTAAAACAGTCATGAGTTTTGTTCTTCAATCCAAACATATTCCTCCTACTGAGCCATTGAAATCTCCAATCCCATTGACCGAAGCCTCACTCAAGAAGCAAGCTGCACTTGCTCCAAAGAAAGTTGTGGTGACTCCATGAGCACCAGACCAGTGAGTGAAACCAGTAGAACGCTGAGCGATCTGGCTCGGTTTTTGGGGATCGACGACTCGCGCCTCACTTCATTCTCAGGAGTTACATCGACTTCTTCGTTGGTACAACCAGGCGATCTCTTCATTGCGCTACCAGGAGCCAAGCGGCATGGCGCAGAATTCCTCAATGATGTGATTGCACGAGGAGCTGTTGCAATTCTTACAGATACTCACGGAGCTACGGTCGTAAATGAGGCGCTCCCTACATTGATTACCGAATCTCCGCGGGCAATTATGGGAGATCTCTCTTCTTGGTTCTATGGCGCACCGTCACGCGCCATGGTCCTTGTCGGTATCACCGGAACAAATGGAAAAACCACAACCTCATCGCTGCTCCACCAATTATGGAGCTTGGCGGGCCGCGAAGCCGGCCTGATTGGCACTAATGGAATTGATATTGCCGGCGATGAAATGGCTGCAACTTTTACAACCCCCGAAGCACCCGAAGTGCAATCGATTTTGGCAACGATGGCTGAACGACATGTCACTCACGCAGTGATGGAGGTAAGCAGTCATGCCTTGCACCAGCATCGCATGCGCTCCACCCATTTCGCTTTCGCGGCTTTCACAAACCTCACTCAAGACCATCTCGATTTTCATGGTGATATGGAGCGCTATTTTGCAGCCAAAGCAAAGCTCTTCACCGCTGAGTATTGCGATACGGCTCTGATTAATATTGATGATCCTTACGGTGCTCGCTTGGTGGAGCTGTGCCACGGCGAGGCAATCTCCCTCTCTCGCCAAAACACATCGGCACAATGGCATTACACCGAAGTCGAAAAAGTTTCCGTCGGTTATCGCGTTGCTATTCGTGGTACCGGTGGAGTTCTCATTGAAGGCACACTTCCCCTAATTGGAGAACACAATCTCGATAATGCGTTGATGGCAGTAGCACTTGCCTGCGAAACTGGGCTTGATCCACTGTTTGTGGGGGAAAACCTCTCCCAATTAGTTGGCGTTCGTGGTCGCCTGGAATCGGTTTTGCTGGGCCAAAAATTCACTGCGCTAGTTGACTATGCACACACCCCAGATGCTGTGGAGCGAACTCTGGCCACACTTCGCATGAGTTTTAGCGGAAAATTGATTGCTGTGCTTGGTTGCGGTGGAGATCGTGATCGAAGCAAGCGCCCAATTATGGGAGCAGCCCTACTGCATGGTTGCGATATTGCGATATTTACAAGTGATAATCCTCGCTCCGAAGAGCCAGAAGAGATAATTCGCGAGATGGTGACTGGCTTAACCCTGGCTCCTACCTCCATAATCGAAGGTGATCGCCGCGTTGCAATAAAGCGGGCAATAGATCTCGCAGCCGAAGGCGATTGCGTCATTGTTCTTGGCAAAGGCCATGAATTAGGGCAAGAAATCAAGGACGTTAAGTATCCCTTCGATGATCGACATGAACTGGCACAAGCGATTGAGATGAAGAAATGATCGCACTCACTATCTCCGAGATAGCAAAAATTGTTCATGGCCAGATTCACCAGCTCGCTGATGAATTAATAATCGATCAATATCCGGTCATTGATTCCCGGCTTGTATCTAACAAGACATTTTTTGCTGCATACAAAGGCGAAAGCGTTGATGGGCATGACTATGTATCTGCGGCAATTAGCGCAGGCGCGCCATTTGCACTTGTCTCACAAGCTGTCGAAGCACCTTCAATCATCGTCGGAGATGTGACCAAGGCGCTCTCACTTCTGGCTCACGAATTGCGCAAGCGACTCTCCAACCTAAAAGTCATTGGTATCACTGGGTCGCAAGGAAAGACCACAACTAAGGATTTGCTGCGACATATCTTAGAAATTGAGGGCCAGACAGTGGCTCCGGAAGGCTCACTCAATAATGAGATCGGAGTTCCACTTACTCTTCTTCGTTGCACTCCGAGCACGCGCTATTGCATTCTTGAAATGGGAGCACGTCATGTGGGAGATATCGCCCATCTCGTTGAAATTGCTGAACCCAATGTGGGAATGGTTCTCGTTGTTGGTAGTGCCCACGTGGGTGAATTTGGATCCCGGGAAAATATTGCGGAAGCCAAAGCAGAGATGATCTCATCCTTACCTGATGGCGCCACAGCAATCCTGGGAACGTATGATCCGTACACCCCTCGTATGGCTGATGGATTAGCTTTCCCGGTGATAACTTTTGGCGAATCGCATGATTGCAATGTTCGCGCTGCCGACTTGGAATATCGTGAAGGTCGGGCACACTTTGATTTAGTAACTTCACACGGGCGCACCGCAGTAAGTCTTCAGATAGTGGGTGCACATCAATTACCTAATGCTTTGGGAGCGGCAGCAGTTGCCACTGCGCTCGATATTCCCATTGACACAATTGCTGCAGCGCTCTCGACCGCTGAAGCTGCGAGCAAATGGCGCATGGAGATGCATGATGTGAATGGCCTGCTTCTGATCAATGATTCCTATAACGCGAATCCGGAAAGTACTGCGGCGGCGCTACGTACCTTGGCGCTCCTTGCCCAAGAGCGCGGGGGAGTGACCTGGGCTTTCTTGGGGAAGATGCACGAACTCGGCGAGTCAACGGCCGAAGATCATGCTGAGATTGGCAAACTTGCACGTGAAATAGGCATTGATAACCTCGTGAGCGTCGGCACAGATTTGTACCTGGAGAGCTCGGACGTTGGAGATTTAGAAAATGGAGATCTAGAAAATGGAGATGAGACAGTTATGCATAGCTTTGCTACGCGAGATGACGCTCTCTCTTTAGTGAGACATTTTTCTCCCGGTGATGTTGTTCTGGTGAAAGCATCGCGCGCCGAGAACTTTGAACTTTTAGCTGAGGGAATCCTCTCAACTTGGAGAGTAGGTCAAGCAGAATGAAGGGCATTCTCTTCGCAGGAGCACTAGCGACTCTATTTAGCGTCCTCTTGACGCCATCTTTCATTCGAACTTTAGCGGCCCGCGGTTATGGACAGATGATTCGCGATGATGGCCCGCAATCTCACCATGTAAAGCGCGGAACACCGACCATGGGTGGAATCGTTCTGATTCTTGCAACTGCAATGGCATATTTCATTAGTCATGCGGTGACTGGCGAAAAGATGAGCCCTTCAGCGCTCTTAGTGTTGGGATTAGTTCTTGGACTGGGAGCAGTGGGATTTCTCGATGATTGGCTCAAGCTCTCACGCCAGCAATCATTAGGATTAAAAGCAAAACAGAAACTTTTGGGCCAGGCGATTGTCGCCGGAATATTTGCATATGTGGGACTGCACATCACTGATAAGAATGGTGCAACACCCATTTCATTTCATCTCTCGACGGTGAGAGATACTTCGCTCAAATTAGGCGTGGTGGCCGTCATCATCTGGGTTGTTTTTCTAGTTCTGGGAACAAGTAATGGAGTCAATCTGACCGATGGGCTCGATGGTCTAGCCACCGGAGCCGCAATCATGACTTTCCTTGCATTTATTTTGATTGGTGTATGGGAATTTAATCAGCGTTGCTCGGCGCACTTATCAGCGCAATGTTATTCCGTTCCAAGTCCACTAGATGTGGCACTACTTGCCTCTGCCTTTGCAGGAGCATGCGCCGGTTTTCTCTGGTGGAACGCCTCGCCCGCTAAAATATTTATGGGTGATGTGGGCTCACTTGCTTTAGGTGGCGCAATTGCAGGCATTGCTATCACTCTTCGGACCCAGATGTTGTTGGCAGTTCTCGGCGGACTCTTCGTAATCATCACGCTTTCCGTGATTATTCAAACTGTGTACTTCAAACTCTCTGGCGGAAAGCGCGTATTTAAAATGGCGCCACTCCAACACCACTTTGAACTCATGGGTTGGGGAGAAGTGACAATTGTGATTCGCTTCTGGATTATCGCCGGCATGAGCGTGGCTGCTGGGCTGGGATTGTTTTACGGCCAATGGGTCGTCTTTGGGAAATGAGTTTTCACGAGCAGCTTCGACGTGAAAATGTTCTCCTCGTCGGGGGAGGAGTTACCGGGAAATCACTGTCTCGCTATCTCACCTCTATTAAGGTCACTCACGCTATTTTCGACGATGGCGCAGTCGACCCGTTACTGAGTGGCACCTTTGATCGAGCAATAGTGTCGCCTGGCTGGCGCAAAGATCACTCATATATAGAAGATCTGGTGGCCCGGAAAATCCCACTGATGAGTGAAATAGATTTTGCCTGGCGCGTGAAGAATGAAATTGCACCGATGCAACGATGGGTAGCCGTCACTGGAACAAACGGTAAGACAACGACCGTGCAGATGGTGGAGTCGATTTTTGCTCAATCACATATTCGTGGAGTTGCCTGCGGAAATGTGGGGACTACGGTCATCGACGCGCTCTCGGGAGATGAGAATTTCGATGTTTTGGCGATTGAACTCTCTTCCTTCCAAATTGAGTGGAGTAGTGAGGCTGAATTTGCCGCATCGGCCATACTCAATATTGCCCAGGATCATATTGATTGGCATGGATCATTCGATGAATATGCCCAAGCAAAAATGAAGTTGTTGACGCACAGCGATCTGGGAATTCTCAACCTCACTGACCCGGAAGTCGCGCTCCGCGCTTCATCATGGAATGGGAAGAAAATCTTCTTCGGATTAGATACACCGCAGCCAGGGGAAATTGGTCTCGTTGAAAATTTCCTCGTCGATCGCGCCTTCTCGCCGGCCGATGCAGCCGAAGTTTTCGCAGAGTTATCTGATATTCAGCCAACAGTGCCCCACAATGCGTTGAACGCCATGGCAGCTGCAGGAATCGCTTTAGCGGTAGGAATTTCTCACGAAGAGATTAAGAATGGTTTGGCTGCTTTTAAGCCCGATCATCACCGAATGGAGCTCGTTGCAACGAAAGCTGGAATTACTTGGGTAGATGATTCGAAGGCAACTAATCCTCATGCAGCCCAAGCATCCCTGCTCTCTCACTTTGATGTTATTTGGATTGCGGGCGGCTTAGCCAAAGGTGCGCAGATGGATGAACTCATTGCGCGCTGTGCAGATCGCTTGAAAGCGGTAATACTCATTGGCCAAGATCGAGCGCTCATCGCAGATGCGCTCGACAAGTACTCGCCGACAACTCCCTATTTCACAATTAATAAAACTGGGTCAGCCGAAGAACTGATGGACGATGTGGTCGCTAAGGCCGCCGACTTAGCAGTCGAAGGTGACGTTGTGCTCTTAGCCCCAGCGTGTGCTTCGATGGATCAATTCACGTCTTATGCTCATCGTGGCGATGCCTTTTCTGCCAGTGTCAGAAAGGCGCTGGGGGAGTGAAGCGAAATTTTCGGACGCGTTCCACACAATATGCGCATTTCCTTGCCAATCCCAGCGCTCCGTATTACTTAGTAATAGGAACTGTGACCGCTTTATCGGGCTTCGGACTACTCATGGTCTTATCGGCTTCATCAGTACATTCACTAGAGAATAGCGGATCTAGTTACTCACTCTTTCTCAAACAGGCACTTTTCTTTGTAGTCTCACTCTTCGTCGTAATCATTGGATCACGAATGAAGATGGAGCTTTGGGAGGGATGCGCAAAACTTTCGCTCCTCGCATGCTCGGTTGCTTTAGTACTCCCACTAATTCCTGGTGTTGGCCATAGCGTCAACGGAAACTCCAACTGGATTGGTGCTGGTGTATTGACCTTCCAGCCCAGCGAATTCGCCAAGATGGGACTTATTTTATGGTGTGCCATGCAATTGCGTCGCCACGCAGATGCGCTAAATAAAGGCTACGACAGTAACGGAATAGCCAGGCTCGCCGCTGCTCCAGCAATTTTTCTTATTCTGATCATGATCGGGAAAGATCTCGGCACTGCGCTCATTGTTGGTGGCATTGCTTTTTGTATGGTTTATCTTTCTGGAACAAAGGGAAGTCATATGCTCTCCCTCGCATTAGGTGGAATTATTCTTTTGATCGGCTTTATTGTGATGCAGCCATATCGAATGCACCGCTTTGCTGCAATTTTGGATCCCTTCAATCCTGCAATTTATAAGCTCGCCGGATGGCAACCAGCGCATAGTCAGATGGCGCTAGCTAGTGGCGGACTTTTTGGGGTAGGACTAGGCGCAAGTAAACAAAAATGGGCGAATCTCTCGGAAGCCCATACCGACTTTATTTACTCGGTAATTGGAGAAGAAACTGGATTGCTCGGAACCCTGACCGTCGTCATACTTTTTGCAATTCTTATTTTTGCGATTTTTCGAATCTCTATCACCACTAAGGATTCCTTCTCAAAATATGCAGTTGCTGGAGTTGGATGTTGGTTTGTATTACAAGTCCTGATCAATCTTGGTACTAATGTCGGAATCTTCCCAGTTATCGGCGTCACGCTGCCCTTCATCTCCTACGGTGGTTCATCCCTGGTTGCCAACTTTATTGCTGTGGCATTTGTGCTCAATGTCTGCCGACGCGAGCCTGGAGTCCAAGAAGCAATTGCTCGTCGACGTAAAGTAACCTCATGAGCACTAAGAAAGTTCTCCTGGTAGGCGGCGGAACTGCCGGTCATGTGGAGCCCGCTTTGGCTGTTGGACGCTGGTTGATCGCTCACGATCCATCTATTACCTGCGAATTTATGGGAACTACATCTGGCCTGGAATCCCGCTTGGTTCCGGCCGCAGGTTTTACCCTTCGCACAATTCGTAAAGCAGCATTGCCGCGCAAAGTGGGCGTCGCCGCGCTTACCTTTCCTTTCGCCTTTGCAATTTCCATTATGCAAGCACTTCGCGCCCTACGTGGCGCAGATGTATTGATCGGATTTGGCGGTTATGTCAGTGCGAGTGCATATGTTGCTGCCCGCATCTCTCGAACTCCGATTGTTATCCACGAAGCAAATGCCATCCCAGGATGGGCTAACAAGTTAGGCGCGCGATTTGCTCGTAGCGTGGCTATTGCCTTTGATACTTCGCGCAGCGAGGGGGGAGTCTGGCGCAATGCAATTCTGACCGGTATGCCACTTCGGGAATCAATTTCAGAAGTTCAATCACGAGCAAGTCAACGAAATGAAATCATTTCAAGTTTTGGCCTTAACTCTGCCAAGCCCGTTGTCCTAGTCTTTGGCGGATCGCAAGGAGCGAAATCCATAAATTCAGTCATCGCAGCTACGTTGGCTGGTAATAATGAAATTCAGACAATTCATGCAATCGGACAGTCCGAGCCGCTTCCTCATTCAACGCAGTCCTATCGGCCCCTGGCATATATTGAAAATATGGCTGATGCATATATTGCAGCTGACTTAATCATCGCTCGCAGCGGAGCAGTGAGTTGTGCTGAGATTTCAAGCGTTGGGCGATACGCGCTTCTCATTCCACTGCCCATCGGCAATGGCGAGCAAGAAGCCAACGCCAAAGACCTTACTGATAGTGGCGCCGCCGAAATTTGTCTCAACCGAGATTTCTCAGCAGAGTGGCTAGATATAAATCTGCAACGACTCATTACTAAAGCTGTGCAATTTCGTGGAAGTGCTCATGCCACTGTGCACGCCTCTGCCGCAGCTGCTGTGGGAGAGTTGGCCATCTCGGTTCTACAAGGTGGTGCTCGATGAATTTAGCTGATCTCTCGTCGAAGAGAATTCACTTTATTGGAATGGGTGGCGCCGGGATGTCCGGCATTGCGCGCATCATGCTCGCAAAAGGAATCTCGGTTTCAGGATCTGACGCAAAGGATTCACAAGTACTGGCTGGCCTTCGTGCACTGGGGGCGCAGGCATTTGTAGGACATTCTCCAGCGAATCTCGCGGGGGCAGATGTCGTGATTGTCTCCAGCGCGATCTCGCCAACGAATCCAGAGCTGCTTGAAGCAAGAGATCGCGATTTAGTAATCATTGCCCGAGCAGAGGCGCTAGCACTCTTGATGTCGAAATCTCGATCGGTTGCAGTAGCAGGTACTCACGGAAAGACAACCACAACTTCGATGTTGACCGTGGCGCTTCAACGAGCCGGACTCGATCCCTCATTTGCTATTGGCGGAATGATTAATAGTGCAGGCACCAATGCGCATTCGGGAACTGGCGATATTTTCGTTGCCGAGGCAGATGAATCAGATGGCTCTTTTCTGGCATACAAACCGCTCGGTGCAATCATTACTAATATCGAGCTCGACCACGTGGATCACTTTCCGGATATAGCCGCGGTTCAAGCAATATTCGCCGATTTCCTTGCCTCGATTCAGTCGGGCGGTTTCCTGGTTGCCTGTATTGATAGTCCTGGAGTTTTAGAACTATTAGCTGCCAATCCTCGGAGCGATATTTCAGTAATTACTTACGGCACACACGAGCAGGCAGATTACGTTATTTCTCACCTCTCCTTATCGCCAAATGAGGGACGAGCAAGAATTACACATTCGGGTCGAACCGTTGGTGAATTGCACCTGACTATTCCTGGCGAACACAATCTCTTCAACGCGGTTGCTGCCCTGGCAACCGGAGCTGAACTTGGTGCGCCAATCCTTGAATTACTCGAAGGCCTGACGAGTTTCTCCGGCGCGCGTCGTCGCTTTGAACTTAAGGGTGCGGTTGGGGGAGTGCGCGTCGTTGATGATTATGGGCATCACCCAACTGAAGTGGCCGTCACCTTAGCTACGGCTCGCAGATATGTGGGCGATGGACGAGTCATCGCAATATTCCAGCCTCATCGCTATTCCCGTACTCAAGTTTTCGCTAAGGATTTTGCAACTGCCCTTGATTTAGCAGATCAGGTCTATCTCTTAGAAATTTATCCAGCCAGTGAGGCGCCCATTCCTGGTATCTCCTCACTGATGATCACAAAATCTATGAATCCCGCAAAAGCCCACTTCGAACCTTCGATGATTGAAATTGTTAACCGGGTGGTTGCCGAAGCCAAGCCGGGTGATCTCATTCTCACGCTCGGTGCAGGAGATGTGAATTCACTTGCTCCAGTGATTATCGAATCACTTGAAGAGAGAGATCGTTGAAGCACCACCTGACTCGTCGACAAAAATTACGCCGCACCCTGATCGCGACAATTTCGGTGCTTCTCATTGGCGCAGTGGCATATGGGCTGGGTTGGTCAAATATATTTCAAGTAAAAGTCGTCTCCATCACGGGCTCCACTCATATTGCCGAAATTAACCAGGCCCTCAATTCGGGGGGAATTAATGTTGCACTTGGCCAGAGAATGGCTCGAGTGGATGTTAAAGGAATTGGAAATGTTTTACATGGTGTGGATTGGATAGAGAGCGAAGAGATCTCTCGCAATTGGTTATCCGGAAGGCTCTCTATCAAAATTAGTGAGCGCAGAGCGCTAGCGAGTTTCCTTACACCCACCGGAGGAACTGCCTACTTCGATAAGAACGGAGTGGTGTTTCATTCACCAGTTGAATTACCCACACTTCCACCGGTGGTATTGATGCAGGATGACCTCACTTATCGCCATAGCGCTGCCGAATTTATAGCCGCTCTACCCTCAGATCTCATCGACTCTTTCCATGGGCTCACCATTTACTCCCCGGACCATATTGTTTTGAAGAGTGGCATCTCGGGAAGCGATATCTCCATCAATTGGGGAAGCTCTTCTGATTTAGCTCTCAAAGTAAAGGTTTTACGGGCACTTCTAGCACTGCCAGAAAATAAAGATGTAAAGTTAATTGATCTTTCAAATCCCATCTCGCCAACGATTCGGTAAGTAATTTCCTTCATTAAATTACTTTTCGATTAATCGTGTCGGTGTTTGCTTGTGCACCACCCTCACCCTACTTTTGCTTTTCACAAAGGCTACTAACTTTAAGTCTCAACTTGAGGTTTAAGGTAAGGGAAGAGGCAGATCGTGGCAACACCACAAAATTATCTAGCAGTTATCAAAGTCGTCGGAGTTGGTGGCGGCGGAGTTAATGCTGTTAATCGCATGATCGAAGCCGGTCTTAAAGGCGTTGAGTTCATTGCAATAAATACCGATGCTCAACAACTCATCATGAGTGATGCCGATGTGAAATTAGATATTGGTCGCAAATTAACACGTGGACTTGGCGCAGGTGCTGCACCTGAAATTGGTAAGCAAGCAGCGCTGGATCATCAAGAAGAAATTGAAGAAGTACTTCGCGGCGCAGATATGGTTTTTGTAACAGCTGGCGAAGGTGGCGGAACCGGTACTGGTGGCGCTCCAATCATTGCAAAGATTGCAATGGATCTCGGCGCACTTACCGTCGGAGTAGTTACACGTCCCTTCTCCTTCGAAGGTCGACGTCGCACCTCTCAAGCTGATCAAGGAATTGCCGAACTTCGCGATGTCGTCGACACTCTTATTGTTATTCCTAACGATCGCTTACTTGCAATCTCTGATCGTTCTATTTCCCAACTCGAAGCATTCAAGAGCGCCGATCAAGTCCTCCTCTCTGGCGTTCAAGGAATTACCGACTTAATTACAACTCCGGGATTGATCAACCTTGACTTTGCTGATGTGAAGAGCGTGATGGCTGGTGCTGGATCAGCGCTCATGGGTATCGGGTCAGCTCGTGGTGAAGCACGCGCCACTCGCGCAGCAGAGCTTGCTATCTCTAGTCCGCTTCTTGAAGCATCAATAGATGGTGCGCATGGAGTACTTCTGTCGATTGCAGGCGGTTCAGATATCGGTCTCTTTGAACTTTCGGAGGCTGCTGAGCTAGTTGCCCAATCCGCCCATCCGGATGCGAATATTATTTTTGGAACTGTGATTGATGATGCACTCGGTGATGAAGTTCGGATTACCGTAATTGCAGCTGGCTTCGATGGTGGACAACCAAAGCGAGTCGCTGTACCGGTTATTAGCGCAGCCTCCCTTTCGGGTATCGCTGATCCGATTGCCGCTAATGATCCGATTGCAGTTGCTTTGGATCAGGGCGCAGCAGAAGCAGAGTCTGCTCCGACTGGCCGCAAGCGAATTACTTTTGAAGAACTGATCTCCGAAGATGAGATTGATATTCCAGATTTCATGAAGTAGTTCCATTGATGGCGCGCACTTTATTCTCATCGCGTCATTCAGGAAACCTTGCGACGCATGTCGGCGATGATCCACAATCTGTGCAAGCTGCTAGAAACGCACTTGCCAGATCGCTTTCGACCAGCGAGATCATCTATATGGAACAAACTCATTCCGATCGAATTTGTGAAGTGACCGAAGATCATCAAAGTATTTATGATGGCGATGCGCTAATTACTTCCCGCAAGGGCATCAGCCTTGGAGTTTTGGTCGCAGATTGCATCCCACTTCTCATCTCCTCTTCCTCCCACATTGCGGCTGTTCACGTGGGGCGGCAAGGGCTGGTTAAGGAGATTGCTCTTAAGACATTTCATGCAATGGCGAATCTGGGGGCACGTGATTTTTCTGCGGTGATAGGGCCAAGTATTTGTGCCCAATGTTATGAAGTGTCAGAAGAGATGTATAGCGATGTGACCGCACTCATTCCCGCAACAGCCACATCACCAGAAAAACATTGCCTCAATTTGCAAGCAGGGCTTCGTGCCCAGCTGGAAGGCGTTGGGGTCAGCGTCAGCGATCTTGGAATATGCACTAAAGAGTCATTAGATTTTTTCTCATACCGACGCGACGTAGAGACCGGCCGACAAGTGGGAGTTATTTCACAATGAATCGTCGGGATGAAATCGCTGCAAATCTTGCAGAAGTGGAGCGAGCGATCGCGAATGCTTGTGCCGAGGCCTCACGGTCGCGCGATGAGATCACGCTGATTGCCGTAACTAAGACATTTCCAGTAGAAGACGTGCAAATTCTCTATGACTTAGGCATCAGGAATTTTGGCGAAAATCGTGACCAAGAGGGGAGTGCTAAAGCTCCCGCTCTTCCCAGCGATGTGATTTGGCATTTCCAAGGACATATTCAAAGTAAGAAGATCAAATCAATTGTTCAATGGGCGCAGTGGATTCATTCGGTGGATGATCTTGAACACGCCAAAAAGATTGCGGAACGATCTCCGGGACATCGTGTTTTAGTTCAAGTAGATCTGGAAAAATCTAGCGGGGAGAAGCGCGGGGGAGTCCAGCTTCCAGATTTGCCCACGTTCATCCAGAATCTAGGCAATGTGGATCTCGACCTGCGAGGCTTAATGTCAGTTGCGCCCCTGGGGATCAACCCCTCGGATGCGTTTTTGGATTTAGAGCGAGTGTTTCAAGAGATGAGAAGGGCTTATCCCGCCCTCACAAATCTCTCAGCTGGGATGAGTGGAGATTTCGTTGAGGCGATCGCCCATGGTGCGACACATATCCGCATCGGCTCCTCAATCCTCGGTAAAAGACCCCCACTAATTTAGAATTTACACATGGCTAACGCATTTAAAAAAATGGCAGGTTATCTCGGACTCGTAGATGACGAAGAGCTCGACTTTCCCGCAGCAGAACCGGTCGCAGTAGAACCCGTTCGAGGTGTTCGTTCGGTTCGTGCGCGAACTGAAGTGCAATCAGAGCCACGTCCTTCTTACTTACGTTCCTCCACAACTCCATCTGTGATCGATCGACCAGGTGTAGCAGTTGTTGCGGCAGAGCAATCAATCCTTAATCGCATTGTTGCAATCCACCCACGTTTCTATAACGAAGCGCGCAATATCGGTGAGCACTATCGCGGGGGACAACCAGTAATTATGAACCTCTCTGACATGGAAGAGTCTGAGCGAAAGCGCTTGGTCGATTTCGCATCGGGCCTTGTCTTTGGACACCACGGAAGCATTGAACGCATTACTCCCAAAGTCTTTTTGCTTACCCCTCCAAATGTTTCAGTAAGCAACGAAGATAAGAGCGCTGCAGCAGAAGCTTCATTCTTTAATCAAAGCTGAGTAGGTCCTTTGTGACTGCTCATGTAATAGTTTCCACAATATTTCGTTACTACACCTTGGTGCTTATTTTGCGCCTTCTTTTGGAATACGTGCGGATGTTCAAACCCGATTGGCGCCCACGAGGCTTGATGCTTCCGATCGCGGAAGTTATTTTTCTACTAACTGATCCGCCGCTTAAACTTGCGCGAAAAGTTATCCCACCACTTCGCATTGGCGCAGTGGGTGTAGATCTTTCATATATTGCGGTCTTCTTCTCGCTATCTATTATTGAGAATATTATTTTAAATCTAATACCAAATAAATAGATTTTAGTTCTTAGTGAGCGAGAGAGCCAAGCCGATCTCGCTATCACTTGCAGCAAGTGAAGAATCCTGAGTAATCGATAAGGCAAGAACCTCATCGCTGATGAGTTGAGATCCGGAAGCAATCGCAGAGACTACGTCGGGCGCACCATTCCACTTCACATGAATCCGGTCGCTGATATCGAATCCTGATTGTTTGCGCTCTTCTTGTATAGCGCGAATGATTTCTCGGACTAGGCCAGCTTCGATAAGTGCTGGCGTGAGTTCTAGATCAAGTGCAACGCTTTCTCCGGCGTGTGAGGAGACGGACCATCCAGAGCGAGGGGTCTCTGTGACAACTAAGTCTTCAATGGAGATGGAAGCGCTCTTTTTAGCACCTTCCAGAGAGTAAGAAATTTCAGTTGTGGCTTGGGCGCGCAGTGTTGCAACCAGAGCAGCATGATCTGAGCCATTGATTGCGGTGGCAATCACCTGCACATCCCCGCCGAATCGAGCGGCGATGGTGCGGAAGTTTGCCTTAATCGAAACACTCACTAAATCGGCTCCGGCAGAAGCCAATTCATCTAAATTAATGACGTTGAGTTCATCTGCAATATGAGAGCGAATTTCAGCGTCCATGGAGTCCCAGCCACTTGCGGCAACAAGTGCGCGTGAGAGTGGTTGGCGAATTTTGATTTTGGATTCGGCGCGAGCTGCGCGTCCCAATTCCACTAGTCGTCGTGATAGCCGCACAGAAGTTGTGAGCTTCTGATCGATCTCACCTGAGTTGGCATTTGGAAAATCTGAGAGGTGTACCGATTCAGGTGCGGTGGGCTCTGCGACCCGAATGAACTCTTGCCAAGTGTGTTCAGTAATAAAAGGAACCATGGGAGCCATGAGAAGCGTGAGTTCTTTGAGGCAGCGGTAGAGAGTATGTAGAGCTGCTGTATCGCCATCCCAGAAACGTCGGCGCGATCTGCGTACATACCAGTTGGAGAGATCATCGATAAAAGCGGCGATCAGACGCCCAGCATCTTGGGAATCATATGCAGCGTATGCCTTATCGACGCCGACAATAAGTTCGTTGAGCTCAGAGATAATCCAACGATCAAGTGTGGCAAGTGCTGGCGCCTGATTCGAGAGTTCAAAATTTGCAGCATTGGCATAGAGCGTGAAGAAGGAGATGGTGTTCCAATATGTCAAAAGAGTTTTGCGTACGACATCTGAGATTGCATCATGACCAACGCGCCGAGCGCTCCACGGAGATCCGGCAGCAAGCATGTACCAACGCACCGCATCTGCGCCGTGTTGATCCATTAATGCGATTGGCTCAAGAACATTGCCGAGGTGCTTGGACATCTTGCGACCATCTTTATCCAAGATATGGCCAAGACAGAGAACGGTCTCATAGGAACTTTCATCAAAGACTAATGTTCCAATAGCCATCAAGGTATAGAACCACCCACGAGTCTGATCAATCGCTTCTGCAATGAAATCTGCGGGGTAGGAAGATTCAAATTTTTCTACTGAGCCCGGCTTATGTGGATATCCCCATTGCGCAAATGGCATTGACCCTGAGTCGTACCAGCAATCAATAACTTCGCTGACGCGATTCATTGTTTCGCCACATTCTTTACAAGGCAGTGTGATGTCATCAACAAATGGGCGATGCGGATCAGTGCCTTCTAGTTGCTGGCCGGAGAGTGAGGAGAGCTCGGCAAGTGATCCGATACAGATCTCATGCTTGTTCTCACAGCGCCAGATTGGAAGGGGAGTACCCCAATAGCGATTTCGCGAAACTGCCCAGTCAATATTGTTGTTAAGCCAATCGCCAAAACGACCATTCTTGATCGTCTCTGGCTGCCAATTTGTTTTCTGGTTTTCGCGAAGCAGGGCATCTTTGATCTGAGTTGTGCGGATATACCACGATGGCTGCGCGTAATAAATCAGAACTGTGTGGCATCTCCAGCAATGTGGGTAGGAGTGTTCGTATTGCGTGTGGCGAAAGAGCAATCCGCGGGACTTTAAATCTTTTATGAGCGGCTTGTCGGCATCCTTAAAGAAGAGCCCACCGACATCTTTTACATCGGGAGCAAAAGTGCCATCTGGCAAAACAGGATTTACTACAGGCAAGTTGTACTTACGGCAGGACGCCAAGTCATCTGCACCAAAGGCTGGTGCCTGGTGAACGATTCCCGAGCCATCTTCAATGGTGACGTAATCAGCCAAAATCACAAAGTGCGCATCGGGGATCTCGATGAGATCAAAGGGGCGCGAGTAAGTGGTGCGCTCTAAATCTTTACCGAGGAAAGTAGCGATCACTTTTTGATCTGCTGGGTCCTTCGTTAATGTGGAAGCAAGATTTGCCGCAACAACTAATCGCTCGGTCTTCTCATCCGCCGTAATTTCAATGACTTGATATTCAACGCCAGGGTTGACTGCTATGGCTGTGTTGGAGACCAAAGTCCAAGGAGTTGTTGTCCATACTAAAAACGAAGCGCCGAGTTCTGCAATTGCACCGCTTGTGGCCGGGAATCGAACATAGACCGAAGGGTCAGTCACAGTTTCATACCCCTGTGCGAGCTCGTGGTCGGAGAGGCCGGTACCGCAGCGCGGGCAATAAGGAGCTACCCGATGGTCCTGTACAAGAAGACCTTTATTCCAGATCTGTTGGAGTGACCACCACACGCTCTCCACATATTCACTGGACATCGTCCAATATGCCTCATCGAAATCGACCCAGAAACCCATCCGACGAGTCATTCCAGTAAATGCATCTACATGGCGTTGTACTGATTCGCGGCACTTCTCATTAAATGCTGCAATGCCAAATTTTTCGATATCGCCCTTGCCGGCAAAGCCAAGTTCTTTTTCAACTGCGATCTCAACGGGAAGACCATGGCAATCCCAACCTGCTTTGCGAATTACTTGATTGCCCTTCATCGTCTGATAACGAGGGAAGAGATCCTTGAAAACACGAGCTTCAATATGGTGAGTGCCCGGCATTCCATTTGCGGTAGGAGGGCCCTCATAGAAAGTCCAGTTGGGCTGGCCATCGCGAGCGCGGACTGATTTATGGAAAATATCTTGAGTTTCCCAGAAGGAGAGAATCGAGTGCTCAACCGCTGGCAGATCGATCTGCGGGGCGAGAGCCTTAAATGAGGACACTATTCTCCTAGATAAATAAGTACTGGTCTATGAATTGAATTCAGGCGTGAGTCTAGCCTGATCGCGCGCCTGAGTTGGATATGCCTCTTATTAGGTCTAACCTCAGCCACTTACTGGAGAGAATTTAGAAGATTAATAGCTAAATGGGGAGGCGCCGTGGCGCTTAAGAAGGCAATTGCGAAGTTAGTCAAACCCGGCAAATCCGCCGCCAAAAAGACACCATTAAAGAAGGCGGCATCGTTGAAATCAACACCGGTTAAAAAAGCTTCTGCAAAAAAGGCTCCTGCCAAAAAAGCACCAGCTAAGAAGGTGGCTAAGAAGGTGGCCAAGAAGGCCCCACTTAAAAAAATTGCCAAGAAGGCTCCAGCCAAGCCAGTGAAAAAGGTAGCCAAGAAAGCGGCTACACGTTCACCAAATATTGTTAAACCCTCGCTTGCCAAGAAAGCCCCGGGCCGTCCATTCCCAGCCAAACTTCAATCCACCACTACGGGCGATTCCACGACGATCACCGTAACTCCGCATGTCATTAATGCTGGACCAGAGGTCGTTGTTGAAGAGCGTCGTTTAGTTATGACGCCACCACCACGTCCCACCAAAGTCACTAAGAAAGGCGCCGGACTCAAGCCGATCAAATTAGCCCCCGCTCCACACGTAGTTGCTGAAGGTGAAGAGTCGTGGACTGCCACAGAGCTCAAAGCAATGCGCACCGAACTTTCCAAAGACCTGCTTCGCCTGCAAGCAGAGCTCAAGGAAGCCGAAGATGAGATGGAAGATTTGATTTCTGCTGCGGGTGTGGGAGCAGGAGATGATCAGGCCGATGCCGGCACTAAGACATTTGAACGCGAACATGAAATGTCCCTGGTCTATAACGCGCGCGATATGGTTTTGCAGACTGAGCGGGCTTTAGATCGAATCGACAAAAAAACTTACGGCCGCTGCGAAGAGTGCGGGAATTCTGTTGGTAAAGCTCGACTCCAAGTATTTCCGCGCGCAACTTTATGTATGGTCTGTAAGCAGAAAGAAGAACGTCGTTAATTATGAACTCTGAACTCTTCCGAGTTCGCAGAGCGCTCGCAATTACCGCTTCACTGATTTATCTTGCCGACTATTCGAGCAAAGCACTCGCGATTCATTTTCTGAGTGGGCGAAGCGATGGCGGAGTATCAGTTTTAGGCAACTTTCTCCGATTGGAACTTCGCTTTAACTCCGGAGCGGCATTTAGTTTGGCCACCAGCAAGACCTTAATACTCACCTCTTTTGCAATGGCTGCGGCTATTGCCATCGTCATTGTCGGTCGACGTTTACATTCGACATCGTGGGCGATCGCACTAGGCTTGGCACTTGGCGGGATTGTTGGAAACCTGAGTGATCGAATTTTTCGTGATCCAGGCATTTTCCAAGGTTCTGTAGTGGATTGGATCAAACTTACCCACTGGCCAACATTTAATATCGCTGATTCCTCCATCGTTATTGCGGCAATCATGATCACGTTCTTGAGTTATCGAGGAGTTCACCCTTTTGGCACAAAGGGCGCTAGCGGGATCAATCACAACAAAAAGGATGCGTGAAGAGTTGAACAACCGAGAGAGCAGATTGATCACTATCCCAGAGGGGTTAGATCAAGAGCGCATTGATGCTGCGCTTTCTCGCGTACTCGGATTTTCCCGATCTGCAATTGTTTCATTGATCGAGGAGGGTGCAATTACTCGCCACGGTAAGCCTTATACAAAATCAGATCGCGTAAGCGATGGTGAAGTACTCGAAGTGCTCATGCCTGCCATAAAGGGACCGCCAGCCCTGGAGCCAACTCCGATTGATGGATTAATAGTTGTTTACGATGATGAAGATGTAATCGTCATTGATAAGCCAGCAGGAGTTGCCGCCCATCCCAGCCCCGGTTGGAAAGGCCCCACAGTTATTGGTGCGATTGTTGCTGCTGGGTATGACGTAGCAACCAGTGGCGCTGCAGAACGTCAAGGCGTAGTTCATCGGCTAGATGTGGGAACAACCGGACTTATGGTTGTTGCAAAGAATGAGAAGTCTTACAGCGATCTCAAGCAACAATTTCGCGATCGAGTTGTCACCAAGGTGTATCACGCTTTGGTCCAAGGACATATGGATCCCACCGAAGGAACTATTGATGCCCCGATCGATCGCCACCCTCGTGAAGATTATCGATTTGCCGTAGTTGCTGATGGAAAGCCCAGCATTACTCATTACACAGCTCTTGAATTTTTTCCATCTGTCTCACTATTAGAAATTGAATTAGAGACAGGTCGGACCCACCAAATTCGGGTGCACTTCTCCGCCCTGCGCCATCCACTGGTTGGCGATCTCACTTATGGTGCAGACCACACTATTGCCCAACGACTGGAAATCACGCGCCCGTGGCTCCATGCGCACAAGCTCGCATTCCGACACCCCTCTACTGGCAAAGAGGTTTCTTTCTCCTCCGAGTACCCAGCGGACCTGACACGCACTCTCGAGATTTTGGCCGAGAACGCACCTCACAAATAATCGAGTAGTAGATTTCGCGAAATGTCCTCCGTATCCAATAAAGAAAACTTTGTGCATCTCCATGTGCATACGGAGTATTCAATGTTGGATGGCGCAGCACGAGTAGATGAATTAGTTAAAGAAGTTGCTCGTCAAGAGATGCCAGCTATCGCTATTACTGATCATGGCAATGTCTTTGGCGCTTATGAATTTAATAAGAAGGCTATCGCTGCCGGTGTAAAACCAATTATCGGCATCGAAGCGTACGTTGCTCCGGAATCCCGCTTTAAGAAAGAGCGTGTGAAATGGGGCGATGGTGGGGAAGATGATGTTTCGGGTGGTGGCGCCTATACCCACATGACACTTCTCGCAGAAAATAGTGTAGGGCTCTCCAACCTTTTCAAAATGTCTTCGTTGGCTTCACTCGAAGGCTATTACTACAAGCCGCGTATGGATCGTGAATTACTGTCGCAATATTCCACGGGAATTATCGCCACAACTGGATGTCCTGGCGGTGAGATTCAAACCCGGCTACGGATGGGCAAATATCGGGAAGCCAAGATTGCAGCAGGTGAGCTCCGAGATATTTTCGGGGCAGAGAATTTCTTCTTAGAAATAATGGATCACGGGATCGAGATCGAAAATCGGGTTAAGAAAGATCTGCTCAAGCTCGGAGCCGAAATGGGATTGCCCCTCCTTGCAACAAATGATCTCCACTACACCCACCATGCCGATGCCGCAGCACATGAAGCGCTTCTCTGTGTTCAATCTGGATCAACATTGGCAGATCCCAAGCGATTCAAATTTGATAACGATGAGTTCTATGTGAAGAGCGCGGCTCAAATGCGCGAGCTTTTCAAAGATATCCCAGAGAGTTGCGACAACACACTTCTTATCGCAGAGCGTTGCAATATCACGATGCGTGAAGGCGAAGATCTTCTTCCACGCTTTGAAGTGCCCACAGGTGAGACCGAGGATTCGTGGCTGCGCAAGAAAGCCAATGAAGGTTTGGCCCGTCATTTGGGTGGCACAATTACAAAGGAATACCAAGAGCGTTTAGATTATGAGCTCGAAGTCATGATCAAAATGCAATTTCCTGGTTACTTTCTTGTAGTTGCAGATCTCTGTGATCATGCTCGCGCGCAAGGAATTCGGGTCGGACCGGGTCGTGGATCAGCAGCAGGTTCGATCGTCGCTTACTCGCTAGGTATTACTGCATTAGATCCAATCAAACACGGTTTGCTTTTCGAACGTTTCCTAAATCCAGAACGTATCTCAATGCCTGATATCGATCTGGATTTCGATGAGCGCCGTCGCTCTGAAATGATCGCTTATGCAACCCAGAAGTACGGGGAAGATCGCGTTGCTCAGATCATCACCTACGGAACTATCAAATCAAAGCAAGCGCTCAAAGATTCCACTCGAGTACTTGGATATCCCTATGCGATCGGTGAGAAATTAACGAAAGCACTACCTCCTTCAGTAATGGGCAAAGATATTTCACTCAGCGGAGTTTTTGATATTGAGAATGATCGCTATGGCGAAGCTGGCGAGTTTCGCGCTCTTTACGAATCAGATCATGATTCCAAGAGAATTGTGGATACGGCTCGTGGCTTGGAAGGACTCAAGCGACAGTGGGGTGTTCATGCTGCGGGAGTAATACTTAGTCGAGAACCACTTCTGGATGTCATACCCATCCACCGCCGCGAAGCCGATGGGGCAATAATTACTCAGTTTGATATGGGGGCCTGTGAATCTATTGGCTTGCTCAAGATGGATTTCTTGGGGCTTCGAAACCTTTCGGTCATCGATGATTGCTTACTGAATATCACAGCGAACCAAGGAAAGAGCGTTGATCTCGATAATTTAACGCTCGATGATAAAAAGACCTTTGAATTGCTGGGACGCGGTGACACGCTTGGAGTTTTCCAACTCGATGGTGGTCCGATGCGAGCACTGTTACGTCAGATGGTTCCCGATTCTTTTGAAGATATCTCTGCTGTTATTGCGCTTTATCGTCCGGGCCCAATGGGCGTTAATGCTCATACCGACTATGCCGATCGTAAGAATGGTCGCAAGCCAGTTGAAGCGATTCACCCGGAATTAACAAATGCGCTCTCAGACATTCTGGGTGATACCTATGGCCTCATTGTTTATCAAGAACAAGTAATGGCTATTGCTCAAAAACTCGCTGGATTTAGTCTTGGTCGCGCAGATCTTTTGCGTAAGGCGATGGGTAAGAAGAATAAAGATATTCTCGATAAAGAATATGTGAATTTCGAAACTGGACTTCTCGCTGGGGGCTACTCACAAGGTGCAATTAAGAAGTTGTGGGATACCTTGATTCCGTTCTCTGATTATGCTTTTAACCGGGCTCACTCCGCAGGCTATGGACTTGTCTCATATTGGACTGCTTATCTCAAAGCTAATTTTCCTACTGAATATATGGCAGCTCTTCTCACTTCGGTTCGAGACGACAAGGATAAGAGCGCGCTTTACCTCAATGAATGTCGCCGGATGGGAATTAAAGTTTTGCCCCCAGATGTCAATGAATCAGAGGGTGGCTATACACCGCTCGGTAAAGATATTCGATTTGGACTGACTGCAATTCGCAATGTTGGTGAGAATGTTGTTGCCTCGATTGTTGCCAACCGCAAGGCAAAAGGTCCCTACGTTAATTTTGGAGATTTCTTAGCAAAGGTTGATGCCCTTGTTTGTAATAAGAAGACCATTGATTCGCTCATTAAGGGTGGAGCATTTGATTCCCTCAATCACCCACGAAAAGGCTTGACTCTTATTTATCTAGAGGCAATCGATTCTGTATCGGAGAGCAAGCGTGCAGATGCAATCGGGCAATTTGATCTCTTTGGCGCCAACAGCAGCGAAGCATCTACTGTAAGCGGTGTTGAAATATCGATACCAGAGAGCGAATGGGATAAAGCCACGCTACTCAGTTATGAACGCGAGATGCTGGGACTTTATGTCTCTGACCACCCATTGCTCGGGGTTGAACATGTACTTCGCGCCGCCACCGATATGCCAATTAGTCAGATCAGCGATGAATCCATTGGTCACGAAGCAATTGTCACCATTGGTGGACTTGTCACTCAGATTCAAAGAAAAGTCTCTCGCCAAGGCGCATCTTGGGCGATCGTCACGGTGGAGGACTTAGAAGGCGCTGTAGATGTCATGGTTTATTCCAAAGCTTACGAAACTCATGCCATGAATTTGGTGGAGGATCGAGTTGTAGTGATTCGTGGGCGCGTTGATAAGCGGGAAGAACAACCTCGTCTGACTATTCTCGATCTCTCGCTTCTCGATATTTCGGCAGCACCTACTGGACCACTTGTAATCAGCATGGATCAAACACGGTGCACCCCTCCCGTCGTTGATCGCATCAAAGAGATACTGCGATCTCACCCAGGAAAGCGGGAAGTTCACCTGAGATTGGATGAGGGCGATAAGAGTATGGTCCTAAAAATTGGCGATGACTTGCGGGTCACATCTTCGCCAAGCCTTAGCGCCGATCTGAAGTCGATTCTTGGGCCTGACTGTCTGGTTTAACACGAATAATTGGTAGGCGAGTGTTCAGCTCGGGCCGTTAGAATTAAGTAGTGAATCCAGTCCAATTGCGCACCGTAGATCTTCGCGGCCGCGCGCTCTCAAAATCTGGATATCAAGCACTCTTGCCACGAGCTGAGATGGATGTTGATGCAGCAGTCACGGCGATTGCACCAATTTTGCATCGTGTAAAAAACGGCACGGAATCTGATCTACTCGATCTCTGCCTGGAATTTGATGGCGTGCGCCCCGCTTCTATTCGCGTTCCTGCGAATGAGATTTCACAAGCGCTTGATTCTTTAGATCCCGCGATTCGTGGCGCACTCGAAGAGGCAATCAGGCGCATTAAGAAAGTGCATAACGACCAGAAGCGATCTGATATTTCAACCTCTGTTGTCGACGGGGGAGAAGTAGTTCAGAAGTGGATACCTGTCGATCGCGTTGGGCTATACGTTCCAGGTGGTCGAGCGGTATATCCCAGTTCGGTAATTATGAATGTCGTGCCGGCCCAAATTGCACAAGTGCCAAGTATTGCCGTTGCATCTCCTCCTCAAATTGATAACAACGGACTTCCCAACAAAACTATTCTGGCAACTTGCGCTTTGCTCGGCATCACCGAGGTCTACGCAATTGGTGGCGCACAAGCAGTTGCAATGTTTGCTTATGGGGTTGAGGGAGTCTGTGAGCCGAGCGATATGGTCACCGGCCCAGGAAATATTTATGTTGCCGCAGCCAAGCGTGCACTTCGTGGAAAAATCGGAATAGATTCAGAAGCGGGCCCAACTGAAGTGGCCGTGCTTGCAGATTCCCAGGCAAGCGCAGGTGAAGTTGCGGCCGATCTCATCAGCCAAGCCGAACATGATGTGATTGCCGCCGCCGTACTTGTTACGGATTCAGAAAAGCTTGCCTTTGATGTTCAACGGGAATTAGAGATTCGTGTATCTGCCACAAAACATCAGGACCGAATTCGCACTGCGCTCTCTGGAAAACAATCGGCCGTGGTACTAGTTGATTCCATCGATCAGGGAATTGACGTTGTTAATGCATATGCTGCCGAACACCTCGAACTTCTTGTCCAAGATCCAGTTGCGGTATCCAAAAAGATTCGTAATGCCGGCGCGGTTTTCCTTGGAAATTTCTCGCCCGTGTCATTGGGTGATTACTCCGCGGGCTCAAACCACGTACTTCCCACAGGCGGGTGCGCATGTCACTCCAGCGGACTGTCAGTGCAGAGCTTCCTCAAAGGCGTCACCTTTATTAATTACGATGAGAAAGCTTTCACGGAGATTGCGGCGAATGTCATCACTCTTGCGCACTCGGAAGATTTGCCAGCGCACGGTGAAGCGATCTCAGCAAGATTTGAGAAGAAGCGATGAATTCACAGTGGCCGGCCTGGCTACCGCTGCGCGCTGACCTGCTAGGTCTTACTCCTTATGGCGCTCCGCAGATGGAGAAGATGATTCAACTCAATACCAATGAGAATCCATACGAGCTTCCAGAAAGTGTCATCTCTCAAATGACAGCGCGGCTAGCAGATCTCCTTCACACACTCAATCGCTATCCAGATCGTGATGCCGTAAAGCTTCGAAGCTCACTTGCAAGCTACATCAACTCCCGATCAGCGACATCTTTTACCGTGGAGAATATTTGGGCAGCAAATGGTTCCAATGAAATTCTTCAAACACTGATGCTTGCAATGGGAGAGCGAGGCGCTCTTGGATTTCTTCCATCCTATTCAGTTCACCCCTTGATAGCGCAGACAACCAAAACTCCGTGGAGCTCAGGTACTCGTCGCGCTGATTTCACACTGGACTCGGATGCCGCCGTGGCCCAAATTCTTAAATCACAACCAGCCCTGACTTTCATTACTACTCCCAATAATCCGACAGGTACTTCGTTATCTCTGAGCGACATAACCAAACTCGCTATCGCTACTTCTGAAGTGTCTGGCTTGCTGATCGTCGATGAGGCTTACGCTGAGTTCTCGGAAGAAATATCGGCAGTGACTCTGATTGATAAATATCCCAACATTGTTGTTGTGCGCACCATGAGTAAGGCATTTGCTTTTGCCGGAGCGCGCGTTGGATATTTAATTGCGCGTCCCGAGATCATCAATGCAGCGCTCGTCACGCGCTTGCCCTACCACTTGAGCGCCCAGACCCAAGCGATGGCTGAAGTTGCACTGGAAAATGCACCACTTCTTTTGGCTGAAGTTGCCCGTCTGATTTCCGAACGAGATCGCGTGAAATCAGAGCTTGAGTCACTAGGGCTTGACGTCGTTCCCTCCTCTGCAAACTTCTTGATGTTCACTGGTTTTGAAGGAAGTCCATCGGATCTATGGAAGCGGCTTGTAGATCGGGGAATTTTGATTCGCGATATTGGAATCCCGCAATACCTACGAGTAACTATCGGAACACCAGCGGAGAATGATCGCTTTTTAACAGAATTGAAGAGCCTTACTTCATAATTGGAGTACTACAAGAGAGACGAGTCAAAATGAGAAGTGCAAAAGTTGTTCGCGAGACGAAAGAGTCGCGCGTAAGCGTCGAAATTAATCTCGATGGATCTGGCCAAATTTCGGTAGATACCGGAGTCCCTTTCTTCGATCACATGCTCTCACAACTTGGCAAGCACTCAGGTTTTGATCTCACCGTGAAGACTTCTGGTGACATTGATGTCGATTCTCACCATACTGTTGAAGATACATCACTTGCTTTTGGCCAAGCTCTTCGGGAAGCGCTGGGAGATAAGGCAGGAATTCGTCGCTTTGGCGATGCCATGGTTCCACTCGATGAAGTGCTTGTTCAAGCAGCCGTTGATCTTTCGGGGCGTCCGTATCTGGTTCACCGCCAACCAGAGATCGTTGAATTGATTGGTACTTTCGACACCACACTTGGTCGTCATATCTGGGAGTCAATTGTTGCCGAAGCGCGAATCGCACTGCATGTACGCGTTCTTGAAGGTCGCAACGCCCACCACGTCTTTGAAGCGCAATTCAAGGCCGTTGCGCGCGCACTTCGCGATGCGGTTGCAATCGATGGCCGCACTACAGGTATTCCATCCACCAAGGGCGTTCTTTGATAGCAATTCTGGATTACGGATCCGGGAATTTACATTCGGCGCTGCGCGCCTTTCAACTCGCGCATGCTGATGTAGTTGTTACCTCTGACCCAGCAATCTGTGAGAAAGCCGATGGCCTAGTAGTTCCGGGAGTTGGCGCATATGAAGCGTGCATGAATCAATTTCTTGCCGCAAAAGCTGACCAAGTTGTTGCTGCTCGCGTCGCAGCAAATATGCCTATCTTTGGAATTTGTGTGGGAATGCAGATTCTCTTTACTCGCGGAACCGAGAAACAGGGGAGCGCTGGTCTGGCAATCTGGCCAGGTGAAGTGAGTCTGCTAAAAGCTCCAGTCCTACCTCATATTGGTTGGAACACGATCAACGTTGGAGCAGGCTCGGCACTTTTCGCAGGTGTTGAAGATGAGTCCTTCTACTTTGTTCACTCCTTTGCAGCCAAAACACCGGTGCCGGGAGCGATCAACTCAACTTGTAACTACGGCGAAGATTTCATCGCAGCAGTTGAGACTTCCTGTGTCAGCGCAACTCAATTTCATCCGGAAAAAAGTGGCGCAGCTGGCGCCCAATTAATTAAGAACTGGGTAGCAACGCTATGAACACTCCACTTCAATTACTACCTGCGATCGACGTTAAGGGCGGAAGAGCAGTTCGACTTGTACAAGGCGAACTCAGCAAAGAGAGTGCATATGGCGCACCAATAGAAGTAGCGCGCGAATTTGTGGAAGCTGGCGCTGAGTGGATTCACTTAGTGGATCTCGATGCCGCATTTGGTATCGGTAGCAATGCTGATCTGCTTGCAGAAGTAATCGCTTCGGTCGACATCAAAGTCGAACTCTCGGGCGGAATTCGTGATGATGAATCTCTTCGTCGCGCTTTAGCAACTGGATGTAAGCGAGTGAATTTAGGAACTGCGGCGCTAGAAGATCCAATCTGGACTGCGAAGGTAATCTCAGAATTTGGAGATCGGATCGCAGTAGGTCTCGATGTCCGTGGTCATACACTCGCTGCCCGCGGTTGGACGAAGGAGGGCGGCGACCTCTTCGAAACTTTAGAACGTCTTGATCGTGATGGCTGTTCCCGCTACATCGTGACAGATGTAGCAAAAGATGGAACGTTGGCTGGTCCCAATATCGAACTTCTTAAAGCGGTGTGTGCGGCAACTTCGCGACCAGTGATCGCTAGCGGTGGCGTCTCCACTCTTAAGGATTTAGCAGATTTACGGGCACTCACTGATATCGGTATCGAGGGTGCGATCGTTGGTAAGGCACTTTATGCCGGGGCCTTTACGCTCCCGCAAGCAATCGAAGTGAGTTATCAGTAGCCATGACCCTCGCGAAACGAATCATTCCTTGTCTGGATGTGGCCGGTGGCCGAGTTGTTAAAGGCGTTAATTTCACCAACTTAGTCGACGCTGGTGATCCGGTGGAATTAGCTAAGAAATATGGTGTAGCGGGCGCGGATGAATTAACTTTCCTAGATATTTCTGCCAGCGTTGAGGAGCGCGACACAACTCTCGACATCGTTCGCCAGACTGCAGAACAAGTGTTTATTCCACTTACCGTTGGTGGAGGTATTCGGGAAGCCGAGGATGTTAATCGGTTGCTTCGAGCTGGCGCCGATAAAGTTTCTATTAATACTGCTGCAATTACCCGCCCACAATTGATTAATGAGATATCTGACCGATTTGGAAATCAAGTATTAGTTCTCTCGGTTGATGCTCGTCGCGCGCAGACTCCTTCCGGGTACGAAGTGACGACCCATGGCGGTCGTACTGCAACCGGTATTGATGCTATGGCGTGGATCGAGGAAGGAATCGCTCGTGGCGTTGGCGAAATTCTCCTCAACTCCATGGATGCCGATGGCACCAAAGCTGGATATGACCTTGAAATGATTCGTGCCGCCCGTGCAATAAGTGGAGTTCCCATAATCGCCAGCGGTGGTGCTGGAAAGATCGAGGATTTTGCATCAGCGTTAAATGCAGGAGCAGATGCCCTTCTCGCTGCCAGTGTCTTTCACTTCGGACTCTTCGGCATTAGCGAAGTCAAAAACTATCTCGCTGAGCACAAATTCCCTGTACGCCGATAGCCTTCAATAGGGGAGAATGTCACCATGAATCTGCCTGAAGTTCTCGCTGATCGTTTTGCCAAAGATGAGCTTGTTGCGGCCATTGCCCAGGATCATCAGACCAAGGAAGTCTTGATGCTAGCTTGGGTAAATCGAGAGGCGCTGGAGCTGTCGATCTCGACCAGCAAAGCAACATATTGGTCGCGTAGCCGTAGCGCACTTTGGGTAAAAGGTGAGAGCTCTGGACATACTCAAAAATTGATCTCGATCGATCTCGATTGCGACGGTGATGCGATTTTGTATTCGGTTGAACAGACTGGTGCTGCTTGTCATACCGGTGATCGCACATGTTTCCATACTCCGATATCAATTCCGAATTCATCTAGAGAGTAATTACTCATGTCGATGACACTTGAAGAATTTCGCAAGCACGCCACATCAAACAATGTGATTCCAGTGTGGCGAAAACTTCTTGCTGATAGCGAGACTGCGCTCACTCTTTATCGCAAACTTGGCGCAGATCGAAGTGGGACTTTCCTCTTGGAATCTGCCGAACATGGTGGCGTTTGGTCTCGCTATTCATTTATCGGAGTTAACTCCCAAGCAACTTTGACTGAGCAAGATGGTCGAGCCACTTGGCTTGGAACCATGCCGGCTGGCGCACCGCATGACATTGATCCGCTAGAAGCACTTCGCATTACTGCTGGACATCTGCGATCACCCAAAATTGAAGGGCTACCTCCGCTCACCGGTGGCTTGGTCGGATATATGGGTTACGAGACGGTTCGTCGCTTAGAAAAGATTCAACCATCAACTATTGCCGATGTAGCGATTCCAGAGATTGCTTACATGCTGACCAGCGATTTAGCAGTCTTAGACCACTTTGATGGAACTCTGACGTTGATTGCCAATGCCATCAATTGGGATGGTAGTGATGATCGTATTGATGAAGCGTTTGCCGAATCCCAAAGACGGCTAGATGAGATGGAGCGTGCGTTAGCAGTTCCTACGCAATCTCTGGTTGCCCCGCTTGTTCCACGAGTTGCACCTGATTTTATCAGTGGAACAAGTTCGGAAGAATTCTGCGCTGAAGTCGCGAAAATTAAAGAAGAGATCAAGAGTGGAGAAGCTTTTCAGGTAGTTCTCTCTCAACGATTTGCAATGCCAGTGACTTCCTCGTCCTTCGATATTTATCGAATGCTCCGACTTCATAACCCGAGTCCATATATGTATTACTTCCGCTTTGCCGATGGCTTGGATGTAGTGGGATCAAGCCCAGAAGCGCTAGTGAAAGTTACTGGGGATGAAGTGATGATTCACCCCATCGCTGGTACGCGCCATCGCTCAGAGGATCCAGAGATCGATGTCGCAGTCGGAGAAGAGTTGCTTGCAGATCCGAAAGAACGGGCCGAGCACTTAATGTTGGTCGATTTGGGTCGCAACGATTTAGGCCGCGTCTGTTCGCCTGGAAGCGTTGAAGTTGTCGAATTTATGCAGATCGAGCGTTACTCCCATGTGATGCATATTGTTTCGACTGTTGTGGGAACACTTGATTCGCAGAAATCTCCGGTTGATGCCCTCTTCGCGGTATTTCCTGCAGGGACACTCTCTGGAGCTCCAAAACCACGCGCGATGCAGATCATTGAAGATTCCGAGAAGACGCGTCGTGGTGTTTATGGCGGAACGATCGGCTACATCGATTTCACTGGAAATGTTGATACTTGTATCGCTATTCGTACTGCCGTGATTAAAGATGGAATCGGATATGTGCAGGCCGGGGCTGGAATAGTTGCCGACTCCGTCGCCGAGTTGGAGAATCAAGAATGTATTAATAAAGCTGCTGCAGTCCTTGGAGCAATAGCGACTGCGAATGCCATGGTGAAGTAATGCACTCGCCAATAGTCGCAATAATTTTCACACTCATTCCATTGGCAGCCGTCATTGCAGTAGTGATCCGACTTGTTCGTCGAGGAATCTCTCGTAAGTACGATCGTCCGGCCAGGGCCGCCAAGCCAGTAAATACGTGGAGCGCACTTAGCGCAGGGGAGGACCCAACGCTATGAGCACAGTTCTCGATTCAATTATCGAAGGTGTTCGAGAAGATTTAGCGCGCCGCAAGATCTCGCCGGCCGAGCTACAAGAACAAATTTCGCGCGCACCTACACCTCGAGATGCATACGCGGCCCTGGCACAGCCTGGAATGAACATCATCGCGGAAGTTAAGCGATCTTCTCCCAGCAAAGGCGATTTAGCTCCGATTACCGATCCAGCATCTCTAGCTGAACGTTATGAATTTGCTGGCGCCAGCGTCATCAGCGTGCTGACAGAGGAGCGCCGCTTTAAAGGATCGATCGCTGACTTCGAAGCTGTTCGTGCCCGGGTAGATCTTCCTTTGTTGCGAAAAGATTTTGTCATTACCGAATACCAAGCGAGAGAATCGCGTGCTATCGGAGCCGACCTCCAGTTGTTAATCGTTGCAGCACTATCTCAATCTGAACTCAAAGATTTCTATGATCTCTCTTACGAGCTGGGCATGAAAGTCTTAGTAGAAGTACATAACGAAGAAGAGCTCGAGCGAGCGTTAGAGATCAACGCCCAAATCATTGGCGTTAATGCTCGGAACTTAAAGACGCTGGATGTTGATCCTGGTGCCTTCGCTCACATGCTTCCTCGAATTCCCGTTGGCCATCTCAAAGTTGCCGAATCGGGGATCGCCTTACGCTCAGAAGTGGAAGCGATTGAAGATCTCGGGGGAAATGCCATTCTGGTCGGTGAAACCCTTGTGAAAGCGGGGGATCCGGCTACTGGGATTTCCATGCTCCTTGGTCGCTAAGATTTGCCCATGAATTCGCCAGTAGTTGCTTCCGAGATTCTCGGACATTTCGGTCCTTATGGTGGGCGATTCGTTCCTGAGGCGCTTATTGCCGCACTCGATGAATTAGATGCTGCGCATCTTGCGGCACAACATGATCCTGAATTTCAGCACACCCTTAATGAATTACACCGCACATACACCGGTCGCCCAAGCATTATCACTGAAGCAAAGCGATTTGCCGAGCACGCTGGGGGAGCGCGGATTTTTCTTAAGCGCGAAGATCTCAACCACACTGGTTCTCATAAAATAAATAACGTGCTTGGACAGGCGCTACTTACTAAGCGCATGGGTAAGAAGCGCATCATCGCCGAGACCGGTGCAGGTCAGCACGGTGTTGCATCGGCAACTGCAGCTGCACTTATGGGACTTGAATGTGTTGTCTACATGGGCGAAGAAGACACAAAGCGACAATCACTGAACGTAGCGCGGATGAAATTACTTGGCGCTGAAGTTATTCCCGTAACTACTGGTTCAAAAACTCTTAAAGATGCAATCAATGAAGCGATGCGCGACTGGGTCACTAATGTAGAGACCACGCATTACCTACTAGGTACTGTCGCTGGTCCTCATCCATTCCCAAGCATGGTCCGCGATTTCCACCGAATCATTGGCGTCGAATCACGCGCACAAATGTTAGAAATGATCGGTCGACTACCAGATGCTGTCTTGGCCTGTGTTGGTGGTGGCTCCAACGCAATCGGAATCTTCCATCCCTTCATCGATGATGTCGATGTTCAACTCATTGGACTAGAGGCAGGTGGTCGCGGTGTGGAAACCGGGCTTCATGCAGCCACAATCACTGGTGGAACACCGGGAGTCCTCCACGGAACTCGTTCATATGTTCTGCAAGATGCCAACGGCCAAACAATCGAATCGCATTCAATCTCTGCTGGTTTGGATTACCCAGGGGTCGGACCTGAGCATGCCTACCTTCACGATATTGGCCGTGCTACTTATCGCGCAATTACCGATGATCAAGCGATGAACGCTTTTGCTTTGATGTGCAAGACAGAGGGAATTATTCCTGCCATTGAAACAGCCCATGCACTTGCTGGCGCCATTCAAGTGGGAAATGAGATGGGCAAAGAGGCAGTTCTTCTCATTAATCTCTCTGGTCGCGGCGATAAAGATGTACAGACTGCCGCTGATTACTTTGGAATTCCTCTTTAATGGCAACTGCGCTCGACCAACTCTTCGTTCGACTTCGCAGTGAAAACCGTGCAGCGTTGATTGGTTATATGCCAGCAGGTTTTCCCACTAAGGAATTATGTATTGCTGCAATTCAAGCAATGGTGGATGGTGGCGTAGATGCGATCGAAATTGGTTACCCCTATAGCGATCCAGTAATGGACGGCCCGGTTATACAAGCTGCAGCGGAGCAATCACTGTCACAAGGAACTTCCGCTGGTGATGTCTTCGATATTTTAGAAGCGACTGTGAAGATGGGCGTACCTGCTGTTGTTATGACCTATTGGAATCCGATTGAGCGATTTGGCGTAGAGAAGTTTGCGCTGGAAATTACTAAACGTGGCGGATCCGGAGTTATTACTCCAGATTTGACGATTGAAGAGTCCGCAGACTGGAATAATTTTACGAGCGCACATGACGTCAACCGCATCTATGTGGTTGCCCCCAGTACGGGAGATCTCCGCTTGCCACAAGTTACCAAGCAATGTTCAGGTTTTGTATATGCGGCTAGTTTGATGGGCGTGACTGGAACTCGCACTTCGGTTTCAGGAAATGCCCGCTCCTTAGTCGAGCGAATTCGCACTACAACCGACCTTCCAGTATCGGTCGGATTGGGAGTGTCCACTAAAGAACAAGCACATGAAGTTGCGCAATATGCAGATGGAGTAATCGTTGGTTCGGCATTTATTCGCCAAATTCAAGAAGCTCCCACATCAGAAGAAGGTATAGCTAACGTGCGCGCACTGGCGACTTCACTTGCCGAGGGAGTGCGCCGATGAAGGTACTTGCCGAAGCGCTCACAAATATTTTAGTTCCCCTGGGATTTATATTTCTTCTCGTATCGCTCAAGAAAAAATCACTCCAACCAATCGCAACTCTGTTTTTTCGGATCATTGTTGGTGGAGTTTTGCTCACTGCTGGCTATTTGAAGGCGGGTAATAATGCAGAAGCCAGAATGGCGGTACAGGCGTACAAAATTTTGCCTAACACCCTTGCTGCAAATTTAGGCTACGCCCTTCCCTGGATCGAAATTGCAGTTGGCATTCTGATACTTCTTGGTGCCTTTGTTAAATACTCAGGATTAGTGGCCGCGCTCTTGATGGCAATCTTTGTCATTGCAATCAGCCAAGCATGGGCCCGTGGTCTCTCCATCGATTGTGGTTGTTTTGGCGGTGGCGGCAAAGTAGCGGCTGGCCAAACCAAATATCTCCAAGAGATTGCGCGTGATACAGGCTTAATGGCCTTGGGAATTTATTTATTCCGTAATCCACGGGGTATCTTGGGATTAGATAAGTAGCGATAGGAGAGCCACATGGCAGAAGCAAAGAAGAAGGATAATTTTGTTCGCAATTTAATAGTTGTGAGCGTAGTTGTAATAGTGGCCTTTACCGGCATCTATAAAGTTTCTTCAAATAAGAAAGTTAATGCAAACGCTGCAATTCCTAAAGCGGCTTCCGCATCAGAGGGTTACGGCCTGGTTTATAACCCTTCAGCTAAAGTGAAAATTGATATTTTTGAGGATTTTCAATGTCCTATCTGCCAAACTTTTGAGGGAATCAACAATAAGTACATCAATGATTTAGTTAAGTCAGGCAAGGCAAAGGTTGTATTCCATCCCATGACATTTATTGGACCTGAGTCGATCTTGGCCGCCAATATGTCTGCGTGTGCTGCGGATTCAGGCAAGTTCCTAGAAGCGCATGCAAATATCTATGCCAATCAGCCATCCAAAGAGAACTCCGGCACCATGACCAACAACTATCTCTTCTTACTTGGCACTTCGGTGGGAATTACTGATTCTTCATTTTCCAAGTGCGTGAACGAGGGCAAGTACGCCGATTGGACCAAGTTGGTCGAGGCCGACGCTGCTAAACGCGGCGTCAACGCCACCCCAACCGTATTTGTTAACGGAAAAGAACTTGATCGCAATACTCAATACATGGACCCAGAAAAATTTAAAAAGGCCATGACCGATGCTGGAGTGAAGTAGCTCTTTATGCATCGTTTTATCCCAACGCCATCATTCTCGATGGTGGGGTTGGGTCCGTTAAAAATTCATGTCTATGCGATCTGTATTCTTGCGGGAATTGTCATCGCAGTACTTTTAGGACAACGCCGATATAAGAATTTGGGCGGCAATCCGGAGGACATTAGCGATATCGCCGTTTATGTCATTCCGGCAGGAGTCATCGGTGGTCGCATCTATCATGTCATCACAACGCCTGAGCTATATTTTGGAGCGACCGGTAATTGGCAAAACGCTTTTAAAATTTGGGAAGGTGGCCTAGGAATTTGGGGTGCAATCTCACTTGGAGCCCTCGTTGCCTATCTTGCTTTTCGAAGTAAAGAACGCTCACTAACCTTCCCGCAATTAGCAGATGCGCTTGCGCCCGGAATTTTAATCGCACAAGGAGTGGGCAGATTTGGTAATTGGTTTAATGCTGAACTCTATGGAAAGCCGACTGATCTGCCGTGGGCGCTTAAAATTCCGATCGCCCAAAGAAGTATCGATCATCTGGCGGATGTGACTTATCACCCAACCTTCCTCTATGAAGCCCTGTGGTGTTTCGCGGGAGCGGTTATTTTGCTGAAGTGGAAAAAATTGCGCACCTTGCCAGCCGGAAAATTATTTCTTGCATACATACTTATATACACATCTGGACGTACCTGGATCGAGACGCTCCGCATCGATTCAGCCCACACAATTGCTGGGATTCGACTCAATGTCTGGGTGGGGGGAGTAGTTTTTCTGGTAACTCTCCTCGTCGTACTGAGAAAAGCGAAACCTAAAGAGGTAGAGTAAAACCATGGCACTTGAAGAGGTTTACCAACGCAATCACCAACATAAAGCACATCGATCTGGGTGGTTACGTGCTGCTGTACTTGGCTCCAATGATGGTCTCGTTGCCACCGCTTCATTGATGATCGGAATTGCAGCTGCCTCTCAAAATTCAAAATTACTCTGGACTGTGGGAATCGCCGGAATCGCTGCTGGCGCCATGTCGATGGCCGTCGGTGAATATATATCCGTGAAATCTCAAGCAGATATTGAAGAATCAGATAAGCAGTTAGAGATTGAGCATCTACGGACCGATCCGGAAGGTGAACTAGCCGAACTCACTCAAATTTATGTGGATCGTGGGCTCTCCTATGATCTAGCTGCGCAAGTGGCAAAGGTAATGACAGAGAGAGATGCACTCGAAGCACATTTGCGTGATGAGCTTGGTCAATTCGACCATACGAAAGCTCGCCCCGCACAAGCATCTCTTGCATCGGCGATTGCTTACACCTTGGGCGGCTCAATACCGCTACTGGGTGCGATTCCCCCAACTTCGACTGGGCGTATCTATGCCATCGTTGGGTTCACTCTTCTGGGCTTGCTCACCACGGGCGCAGTTGGCGCCAAAACTGCAGGCTCACCGCTCTTAAAGCCCACCTTACGAGTGCTTATCGGAGGCTCAGCAGGCATGGCGATCACAGCGGGAATTGGCAATTTGTTTCACCTATCAGGCATCTAGTTGCTAACATTTCGCACTCGCTGAGGTATCTACCCGGCAGTGTTTGAAGTTGTTGGGCCACCGCCGTCCCGACCGTTCATGAGGAGCGATCGTGACCGCACTATCTAAGTTTTCTTCTGTGCCACCTGCGCAAGGTCTTTATGACCCAATGCACGAAGGTGATGCATGTGGCGTTGCTATGGTCGCAACTCTCAATAAGAAAGCTACTCATGAGATCGTTTCGCAAGCGCTCACTGCGCTTCGCAATATGGAACACCGAGGAGCATCAGGCGCCGAACCTGATAGCGGCGATGGCGCTGGAATTCTCATCCTTGTGCCAGATGCGTTTTATCAAGAAGTAGTCGAATTTCAGATTCCGGCAGCTGGTTCCTATGCAACAGGAATCGCTTTTGTAGAGCCATCGTTCTCTGATCGTGCGGAAATTGAAAAGATTGCAAATGAAGAAGGATTAACAATTCTGGGTTGGCGCAATCTGCCTACAAATCCATCATCGCTAGGTAAGACCGCCGTCTCTGTCATGCCAAAGTTTGAACAGATTTTTCTCGCGGGCAAAAAAGGAGAGAGCGATCTAGTTCTCGATCGTCTTGCTTTTTGTTTTCGTAAGCGAGTAGAACATAACTTCCCGGTTTATTTCCCCTCCCTCTCCTCTCGTACCATTGTTTATAAGGGAATGCTTACGACCGGCCAATTGGAAGATTTCTTTACCGATCTCTCTGATCCAAGAGTTACATCCACGCTCGCACTCGTTCACTCACGTTTTTCAACTAACACTTTCCCTTCCTGGCCACTTGCGCACCCATATCGTTTCATCGCGCATAATGGTGAAATCAATACAGTGCGTGGTAACCGTAACTGGATGCGTGCGCGCGAGAATCTCCTCGCAAGTTCACTTATTCCAGGAGATCTCAATCGCCTCTTCCCGATCGTTGATACTTCTGGGTCGGACTCTGCCTCCTTTGATGAAGTGCTCGAACTTCTCTATCTCGGTGGTCGCTCACTTCCACATTCAGTTTTGATGATGATTCCAGAAGCGTGGGAGAACCACGCAACCATGCCGCAGAAGCTCCGCGATTTCTATCAATTTCACTCCACGATGATGGAAGCATGGGATGGGCCGGCATGTGTGACATTTACAGATGGCCATCAAGTGGGAGCAGTTCTTGATCGTAATGGCCTGCGTCCATCTCGTTATTGGGTAACTCACGATGGACTTGTAGTACTCGCTTCAGAAGTGGGTGTACTTGATTTTGCACCGGAAAAGATTGCGCGGAAGGGACGACTCCAACCAGGTCGTATGTTCCTTGTGGACATTGAAGAAGGCCGCATTATTGAAGACAGTGAAATTAAGAACTCGCTGGCAGAAGCTGCGCCATATTCAAAGTGGCTTGCAGATGGATTAGTTCGACTTGCCGATCTACCTGCACGCGAACATATTGTTTATCCGCACTCATCAGTTGTTCGTCGCCAACGCGCCTTTGGTTACACTGAGGAGGAGTTACGTATTATTTTGACTCCGATGGCAAAGAGTGGCGGAGAAGCCCTTGGTTCCATGGGAACCGATACGCCGATCGCTGCGCTCTCCGATAAGCCACGTAATCTCTACGATTATTTTGCCCAACTCTTCGCGCAAGTAACAAATCCACCACTAGATGCAATTCGCGAAGAGCTTGTCACCTCACTTGGCGGAAGTATTGGGCCAGAGCACAATCTCTTAGATCCCAGCGCGGAGTCATGCAAACAGATCTCACTAGATTTCCCAGTCATAGATAATGACGAGCTCGCCAAAATTATTCACGCAAATGATGATGGTGATCAGGAAGGCTTTCAGGCGCACGTCGTTCGTGGACTCTTCCCAGTTGCAGGTGGCGGAGAAGCTCTACGCGATCGGATTCAAGAAATTCGCCGGGAAGTTTCGCAAGCAATCGCTGATGGTGCGCACATCATCGTGCTCTCCGATCGTGATGGCGACTCAGAAGATGCGCCGATTCCTTCGCTCTTACTCACTGCAGCTGTCCACCACCATTTGATTCGCGAGAAGACTCGTACCCAAGTTGGCCTAGTCGTTGAGACAGGTGAAGTTCGCGAAGTCCACCACGTCGCACTTCTCGTGGGATTTGGCGCAGCTGCAGTTAATCCATATCTCGCGATGGAATCTGCCGAAGATCTAGTACGCCAAGGCGTGATCACGGGCATTACACCTGAGAAGGCCGTTGCAAATTTAATTAAGTCATTAGGTAAAGGCGTACTTAAAGTCATGTCCAAGATGGGCATCTCCACCATCTCCTCATATACCGGCGCTCAAGTTTTCGAAGCAATCGGTCTATCGAAGGAAGTTGTGGATGAATATTTCGTTGGTGTGACTTCACGCCTCGGGGGAATATCACTTGCGACGATTGCCGAAGAGACCATCAAGCGACATCACATTGCATATCCACCGGGGGGAGAAGTTCCAGGAACTAAGCGACTTCCGATCGGCGGGGAGTATCAGTGGCGCCGAGATGGTGAACCACACCTTTTTGATCCAGAAACCGTCTTCACGCTTCAGCATTCCACTCGCTCTAAGCGTTATGACATATTCAAGCGTTACACCCAGAAAATTGATGATCAATCAAAGAATTTGATGACCCTTCGCGGACTCTTCACTTTTAAAGAAGGCCTACGACCACCAGTTCCGCTCGAGGAAGTGGAGCCAGTTTCTTCAATCGTAAAGCGTTTTGCTACGGGCGCAATGTCGTACGGATCAATCTCTGCCGAAGCGCATGAGACGCTAGCTATTGCTATGAATCGTCTAGGTGGAAAGTCCAACACTGGCGAAGGTGGCGAAGATCCATCTCGTTACACGCTAGAAGCTAATGGTGACTCAAAGCGTTCATCAATTAAGCAAGTGGCATCTGGCCGCTTCGGTGTGACATCTGAATATTTAGTGAATGCTGATGATATTCAAATCAAAATGGCGCAAGGCGCAAAGCCGGGCGAAGGTGGCCAGCTACCTGGTGGCAAGGTCTATCCATGGATTGCCAAAGTTCGTTACTCAACTCCTGGCGTAGGTTTAATTTCACCACCTCCTCATCACGATATTTATTCCATTGAAGATCTAGCGCAGTTAATTCACGATCTCAAGAATGCAAACAAGGATGCGCGAATTCACGTAAAGCTTGTTGCCGAAGTTGGTATCGGAACCGTTGCTGCTGGCGTCTCTAAAGCACACGCAGATGTCGTATTGATCTCTGGCCACGATGGCGGAACTGGCGCATCACCTTTGACATCACTCAAGCATGCAGGCGCTCCCTGGGAGCTTGGCCTTGCAGAAACGCAGCAAACTCTGATGCTCAATGGTCTTCGCGACCGCATCGTTGTTCAAGTTGACGGTCAGATGAAAACTGGTCGAGATATTGTCATTGCTGCGCTCCTTGGTGGAGAAGAGTTCGGTTTTGCAACAGCGCCACTTGTTGTTTCTGGTTGCGTCATGATGCGCGTCTGCCATCTAGATACATGTCCAGTAGGTGTGGCCACTCAGAACCCAGCGCTTCGCGCACGATTCTCTGGCAAGCCAGAGTTCGTTGAAACCTTCTTCGAATACATCGCTGAGGAAGTTCGAGAATGGCTTGCCAAGCTTGGCTTCCGCACGTTAGGTGAAGCAGTCGGTCAAGTGGAATTCTTGGATACTCGCGTTGCGGTCGATCATTGGAAAGCGAGTGGCTTAGATCTTGCGCCATTGCTTTTGGCACCAGTCTTTGCCACCGATGCGCCACGCTTTAACACCACAACTCAAGATCACGGACTTGCCGCGGCGCTCGACAATAAGTTAATTGAGCTCGCAATGGATGCCCTTGAGAACAAGAACCCAGTAAAGATCGATATGCCAATTCGGAATATCAACCGAACAGCCGGAACCATGCTGGGCTCAGAAATCACACGTCGATATGGGGGAGCAGGGCTACCTGATAGCACCATTGATGTTGCATTACATGGATCATCCGGTCAATCACTCGGTGCATTTATACCTAAGGGATTAACTATTCGTCTTTATGGTGATGCAAATGATTATGTAGGTAAGGGGCTTTCTGGTGGGCGCGTCATTGTCCGCCCAGATGAGAAAGCAACTTTCGCATCTGAAGAGAATGTGATTGCCGGAAACGTTATCGGCTACGGCGCAACCTCCGGTGAAATCATGATTCGTGGAAATGTGGGCGAGCGATTCTGTGTCCGCAATTCTGGCGCTACTGCAATTGTTGAAGGCGTAGGCGATCATGGTTGTGAATACATGACAGGTGGAACAGTTCTCATTCTTGGCAAAACTGGCCGTAATTTTGCGGCAGGAATGTCTGGTGGGCGTGCCTTTGTTCTCGATCTCAATCCACTTCTTGTTAATCCCGAAATGGTTGATGTCTTGGCTCTTCCGGTAGATCAAGAAGCGCGCGTGCGCGAGCTTCTCTCATCTTTCCATGTAGAAACGGGTTCAGTCGTTGCTGATTCTTTACTTAAGGATTGGGAGAGTGCTAAGTCGCGTATTTCATTAGTTATGCCTAGGGATTATGCGCGAGTGCTATCAATTATCGCTAAGGCTGAGGCAGAGGGCCGACCAGCAGATCAAGCAATCATGGAGGCAATCAATGGCTGATCCAAAGGGTTTCTTAACTACTCCTCGCCAAACACCAACTCGCCGCCCGGTAGATGTTCGCATCAAGGATTGGAAAGAAGTGTATGAAGAGCAGGCATTTCCTGAGCTTCAAAAGCAAGCGGGGCGCTGTATGGATTGCGGCATTCCTTTCTGTCATCAAGGATGCCCACTGGGAAATCTCATTCCGGAGTGGAACGATTTGATTTGGCGAAATGAGAAGAAGGAAGCCCTTGCCCGCTTACATGCGACAAATAATTTCCCCGAGTTCACTGGTCGGCTCTGCCCAGCACCATGTGAGACAGCGTGCGTAGTCGGAATCAATGCTGATGCGGTCACCATCAAGCAAGTAGAGCTTCGCACTATTGAAGAAGCATTTAAGAATGAACATGTTGTTCCCCTTCCTCCAGATCGCCTCACTGGCAAAACTGTTGCTGTTATTGGTTCTGGACCCGCAGGTCTTGCAGTTGCTCAACAATTGACTCGCGCTGGCCATACCGTTGCTGTCTATGAGCGCGCCGATCGAATCGGTGGATTACTTCGCTATGGAATTCCAGAATTTAAAATGGAGAAATCTATTCTTGATCGCCGTTTGCGACAGATGGAAGCCGAAGGAACGCGTTTTCGGGCAGGCGTCGATGTGGGCGGGGAAATCACCGGCGCAGATCTACGCAAAAAATATGATGCGATAGTCCTTGCGGTGGGCTCAACTAATTGGCGCGACCTGCAGGTACCTGGACGCGAACTTAAAGGTATTCACCAAGCAATGGAATATTTGCCTTGGGGTAACAAGCAAGGGTTGAAGGAACTCACTGAAGTACCACCCATTAACGCAGCAGGAAAGCATGTTGTGATTCTCGGAGGTGGAGATACCGGAGCAGATTGTCTCGGCACAGCAATTCGCCAAGGCGCTGCAAGTGTTACTCAACTTGAGATTTTGCCGCGACCAACAGATGAGCGACCTTCTGCTCAACCGTGGCCTACCTATCCAATGATTTATCGCGTCAGTAGCGCCCATGAAGAGTCGGGTGAACGTCTCTTTGCTGTCTCTACCGAATCATTCTTGGGCGATAGCCAAGGAAATCTTCGCGCTCTTAAATTGGTGGAGACTCAATTTGTTAATGGAAAATTTGAGGCAATTGCGGGAACAGAGCGAGAAATTCCGGCCGATCTTGCATTTCTTGCTATGGGATTTGTCGGACCAGAGAAATCACCGCTGCTACAACAATTAGGTGTTGAATTTGATGATCGTGGAAACATTAAGCGAGATGCACACTTCCAGACGAGCATAGATGGTGTATTTGTTGCTGGCGATGCGGGCCGTGGTCAATCACTCATCGTGTGGGCGATCGCAGAAGGGCGCTCTGCTGCTGCTGCGGTTGATACTTATTTGGTAGGGGAGACGCAACTTCCCGCACCAATTACACCCACAGAACGATCGTTGATGGTCTGATTCACTCCATTTACTTACTAGTAATCCATTTCGTAGATATTAATTAGGTTAAGGTTGAGGTATGCGTAGAGCGAAAATTGTTTGCACCATGGGTCCTGCTGTTGAATCACCCGAGAAGATCGATGAGATTATCGCGGCGGGAATGAATATGGCCCGGCTTAATCTCTCTCACGGCGGCTACGAAGAACATCAGGCTCGACTTGATTTAGTTCGCGCGGGAGCAGCCAAAGCTGGCACAGCAGTGGCAATCCTCGTGGACCTCCAAGGGCCAAAGATTCGCTTAGCCCGTTTCGAAAATGGACCACACAACTTGGCCCGCGGAGATATTTTCACGATTACTACTGATGAAGTCTCTGGCACCAAGGATCGTGTGGGTACCACCTACAAAGGTCTTCCCGGTGATTGTAAAGCGGGCGATCGCATTTTGATTGATGATGGCAAAGTTACGGTCGAAGTGGTTGAAGTTAAGGGCAACGATGTCATCACCAAATGCATCGAGCCAGGCGCAGTATCAAACAATAAGGGCATCAATCTTCCCGGCGTAGCAGTGTCAGTACCAGCTCTCTCGGAGAAGGATCGCGATGATCTTCGTTGGGGTCTTCGCGCTGGCGCAGATTTCATCGCTCTCTCCTTTGTACGCAGCGCAGCTGATATTAAGGATGTTCATGCAATCATGGATGAAGAAGGAATTCGTCGCCCCGTAATTGCGAAAATTGAGAAGCCTCAAGCGGTTGATAATCTAGAAGAGATCGTCGCAGCTTTTGATGGCATCATGGTTGCTCGTGGTGATCTCGGCGTTGAAATGCCGATTGAAGAAGTACCACTTGTTCAAAAGCGTTGTATCGAGCTAGCTCGCGCAAATGCAAAGCCAGTAATTGTTGCTACTCAAATGCTCGATTCCATGATCTCCAATTCACGTCCGACTCGCGCCGAAGCGACTGACTGTGCAAATGCTGTTCTCGATGGTGCCGATGCGCTCATGCTTTCGGGGGAAACCTCAGTCGGAGATTTCGCCATTGAATCCGTTCTCACCATGAGTCGCATTATTGCGCGCACAGAAGAGGCGATGCTCAATCGGATTGCACCTCTCGGACACACTCCTCATACAAAAGGTGGCGCAATTACTAAAGCCGCGGCTGAAGTTGGCGCAATTGTTGGAGCTAAGTATTTGATTGCATTTACGCAAAGTGGAGACTCTGCTCGTCGTATGTCGAGATTGCGTTCGCCAATTCCTATTTTGGCGTTGACTCCAGAGACGCATGTTTATAACCAACTTGCCTTGTCGTGGGGAATCGAACCAATGATTACTCCATCTGTTGATCACACCGATGAGATGGTGAAGCAGGTTGATGCAATTCTTCTCGATTCTGGTCGTGTTAAAAAGGGTGAAGAAGTGATCATCGTTGCAGGTTCACCTCCAGGAATCCCTGGATCGACAAATGCAATGCGCGTGCACCGCGCAGGTGATGCTGTTGGTGGGGTAGCCCCCGCTTACCGAAAGTAAGCACCCACTTCTCGAATTTCCCGGCTAGCCGTATGGCCATATAATTGCGGCACGCCTCGGTACTCCAACGGTAGAGAGGGCGGACTCAAAATCCGCACAGTGTCGGTTCAAATCCGACTCGAGGCACATGAGTACAGATGGTGCAACTGCCACAGATAAGAAAAAGACGCGCATTCTTGTCGCTGAAGATGAAGCAATCATCCGACTTGATCTAGTCGAAATGCTGACCGAAGCAGGCTATGAGATTATTGCACAGGCGACTAATGGAGTCGAAGCAGTAGCACTCGCAAAGGAGTACAAGCCCGATCTTGCGATACTGGATGTGAAAATGCCAGAAATGGATGGCATTACTGCTGCGCAATCTATTATTGATATCGCACCAGTTCTTATGCTGACAGCTTTTAGCCAACGAGAATTAGTTGAACGAGCGCGCGATGCCGGCGCCATGGCCTATGTCGTTAAACCCTTCTCGATATCAGATTTAGTTCCTGCAATCGAAATTGCTGTCAGTCGTCATACCCAACTTCGAGCGCTAGCGGATGAGGTTGCAGATCTTCATGAGCGGCTGGAAACTCGAAAGTTGATTGATCGTGCAAAAGGCATCTTGATGGCCGCACTCAATTTGTCCGAACCAGAAGCCTTTAGCTGGATACAAAAGGCCGCCATGGATCGCCGAATGACGATGAAGGGTGTTGCCGAGGCCGTCATCTCGCCAGATTCAGTCCCGGACAAGTAATTCACCCATCTGCAGATGGTTCGCATTTTCCCCGCATAAATCAGCCCCCGATCTTTGTAACAATCGGGTAAAGATCTCGATTTGGGCTAATCCGGATTGAATTCACCTCTACCTGACCTCTATTCTTCTACCCTCCCTGTCCCGGGATAAGAAAGAAAAAACAGGAAGGTTCTACATGAACAAGAACTCAAAGCGCGTTCTTGCTGTTGTAGCTGCATCTGGCCTCGTATTGGCATCAGTTGCACTTTCATCAGCTAACGCAGCAACAAAGTCAGTAACCTTGGTTTACCAGGGACCATTGACTGGTACAGATGCACAGACAGGTCAGGATGAACTTCTTGGCGCAAAGACAGCTGTTGCAATCTATAACGCTACAAACCCAGCAGTCACAGTTAAGTTAATTACAGCTGACGATCAGGGTGAAGGCGCAGTCGCTGGAACAGTTGCACCAGGAATCGCTGCTAACAAGGCAGTAGTCGGTGTAGTTGGACCTGCTTACTCAGGTGCATCAATCGCATCATTCCCTTCATACAAGTCAACCGGTTTGACAATGGTTTCACCATCAGCAACCCGCGTTACCTTGACTGATCCAAAGTCTGCAGATAACGGATACCCATTCTTCCACCGTGTCGTTGGTAACGATGCTCTTCAAGGTCCAGCAGTAGTTCGCTGGTCAACAAAGGGTGTTACATCACCAAAGGTCTACGTCATTGATGACCAGACACCATACGGAACAGGTCTTCGCGATGCTGCTCTTGATTACATCAAGGCAACAAAAGTTTCACTCGTTGGCAAGGACTCAGTTGCTCAAAAGACATCTGACTACTCAGCAACAGTGGCAAAGATCAAGTCAGCAGGAGCAAACGTTGTCATCTACACCGGTTACTACCCAGACGGTGGACAGCTTGCAAAGGCTCTTGACGATGCATCATGGAAGGGCACATTCGCCGGTGGCGATGGAGTTCTTAACGATGCATACATCGGTGTAGCTGGTAAGGCTGCAGCTGAAGGTTCAAAGTTCACAGCACCTGCTGTACCTTTCGAAATCGCAGCATCTGATGCACAGCAAGCAGCATTCACAAAGGCCACAGGCCTCAAGACAGCTGCAGGCCACGTATACGTAACAGAGACATTCAACGCGACAAACGTTTTCCTTGCTTGCATCAAGCAGGGTAAGACATCTCGCGCTGGAATCCAGCTCTGCGTATCAACAGGTACCTTCTACGGCCTTGATGGCAAGACTGTCCTCAAGTTCACTCGCTTCGGCGAGGTTGTAGGCGGAGCTCCAGTTGGTGGCTTCCAGGTAGTTAACGGAACAATCAAGTACTTCGGTGCTGTCTAAGCCGTTAATCCAGTTCTAAACTCGTAAGAGTCTAGGAATAAGTAGTAAATGTGTCCCGATTCTCCCTAAATGGGGGAGTCGGGACACTTCCTTGATTAAAGTCAGCACAAGTAAGAGCACCTAAATCCCTCAAGAATTATTAAGAAGTAGGTCTGATGAATTTCTCGGTAGTCCTTAATCAGTTCTGGCCTTTGCTTATCTCAGGTCTTGCGCTGGGTTTCATTTATGTTCTGATCTCCTTGGGTTACACCATGGTCTATGGCGTTCTTCGCCTCATCAACTTCGCAAACTCTGAAATCTTTATGGTCGGCACCTTTGCCACTGTGATTGTCTCGCGCTACTTCTTTCATTTTGATCAGAACACTGATCCGCTACATGGCTTCCGACTTTTCTACACAATGGGCGCATGCTTGATCGCCTCGATGTTGATGTCAGGCGTTACCGCAGTGATGGTCGAATTAATTGCCTATCGTCGTCTGCGTGCCAAAGGCACTAACCGCCTTGCCAGCTTGATCTCGGCAATCGGCACATCGATCATGCTGCAAGAGGGCGTACGTATCTTGACTCACTCCACCCCGATGTCCAACCCTCGCTTGCTCCGCAAATTTGGCGCTATCACTATCGGAGATGTGAATACTCCAAATAACGTCGTCATCCGTAACGACATTTTGCTTGTGATCGTTTTCGCTGCTGCACTATTTTTTGCAGTTGATCGCTTCGTCTCAAAGACTTTGCTTGGAAAAGCAATCCGCGCAGTATCTATGTCAGAAGAGACTTCCCGCTTGATGGGTATTAACCTCAACCGAGTCATCTCCGCAACATTCTTGATCGGTGGATTCATGACGGGCGCCGCAGCATTCTTATATGAGACTGTCTATGAAAATACAAAGTACAACGTGGGATTCTCCATTGGACTTGCAGCCTTTACTGCAGCAGTTCTCGGTGGAATCGGAAATCTTCGCGGTGCATTCTTTGGTGGGTTGACCCTTGGTCTCCTCGAAGTATTCATCGCTGCAGTTCTCGGTACCCAATGGAAGTCAGTAACTGTCTTCGTTGTTCTGGTGCTTGTCCTTCTATTCAAACCTAACGGGCTCTTCGGCGAAGCCGTTCAGCAAAGTCGTGTCTAAGGGGGAATGTGATCATGTTAAATATTCGCGATAAGGGTGCAGAAATTTGGGAGGGCTGGAACCGTCCTACTCGCTCTACCTTCGTTATTGGACTCATTGCAGTTGTGATGATGTTGCCTTATGCCGGCAACTTCTCATTCACAAATATTCTTAATACTCCAATCTCTTCCTATCAGGCTGTTCTCGTTTACCCAGTTGGCATGTTCGTATTGATGGCGCTGGGTCTAAACATTGTGGTGGGAAAGAGTGGACTTCTCGACTTAGGTTATGTGGCCTTCTTTGCAATCGGTGCCTATACCGCAGCAATTATGGGTACTCACTTCCATTGGAATACTTGGGAATGTCTTCCACTTGGTATGGCACTTGCCATGCTCTCTGGCGTACTCCTTGGACTGCCTACCTTGCGTCTACGTGGTGACTATCTAGCGATTGTTACATTGGGCTTTGGAGAGATCGTTCGTATCGTTGCTGTAAATAATCCCAGCATCGGTGGCCCAAATGGAATTGCAAACGTTCCAAATCCACCAAAGACGCTCGGAGTCTCCTTTGGTCTAGATCACATGGAATCTTTTTTCTGGGTAGTTGTGATCATGATTCTCTTGATCATCTGGATGGTGCGTCGTTTCACTGCACGTCGTCCTGGTCGTGCCTGGGAAGCTATCCGCCAAGATGAAGATGTTGCAGCGCTCATGGGTGTCTCAACTCTTAAATACAAGATCTGGTCATTTTCCATCGGAGCTGCGATTGGTGGCGCTGCAGGAGTGATCTTTGCATCCAAATCAATGTATGTAGCGCCCGATATGTTCTCCTTCAACATCTCCGTACTTATTCTCTCATGCGTCGTATTCGGCGGAATGGGAAATATCTGGGGCGTTATTTTGGGTGGAACACTCCTTGCCTATATTCCAGAGCGCATCCGCTTTATCTCCAATGCCCGCCAATTCGTATTCGGTGTAGCACTTGTTCTGATTATGAACATTCGTCCAGATGGTTTGCTGCCTCGCAAGAAGCGCGAAAAAATTACAAAGGCAGGTGAGTAAATGTCTGAGAGAATTCTTGAACTCAAAAATGTGACCATGCGCTTTGGTGGCGTCTCGGCACTTGATGGCGTGGATTTCCACGTTAACAAGGGCGAGATCTGCGCACTGATCGGCCCTAACGGAGCCGGAAAGACAACAGTCTTTAACGTGGTTACCGGCGTCTACACCCCAACATCTGGCGAGATTCTTTTCAAGGGAGAGAGTGTCGTTGGAAAGAAGCGTCAGAACATCACTCGTGGTGGCATCGCTCGTACCTTCCAGAATGTTCGACTCTGGGGCGAGATGACTGCACTTGAAAATGTCATGACTGCAACTGATGTACATAAGAAGTCAGGTTTGGTCGGCTCACTCTTTGGTACTCCTCGTGCACGTCGCGAAGAGAAGCAAGATCGTGAGAAGGCGCACGAGCTGCTTAAGTTCATGGGAATCGATCACCGCGCAGATCAACTCGGCAAAAATCTTCCTTATGGAGATCAGCGTCGACTTGAGATCGCTCGCGCTATGGGAACAAATCCAGAATTAATTATGTTGGACGAGCCAGCTGCTGGCTTTAACCCGGCCGAAAAGGTTGCGCTAGCCGCCACAATTCGCCGCATTCGCGACAACGGTTACACCGTTCTCTTGATTGAACACGATATGTCCCTCATCATGGGAATCTCCGACCGAGTCTCTGTTTTGGACTTCGGCGTAAAGATTGCCGATGGAACAACTACTGAAGTTCAGAATGACCCTAAGGTCATCGAAGCCTACTTAGGAGCGCCTGCCGATGAATCTTCAAATTAATGACCTTCACGTTTTCTATGGAAAAATTGAGGCAATCAAAGGCATAAGCATCACTGTCAATCAAGGCGAGATCGTCACACTTATCGGCGCTAACGGAGCAGGTAAGACCACAATGCTCAAGACCGTCTCTGGACTTCGCCCCGTCGGTAGCGGATCGATCATTTTTGATGGTCAAGATATCTCTAAAGTCTCTGCGCATGAGCGCGTAGAGCTGGGTATCTCACAAGCGCCAGAAGGTCGCGGAATTTTCCCAGGCATGACCGTGCTCGAGAATCTTGAAATCGGAAAGTACTTCCGCAAGAACCGCAAAGCTGAGATGAATGAAGATCTCGAAAATGTATATAACTTGTTTCCACGTTTGAAAGAACGCTCCGGTCAAGCTGGCGGAACTCTCTCTGGTGGCGAGCAGCAAATGCTTGCTATTGGTCGCGCACTTATGGCCCGTCCAAAGCTTCTTCTTCTCGATGAGCCTTCCATGGGTCTTGCTCCAATGATGATTCAAAATATCTTCAGAATCATCACCGAGATCAATAGGACTGGAACCACAATTCTTCTGGTTGAGCAGAATGCTCAGCAAGCACTCCAACGCGCGCATCGCGCATATGTTCTGGAGACCGGAAAAGTGGTGAAGGAAGCTAAGGCTTCTGATCTACTTAACGATCCAGCAGTGCGTGCGGCATACCTTGGAACTGGCGCAGCAGAGGGCCATCACTAATTAGATTGACCTGAGCGATTTACTTTCGTTCAGCAAGAATGAGGCAGGTGATTCGAGCCGTACAGGTTCGTTCACCTGCCTCATTTGTTATAACAATTTCATACGAGCACATAGTCTTACCTAGAGATATGGCTGTTGCTACACCAGTCACTTTGCCTATGGTTGCTGATTTGTGATGCGTGGCATTGATATCTACGCCCACAATTCGACGATCAGGACCAGCGTGCAATTGAGTTCCGATAGACCCCAAACTTTCCGCAAGGACAACATTGGCACCGCCGTGAAGGATCCCAAGTGGCTGCGTATTTCCTTCTACCGGCATCGTGCCAACTAATCGCTGCGGGGATGCTTCAATTATTTCGATCCCCATTTTTTGGTCAAGTGCGCCAGAACCGCGTTCACGGATAATTTGAAGAAAATCGCTCATGACGTGGAGTCTACCGAGACAACTGCGCGAGCAAGCCTAGAATCACGCAAGTGAAAGCGGAAAAACGGTTACTTCTGATAGATGGCCACTCGTTGGCCTACCGTGCTTTCTACGCTCTGCCGGTTGAGAACTTTGCAACAGCTTCAGGACAAGCTACCAATGCAATCTATGGTTTCGCATCCATGCTGACAAATCTCATTCGAGACGAGAAGCCGACCCACATTGCGGCAGCTTTCGATGTTTCTCGTAAGACTTTTCGCAGTGAGAGATTTCCGGAATATAAGGCGAACCGTTCAGCGACTCCCGATGAGTTTCGATCCCAGACTCCATACCTCTATGAATTAGTTCACGCCTTTGGAATTCGCCATTTTGCAGTGGAGGGATTTGAAGCCGATGACATTATCGCCACTCTCGCCAAGCGAGCCCAGACTGATGGGTATGAAGTTCTCATTTGCACAGGTGATCGCGATTCTTTTCAGTTGGTGAATGCAAGTACAACAGTTCTGTATCCCAAGCGCGGGGTGGCGGACTTAGCTCGAATGACACCAGAAGCGGTCGAGGAGAAGTACGGCTTGACGCCAGCGCAGTATCCAGATTTTGCAGCGGTTCGAGGCGACCCATCAGATAATTTGCCATCAATTCCTGGTGTGGGCGAGAAGACAGCTGCGAAGTGGATTCAGGAATATGGATCACTAGAGAACCTGTTGGCATCTGCTGACTCAGTGAAGGGCAAAGTCGGGGAGTCTTTGCGGGCAAATATTGATGGAGTCCGCCTCAACCAAGAGCTCACTCATCTTCGAAGCGATATGGATTTGGGTGTTACTTCAGCTGAATTGGAATGGAGTGGCATAGATGCACCCTCCCTTTTCGCTTTACTTGATACTTTGGAAATTAAAGCGCTCAAGGATCGCGTGAAGGGACTGGCTGGTGTCGGTACAACTGAGCCAGAAACGAAGAAGGTGGAAGTCGCACCAACCACAGTTGGCAAGGAAGTTGGGTACAAGGAGTTAAGCGCTCTTCTCAAGGGGCGAAGCGAGCCCATCGCAGTTCACTTCTCATTAATCGAAGGAGAAGTTCAAGAATATTCAGTGGCGCTAGATGCAAAGACTTTTTATATAGTTCGCGATGCCCAAATGGGAGAGTGGATAGCAGATGCCTCCCTCCCCAAATATTTGCATTCCAGTAAAGAGATTACTCGCTCTTATCCTCTGGCCGGAATTCTTTTTGACACAGAACTTGCTGCTTATCTAATCAATCCTGGCGGTCGCAATCTAGGACTCGATGACCTCACAGAACGCTTCTTGGGAGTTATCAATGCTGAACAAGCAAGCGATCTATTTACTTCTTACACCGGCCAGAGCGCGGCATCGATATTTTCACTTGTACCGATATTGACCAAGGAGCTGGAAGATCGAGCGATGCTTGGTTTGATGAATGAGCTTGAGATTCCTGTGCTGGTCGAACTTGCTGATATGGAATCAATTGGTATCGGAGTTGATCTCGAGAAATTAGATGGGCTCTCTGCCTTCTTCCGCTCGGAAGTAGAGCGTGAGACCAAGTCGGCACATGAGGTTGCCGGACATGAATTTAACGTCGCCTCTCCCAAGCAACTACAGGTTGTTCTCTTCGAAGAATTAGGCCTTCCCAAGACGAAGAAGATAAAGACTGGCTTTACGACGGATGCAGAAAGCCTAGATTGGCTCTTTGCTAAGACTGGCCACCCCATCCTCAAGCATCTGTTGCGTATCCGCGAGACCAGTAAATTAATGACAACTGTTGATGGACTATCTAACGCGGTCGAAGATGATGATCGTATTCATACGATTTTCCAGCAGACAGTTACCGCGACCGGGCGGCTCTCCTCCACAAATCCTAATTTGCAGAATATTCCGGTACGAACGGAGGAGGGTCGCAAAATTCGTGATTGCTTCATCTCTCAAAAACCATTCGTGGATCTTTTGACGGCCGATTACAGTCAGATTGAAATGCGGATCATGGCCCACCTGTCAAAGGATGAGCATTTGATAGAAGCGTTTAAGAGCGGCGAAGATTTACATTCAACAGTCGCATCCATTGTCTTTGGTGTGAAAGCTGGAGATGTTGATCCAGAAATGCGTCGACAGATCAAAGCGATGTCCTATGGTCTGGCCTACGGTCTTTCTGCTTATGGGTTGGCGCAACAATTAGATTTGTCACCAACCGATGCAGCAGTGCTCATGGATCAGTACTACGCCCGCTTCGGTGGGATTCGTGATTACTTAAAGACAGTTGTAGTCGAGGCAACGTCCAAGGGATATACCGAAACCATCATGGGTCGTCGAAGATACTTGCCAGATTTAATGAGCGATAATCGAGCCCGCCGGGAAGTGGCAGAACGCATGGCGCTCAATGCACCGATTCAAGGTTCCGCGGCTGACATTATTAAATTAGCAATGCTAAATGTGGCGAAGGCGTTGAAAGACCAGAAACTTAAATCTCGGCTACTTCTTCAAGTCCATGATGAATTGATTTTTGAAATTGCTCCCGGAGAATCTGATCAATTAAGTGCGTTGGTTCGCCGCGAGATGGGAAGCGCCATGAGCCTCACTGTGCCGTTAGATGTGAATATCGGCATCGGAGCCAGCTGGGATTTAGCGGCGCATTAACTCTCGGTAGAAGTTTTATCATCAAGGGCTCTTATATCCTGCTCATCACTCGGTATGTGATTGGCGGCATGTAAGAATTTACTTCCCCAGAGGATGACAATTAATCCAATCCCAATTGAAGTCGTTGTCATAAGAAGTGACCAGCGTGGTGAGAAGTGTTGGCTGATATATCCACCGAGAGTTGTACCAAAAGCTGCGCAGCTACCCTCAACCGTCCAGAGCCAACCAATGGCAGATGCAGCGCTGCCTTGTGGTCGAACCGCTTCGGTGATCTCCCAATAGAAGACTTGTTGTGCGCCAATCGCTAGCCCCAAGAAGCTTGCCCCAATCATTAAAGTCCAGTCCGGATTAAGTAGTGCAAGCGGCAAGCTCGCAACGAACCATGAGAAATAGGTCAGTCGAAAGGCCGCCAATGGTGAGAATTTCTTGGAGAGAAGTCCGCCAATGAGGCTGCCGATAACGTTAAAGATTGCCAATGCCGCAAAAATTGGGCCGGTGTGTCCCTGCACATTTTTAAGCGTTGCGAAGGCTGGAATTGCGATTTCAAATGTCCCAGTGCCTAGCCCTACAAATGCTCCTTCCAGCATTAGCAAGCGAATTGCAGGGGAGGAGAGCAGAGATGGTCCACCCTTTATCTTCTCCTCGGGGCGCCATTTCTTTGTCATAGAGAGGAGCGATATGGAGATACCACTAATGACCATGAGACTAGCTGCTGCATTCAAACCAAAGCTTGGATGAGAAGAGAGAGCGAGTGATGTGGCAACAACCGGCCCGATTACTGCTGTAACACTCATCATCGCGGTATCAACTGCAAAAGTTGCGCGATACCACTCTTGCGGAACAGTAACTTTCCAGATGGGGCGAACTGCAAGATTGATAGGGGGAGCAGTGAAGCCCATAATGAATGAGACGATGACAAGCGGGGTTGCACCATGCATATGATTAAAGGTGATGATCAAGAGTGCATATGAAGGAACAAGTATTCGAAGTGGAATGAGCAAACCAAATTTATCTATGACGGCCGATCGGATGCCGGCAGTCAGCGCCCCGGCCAATCCATTTAGCCCAACTGCCAACCCAGCGATGCCAATCGAGGATGTGTCTTGGTGCACTTTGAAGTAGATGGCGAGTGAGATCATTCCGTAGGCAAACCGCCCTGGAAATGCGCTGAGAAGGAGCAATTGAGCGGGCCGATAGCGAAAGATCTGCCAGTAGGAGCTCATTTGCTGATCCTACGCCTGCCAAAGTACCCTTGGCCCTTCGCGACAAAGCGTTGCGACTCATTCGGCGGGCTTAGGCGCCCATACGTTCGAGACGACTTTCTATCCCTACGGAGCACCTTGTCCTCACAAATAGCAATTAACGATATTGGTTCAGCAGAAGATTTTCTTGCCGCAATCGAAGGCACAATTAAGAATTTTAACGATGGAGATTTAGTCTCAGGAATCGTTGTACAAATTGACCGCGAAGAAGTTTTGCTCGACATTGGATATAAAACTGAAGGTGTTATTCCATCTCGCGAACTTTCCATCCGCCACGACATTGATCCATCAGAGATCGTCTCAGTCGGCGACCGCGTTGAAGCACTTGTATTACAGAAAGAAGATAAAGAAGGTCGCTTGATCCTCTCCAAGAAGCGTGCTCAGTACGAGCGTGCTTGGGGCGAGATCGAAGGCAAGAAGGAGCGCGACGAGGTTGTCGTCGGTACCGTTATTGAAGTTGTTAAGGGCGGCTTGATCGTTGACATCGGTCTTCGCGGCTTCCTTCCAGCATCACTCGTGGAGATGCGTCGCGTACGCGACCTCACCCCTTACATCGGCAAGCAGGTTGAAGCCCGCATCATCGAACTCGATAAGAACCGCAACAACGTTGTTCTCTCACGTCGTGCATACCTCGAGCAGACCCAATCACAATCACGCACTGAGTTCCTTAACCAGCTCCAAAAGGGTCAGGTTCGCACAGGCGTTGTCTCATCAATCGTTAACTTCGGTGCATTCGTTGACCTTGGTGGCGTAGATGGTCTCGTCCACGTCTCTGAGCTTTCATGGAAGCACATCGATCACCCATCAGAGGTTGTTGAAGTCGGGGATGAAGTAACTGTCGAAGTTCTTGAAGTTGATTTCGAGCGCGAGCGCGTATCACTCTCACTTAAGGCAACACAGGAAGATCCATGGCAGGCATTTGCTCGCACACATGCGATCAACCAAGTTGTTCCTGGTGAAGTTACCAAGCTCGTTCCATTCGGCGCATTTATCCGCGTCTTCGAAGGAATCGAAGGTCTTGTTCACATCTCAGAGTTGGCAGAACGCCACGTGGAGATCCCAGAGCAGGTTGTTCAAGTTGGCGACGAGCTATTCGTCAAGATCATCGATATTGATCTTGAGCGCCGCCGCATCTCTCTCTCCCTTAAGCAAGCAAATGAAGGTCATGAAGTAGAGGTGGAAGCATTTGATCCAACTCAATATGGAATGGCTGCTCGTTACGATGCTGAAGGAAACTTCATTTATCCTGAAGGATTCGATGCTGATACCCAAGAGTGGCGTCCAGGATTCGAATCACAACGTGAAGAGTGGGAGCGTCAATACGCTGAAGCTCAAACACGTTTCATGGCTCACCGCAAGCAGAAGGAAGAAGCTAAGGCTGCAGATGCTGCCGCTGGCGACGCTCCAGCTGTCGAGGTTGCTGCGGAGTAATTTCTGCTCCTTAACTAGAGTTGAGGGCCCTGACTTCTCACGAGGTCGGGGCCCTTTTCATTTCTCTTCGGTCTCTCACAAAATATGCGGGAAGGTAGGCTCTGCTCATGTTGTTAGTGGCTCTTACTGGCGGGATTGGCTCGGGCAAATCTTATGCCGGCGAACTTTTTGCTGATTTGGGTGCAACCGTAATTGACTCTGATCAATTGGCTCGCGATGTCGTCGAACGAGGAACTCCAGGTTTTGACGAAATTGTTGCCAGGTTTGGCGATGAAGTGTTGCGCGATGGAGTGTTGGATCGCGCGAAATTGGGGGAGATAGTTTTCAATGATCCTGCTTCCCGTAAGGAATTGGAAGAGATTACTCATCCACGAATTCGTAAAGCGCTAGATGAGATAGTAATGAGAGCTAATCCAGGGACAGTGGTGATCAATCAAATACCACTTTTAGTCGAAACCCAAGGTAAGAGTCGCTTTGATCGGGTAATAACCATTTCTGCTCCCGTGGAGCTACGACGTGAACGACTAGCTGCACGAGGAATGAAGAGCTATGAGATCGATAAACGTCTTGAATCACAAGTAAGCGATGGCGAGCGAGAAGAGATAGCTGATCATGTTCTTCGCAACGATGGCGATTCTGACCATCTGCTCCGACAAATTGAAAACCTCTACTCCGAAGTATTGCTTCCACTTGCACGTGCAAAAGGATCGATTTAGTGCGTGCAATCACCGATTTAGAACGGAAAGTAAATCCCTTTCAAGTCATTAGTGATTACATCCCTTCCGGCGATCAGCCGACGGCGATTGCGGATTTGGCGGCCCGAATCAACGCCGGAGAATCAGATGTCGTTCTCTTAGGCGCCACTGGTACCGGAAAATCCGCCACCACAGCTTGGCTGATCGAAAAACTTCAACGCCCCACTTTGGTGCTGGCACCTAACAAAACTCTTGCCGCCCAGCTCGCAAACGAATTTAGAGAGTTACTCCCAAATAACGCAGTCGAATATTTTGTCTCCTATTACGACTATTACCAACCAGAAGCATATGTCCCTCAAACTGATACCTTTATTGAGAAGGACTCTTCAGTGAATGCAGAAGTTGAGCGCTTACGTCACTCCGCGACCAATTCACTTCTTACCCGCCGGGATGTAATCGTTGTTGCGACAGTCTCATGTATCTACGGTCTGGGTACACCGCAAGAATATGTCGATCGAATGATCCGGCTTCGAGTTGGAGATTGCATCGAGCGAAATACCCTTCTCCGGAAATTTGTAGATATTCAGTACAAGCGAAACGATATGGCTTTTGAGCGAGGAACATTTAGAGTTCGCGGAGACACAATCGAGATTATTCCCATGTATGAAGAGTTAGCTCTTCGGATTGAAATGTTTGGCGATGAGATTGAAAAAATCATGACCCTTCATCCGCTAACCGGCGAGATCATTCGCGATGAGCAGGAGATGTATATCTTCCCGGCGAGTCATTATGCAGCAGGCCCAGAGACCATGAAGCGAGCAGTTGTTGCGATCCAGGAAGAAATGGAAATAAAGGTTGACCAGTTTGAACGTCAGAATAAGTTACTTGAGGCGCAGCGCATACGAATGCGCACCACCTTCGATATTGAAATGATCCAACAACTTGGGTTCTGCTCGGGAATTGAGAATTATTCGCGACATATTGACGGTCGAGATGCAGGCTCTCCTCCCAACTGTCTTTTGGATTACTTCCCAGAAGATTTTCTCGTTGTGATTGATGAATCGCATGTGACTGTTCCGCAGATCGGCGCAATGTTTGAGGGGGATGCTTCACGAAAGCGCACACTTGTTGAGCATGGATTCCGGCTTCCATCAGCAATGGATAATCGCCCCCTTCGTTTCGAAGAATTTCTGGAGCGAAAAGGCCAGACGGTCTATTTGTCAGCGACGCCTGGCAAATATGAGATGGAAAAAACTGGTGGAGAGTTTGTCGAGCAAGTTATTCGGCCTACCGGTCTAATTGATCCAAAGATTGTCATTAAGCCCATTAAGGGTCAGATTGATGATCTATTAGTGGAGATCAACCTTCGCGCGGCGAAGAATGAACGCGTACTTGTCACGACATTGACAAAGAAAATGTCGGAAGACCTGACTGATTACTTGCAAGAGCAGGGCGTTCGAGTGCGATATCTGCATTCAGAAGTCGATACTTTGCGACGAGTCGAGCTATTGCGTGAGCTTAGATCTGGCGAGTATGACGTTCTCATTGGTATAAATCTGCTTCGCGAGGGACTAGATCTACCCGAAGTCTCACTCGTAGCAATTTTGGATGCAGACAAGCAAGGTTTCCTTCGCTCGGCTACCTCATTAATCCAGACTATTGGTCGTGCTGCTCGAAACGTCTCCGGTGAGGTTCATATGTATGCCGATTCGATTACTCCGGCTATGGAGAAGGCAATCGATGAGACAAATCGCCGTCGTGCAAAACAAGTTGCGTACAACACCGAGCGAGGCATTGATCCACAGCCACTGCGAAAGAAGATCGCCGACATCACTGATCTCATCACTAAAGAGGCGGAGGACACCGAGGATCTCGCGGCATCCTTTAAAAAGGGGAAGAAGAGTGCGATCTCCTCTGGCCTTGAGGCGCAGATCGGCGCGGCTCTTTCATTGCCACGCCAAGAGCTGATTGCTCTCATAGAATCCCTCACCGAGCAGATGAAGCTATCCGCATCAGAATTGGCCTTTGAAGTGGCAGCACGACTACGCGATGAGATTCGAGAATTAAAGAAAGAACTTAGGGGAATGGAAGAGGCAAATACGTGAGCGCCGAACGCAAAGAGGATCGCCTCATTATTCGCGGTGCCCGCGAACATAACCTTAAGAACGTTTCACTTGATCTGCCACGAAACTCACTTATTTGTTTTACCGGCCTCTCCGGATCAGGTAAATCTTCCTTGGCCTTCGATACGATTTTTGCGGAAGGCCAACGCAGATACGTGGAGTCACTCTCGGCTTATGCCCGCCAATTCCTCGGTCAGATGGATAAGCCCGATGTTGATTTCATTGAAGGCCTTTCACCTGCGGTGTCGATCGATCAAAAATCCACCAACCGGAACCCTCGCTCGACTGTCGGCACTATCACCGAGGTCTATGACTATCTCCGACTACTTTTTGCTCGTGCCGGTCGGCCACATTGCCCTAATTGCGCAAAGCCGATCGCAAAGCAGACACCACAAAATATTGTTGATCAAATTCTTGGCATGGAATCTGGAACTAAGTTCCAAGTACTCGCTCCAGTAATTCGGGCTCGGAAAGGTGAATTTGTCGATCTCTTCACTGACTTCACCACCCAAGGTTTTTCTCGTGTTCGAGTCGATGGCGTTGTTCATCAACTCTCAGAAGTTCCCAAACTTAAAAAGCAAGAGAAGCATGCCATTGAAGTTGTAGTTGATCGGCTCACGGTAAAGAGTGAATCTAAATCTCGACTTACCGACTCCATAGAAACCGCTCTCAAACTAGCTAATGGCCTGGTAATTCTCGACTTCGTTGATCTCCAAGAAGGTGATCCCGAAAAAGAGCGTACCTACAGCGAGCATATGGCTTGCCATGATTGTGAACTCTCTTTCGAGGAGCTTGAACCGCGTTCTTTCTCTTTCAATTCACCTTTTGGTGCCTGCCCTGAGTGCACAGGTATTGGTACAAAACTTGAGGTCGATGAAGATTTAGTAATCCCAGACGATTCAATCTCCATTAACGAGGGAGCAATCGCTCCGTGGTCGGGAGGTCATTCCTCTGAGTATTTCCAGCGCCTCCTGGAAGGATTAGCGGGGGAGTTAAAATTTTCACTTGAAAAGCCATGGAAAGCTCTTTCGATCAAAGCAAAAGAAGCGATTCTTCACGGCTGGGATTATGAAGTCCATGTGAAATATAAGAATCGTTATGGCCGCGTGCGAAATTATTCCACCGGCTTTGAAGGCGTAGTGTCATTTGTTGAACGTCGTCATTCCGAGACCGATAGCGACTTCAGCCGCGATAAATACGAAGCGTATATGCGCGAAACTCCATGTCCCGTATGCAAGGGAACTCGACTCAAGCCAGAAATATTGGCAGTAAAACTTGGTGCAAAAAGCATCGCCGAAATTTGCCAACTCTCGATTGCCGATTGTGCAGTTTTTCTTAAGAAGCTCTCGCTCAATGCTCGCGAGAAACAGATCGCAGAACGTGTCCTAAAAGAAGTCCATGCCCGGTTGGGATTCTTGCTCGATGTGGGACTTGATTACCTATCTCTGGAACGCCCAGCAGGAACACTCTCAGGCGGAGAGGCTCAGCGCATCCGACTTGCAACGCAAATTGGCTCCGGACTTGTGGGTGTCCTCTATGTATTGGACGAGCCGAGTATTGGTCTGCACCAACGCGATAACCGCCGATTGATCGAGACTCTCACTCGATTGCGCGATCTCGGAAATACTTTGATCGTCGTCGAACACGATGAGGACACAATTCGTACTGCTGATTGGATTGTAGATATCGGCCCTGGTGCCGGAGAGCACGGTGGAAAAGTTGTCTCCAGCGGGGATTACCAGGCGCTCATCACGGCCAAGGATTCGATTACGGGTGCCTACCTTTCGGGTCGCTTAAAGATTGACATTCCAGCTAAGCGACGTCCGATCGACCCTAAGCGGTCAGTCACGGTGAAGGAAGCACGTGAAAATAATCTGCAAAAAATCGATGTGACATTTCCGCTTGGTGCATTCGTAGCCGTTACTGGAGTGAGCGGTTCTGGGAAATCAACGCTCGTCAACGACATTCTCTATTCAGTTCTTGCGAACAAACTCAATGGCGCTCGAATCGTTCCGGGACGCCATCGTACGATCACCGGACTTGATCATCTAGACAAAGTAGTCCATGTCGATCAATCACCGATTGGTCGCACCCCTCGCTCCAACCCTGCGACATATACGGGTGTTTTCGACAAAGTTCGCGCACTTTTTGCCGAGACGGCAGAGGCGAAAATTCGTGGATACCAGCAAGGTCGATTCTCATTCAATGTCAAAGGTGGACGTTGCGAGAATTGTTCTGGTGACGGAACCATCACCATTGAAATGAACTTCCTACCTGATGTTTATGTTCCTTGCGAGGTATGTCATGGTGCGCGCTATAACCGGGAGACTTTAGAAGTTCATTACAAAGGCAAGACAATTGCAGATGTCTTAAATATGTCAATCGAGGAGGCCTTTACTTTCTTCGAATCGGTTCCTGCGATTGCGCGTTACTTAAAGACTTTAAATGAAGTAGGCCTGGGCTATGTTCGACTCGGCCAGTCAGCTCCAACCCTTTCTGGTGGCGAAGCCCAACGGGTAAAACTTGCTACCGAACTTCAACGCCGATCTACCGGTCGAACCATCTATGTTCTCGATGAGCCAACTACTGGACTTCATTTTGAAGACGTGCGCAAGCTTTTGATCGTTCTCAACCGCTTAGTTGATACCGGAAACACTGTAATCGTTATTGAGCACAATCTTGATGTGATCAAATCTGCAGACTGGGTGATTGATATGGGGCCGGAAGGCGGCGCCGGCGGAGGATTGGTGATTGCAGAAGGAACACCAGAAGATGTAGCAAAGAATAAGGCGAGCTACACCGGAACTTTCCTGAAAGAAACTTTAAAGATTTAAATGTCGGATCCGCAGAGCTACCGCCCCTCGAATCTCCCAACCGATCCTGGGGTCTATCGATTCTTTGATAAAGATGATCAAGTTATTTACGTGGGTAAAGCGAAGAACTTAAAGAATCGCCTTAATAGCTACTTTGGAAGTAATTTGCTGGAAAAAACTTATCGAATGGTTCACACCGCAGTTCGTGTGGACTGGACGGTAGTCAATACTGAGATCGAAGCTCTACAACTCGAATTCACTTGGATCAAATCAGAAAATCCGCAATTTAATATTCAATTCAAGGATGACAAGTCCTACCCCTTTTTAGCAGTGAGTATCAATGAAGAATTTCCCAAAATGTTTATCTCACGAGCTAAGAAAAGATCTGGCGTTACCTATTTCGGCCCATATGCGCATGCCTGGGCGCTGCGAAGTACCTTTGACGTTCTGCAAAAACTCTATCCAATTCGCACATGTAGTGACTCAAATTTCTCGCGGGCGCAAAAGAGTAAGCGCCAATGTCTCTTGGGAGATATCGGCAAATGCGCAGCTCCGTGTGTGGAATGGGTGAGCAAGGAAGAGCATCTGCAGATTGCTAAGGATTTAGTGAAATTTGTCGATACCAATCCGGATGACATCAGCGCCCAACTTGAATCCGATATGGCGGCAGCATCCCAAGCCCAGGAATATGAGAAAGCGGCTAAGTATCGGGATCAAATTGGTGCAATTAAGCGATCCTCCGAGACAGCGGGAACTTTTCTGAGCCAGAACTTCTCGGCAGATTTGATTGCTACACATGAAGAGATCACTCACGCGGGAATAACACTCTTCACTGTTAGACACGGTCGCGTGGTGGGTTCTCGTTCCTGGATTATGGACCGAGCAGATGTCTTAGAAGGCGAAAGCGTTATTGATGCCATGCTTGCCAAGATTTATACCGAGGCTGATGTGCCATCGGAAATTTTGGTCGATTCACTCCCAGAAAATCTGGAAGTTATCGAGGCCTGGCTGGTAGAAAAGTCGGGACATTCAGTCTCCATCCACCAACCTCAACGGGGCGAGAAAGCTGAAGTCATTGCAACAGTAAAACGCAATGCTAATCAGGCGCTCATCCAATATCTCAGCAGGCGTTCGAACGATGCCGCAGTAAGTGGGCGCGCGCTCGAAGAAATAGCCACGGCCTTAGACCTACAAGAATTACCTTTGCGAATTGAATGTTTTGATATCTCAAATATTCAGGGAACTTCCATGGTGGCATCTATGGTGGTATTCGAAGATGGACAAGCAAAGAAAGCTGATTATCGACGTTTCGCTATTGATGATAAAGCCGGATTTGATGATACCCGCGCAATGCATCATGTGCTCACTCGCCGCTTAAAGCGATATCTCGCCGAACGCGATATTGATTTATCAGAAGTCAATGTGCTGGGTGGAGCCAAACCAAAATTTGCTTATCCACCACAACTCATCGTGGTGGATGGTGGAGCCCCACAAGTTGCAGCAGCAGCGCGGGCACTGGCCGAGTTGGGAATTAACGACATCGCGCTATGTGGATTGGCCAAGCGTTTGGAAGAAGTCTGGCTCCCTGACTCTAAAGATCCCATAATTTTTCCTCGCCACAGTGAAGGCCTATACCTACTCCAGCGCATCCGCGATGAAGCCCATCGATTCGCTATCACCTTTCACCGGAGCAAGCGCTCTAAGGTGATGTTGGAATCGCTCTTTGATGAGATTCCGAATCTGGGGGATAGTCGGCGATCAGCCCTGCTCAATAAGTTTGGATCGATTGCTGCTTTGCGAAAGGCCACTTCAGAGGAGATTGCTTCGGTACCAGGAATCGGGGAGAAGATTGCGAGTCAGATATTGGAGACTTTGGCAGAACTTTCCGCACCAGAGCCTGCGATTGATATGACCACGGGTGAAATTCTCTAACGTAGGCCAGTAGAATTTTCACATGTCTCCACTCAACTCCAACGAACTAGTTGTCATCACCGGTATGAGTGGTGCCGGTCGTTCAACCATCGCCCACACTATGGAAGATCTTGGGTGGTATGTAGTAGATAACCTGCCGCCATCTATGCTTGCCAATCTCTGTGAGATGGCTGCAAAAAGTGCAACATCTATCGCTGTGGTTATTGATGTGCGCGGTCGCCAATTTTTTGATGATTTCAATCGTGCACTTGCAGAGGTTGCCGATAAAGGAATTTCCCGACGCGTGCTCTTCGTCGATGCCTCCGATGATTCTCTGGTACGTCGCTTTGAGTCCAATCGCCGTCCGCACCCTTTGCAAGGAAATGATCGCATCGTTGATGGAATCGCGAAGGAACGCGAGCGACTACAGGAAGTTCGATCTATCGCCGATGTGGTTATCGATTCATCCGCACTCAATATTCATCAGTTAGAGAAGAAAGTAGCCGACATTTTTGAGGAGGCGGAGTCGAGTGATCTCCGTGTCAATGTCCTCTCCTTTGGCTACAAATATGGAATTCCGGTGGATGCTGATCTGGTGATGGATTGTCGCTTCATTGCTAACCCACATTGGATCCCCGAATTACGGCCTCAAACCGGTCTCGATAAAGATGTAAAAGAAAATGTGCTCGGAAGTGAAAATGTTCAAGATTTCTTAACGAAGTATCAAGCTCTCTTTGAAACGATGGCAACCGGATTTATCCACGAGGGGCGGAAATATCTGACGCTGGCCGTGGGATGTACGGGTGGCAAACACCGCAGTGTTGCGATTGCCGAAGAATTAGCCTCTCGGCTCTCTGGGATTAAACATCAATCTGGCAAAAAGATTACCTCTCATGCAGTTCATAGAGATTTGGGTCGAGAGCTTTAATGATGAGATCCCCGCGAGTTGTTGCTCTCGGTGGAGGACATGGCCTTGCCACAACTCTGACGGCGCTGCGCGCAATCACCAGTGAGATCATAGCGATTGTCACTGTGGCCGATAACGGTGGCTCATCTGGCCGGCTGCGCGAAGAATTTGGCTTTCTTCCACCTGGTGATTTACGGATGGCACTTGCTGCACTTTGCTCGGATGATGAGTGGGGAAGGAGCTGGGCTGAGATTATGCAATATCGATTTACAAGTGAAGGCGATCTCAATGGCCACTCCTTGGGCAATCTCTTGCTGACTGCTCTCTGGGACCGAGATGAAGATATTGTCGCTGGCTTAGATCGCGTCGGTGCACTTCTGAAAGTGGTCGGACGAGTTCTGCCGATGGCTTCAGAGCCCCTGGATATTGAAGGGGAGTTCATTACTTCCGAGGGTAGCGAGCTCGTGCAAGGCCAGATCCAAGTTGCTACTGCTAAAGGAAAAATGGAATCACTTCGATTAATTCCGGCCTCTCCCAAAGTGTGTGCGCAATCTTTGCAAGCTATTGCAGATTCTGATTTCATCACCATGGGTCCTGGATCTTGGTTATCTAGCGTTATGCCACACGTCCTTCTCAAGGAAGAGGCAGCGGCAATTGCGAATTCATCAGCTAAGCGAGTGCTTGTTTTTAATATGCCTGAAGCTGATTCAACTAATGAATTCGCGGGATATACCCCGGAAGAACATCTGGATCTATTGCTTCGAAAGGCACCGAACATGAAATTCGATTACGCCTTTATCGATCCCACCGCGCTTTCGCCTCATTCCAACCTTCAAGTTGTCATTGAGGGATTGGGTGGTGAATTGCTGGTACGCGATTTAGTTCAAGATGGTGCACCTAATCACCATGATCCAAAAAAATTGACCTCCGCTTTCAGCCACATTTTCGCGTGAACCCTGCTTAGATTGCCCCCAGTTACATAAGCCGAGAATTTGGTGAGAGGGGGAGCGCATGGCAATGACCGCATCTGTTAAAGATGAACTAAGTCGACTCTCTATTACTCGCCCGTGCTGCCGTAAGGCCGAAGTATCAGCACTCTTGCGATTCGCGGGCGGTCTGCATGTAGCGGCGGGCAAAATTGTTATTGAAGTGGAATTAGATACGGCGCAAACTTCTCGTCGCCTTCGCAAAGATTTAAGTGAAGTCTATGGACATGAATCAGAACTCTCGGTCCTATCGCCATCTGGTATCCGCAAGGGCAGCCGATATGTTGTTCGCGTTACCTCGGATGGAGATGCGTTAGCGCGCCAAACTGGGCTTATTGATGCAAATAATCGTCCAATCCGCGGCCTACCTCCACAAGTAGTTTCGGCTGGTATTTGTGATGCAGAAGCGGCATGGCGCGGTGCTTTTCTCGCTCATGGTTCTCTGACTGAGCCTGGTCGTTCATCTGCTTTGGAAATTACCTGCCCCGGCCCAGAAGCGGCGTTAGCGCTAGTGGGAGCAGCTCGGCGACTTGGCATTACTGCGAAAGCTCGGGAAGTGCGAAATGTAGATCGAGTCGTATTGCGCGATGGCGATGCAATTGGCGCTCTGCTCACTCGACTGGGCGCTCATGAAAGTGTGCTGGCTTGGGAAGAGCGTCGGATGCGCCGCGAAGTCCGAGCAACAGCTAATCGACTAGCCAACTTTGACGATGCAAATCTCCGTAGGTCAGCGAGAGCGGCGGTCGCAGCATCGGCGCGCGTTGCCCGGGCGATGGAGATACTTGGCGAGGAAATTCCTGATCACCTCAAAGAGGCAGGGGAGTTACGAATCAATCACGGTCAAGCAAGTTTGGAGGAGTTGGGATCACTGGCCACTCCACCAATGACCAAGGATGCAATCGCTGGTCGTATTCGCCGACTCTTGGCGATGGCCGATAAACGGGCCCATGACCTTGGAATTCCTGATACCGAAGCGGGACTCAGCCCAGATTTACTCGGATAGGCCTTTTCTACGCGTAAGTAGCGCTAAGAATTGAAGGGCGCGGCTGATAGGGTTAGGGCATCACAAAGTTGTGATTAATTTTCAGTAATTTTCTGGCGGGTTTTCTCCGTCCTCATCGAATTTAAGCGAGGTTTACCGTGGTACGTGTTGGTATTAATGGATTTGGCCGAATCGGCCGCAACTTCTTCCGCGCAGTTCTTACATCTGGCGCCGATGTCGAAATCGTAGGAATTAACGATCTCACCGATAATGCAACTTTGGCTCACCTGCTCAAGTACGACTCAATTTTGGGTCGCTTGGGACTTCCTGTTACCTACACAGATGACTCCATCACCGTAGGCGGAAAGACCATTCGTGTCTTCGCTGAAAAGGATCCAGCTAACTTGCCATGGGGAGAGCTCAAGGCAGATATCGTTATTGAATCAACAGGTTTCTTCACCAAGGCAGTTGATGCCAAGAAGCACATTGCAGGTGGAGCGAAGAAAGTCATCATCTCTGCACCAGCAACTGATGAAGATATCACCATTGTTATGGGCGTTAATCACCAGGATTACGATGCTTCAAAGCACAACGTCATCTCAAATGCTTCTTGCACCACCAATTGCTTGGCACCAATGGCCAAGGTTTTGGATGAAGAGTTCGGGATTGTTCGTGGCTTGATGACCACCATCCACGCTTACACCAACGATCAGGCTCTGCTCGATCAGCCACATAAAGATCTTCGTCGCGCTCGCGCAGCCGCAATCTCGATCGTTCCATCCTCAACAGGTGCTGCAAAGGCGATCTCACTCGTCTTGCCTAACCTCAAGGGCAAGCTTGATGGCTTTGCAATGCGCGTACCTGTTCCAACAGGCTCAGCTACAGATCTCACCGTTGAGTTGGCTAAGGAGGCGAGCGCAGCCGAGATTAATGCAGCAATCAAGAAGGCGGCCGAAGGCCCACTCAAGGGAATTCTTTCGTACACCGAAGATCCAATCGTCTCTGCAGATATCGTGACAGATCCACACTCATCTATCTTTGATGCGGGTCTTACCAAGGTAATCGGCACAACCGTAAAGGTTGTTAGCTGGTACGACAACGAGTGGGGCTACTCAAACCGCCTCGTCGATCTTGTCGGCCTTGTTGGCAAGTCACTGTAATTAATTAGAAGAGGTTGGTTATGAATATTCCTAATGTGGAATCACTTGATGTTGCCGGAAAGCGGGTACTTCTACGCTGTGATCTCAATGTGCCGTTGAAAGATGGCGTCATTACTGACGATGGCCGCATTAAAGCTTCACTACCAACTATTAAATATCTCGTTGCTCAAGGTGCGTCAGTAATTATTACTGCGCACCTTGGTCGACCAAAGGGGGAGCGCAAGCCTGAACTCTCACTTGCTCCAGTTGCCAAGCGTCTCGGGGAATTGCTCGGAACAGCGGTTACATTTTCATCCGAGATCGTTGGCGCAGATTCATCAGTAGCGGCGCTCAAGGGCGGCGATGTTCTACTTCTAGAAAACATTCGATATGAAGCAGCCGAAACATCAAAGGACGATTCAGAGCGTGCGGTATTGGCTAAATCACTTGCTGGATATGCGGATGTATTTGTTTCAGATGGATTTGGTGCAGTGCACCGTAAGCACGCCTCTGTTTACGATGTAGCAAAACTCCTTCCACACGCTGCCGGATATTTGGTTGCAGCCGAAGTTGAAGTATTGAAGAAGCTCACCACAGATCCTGCTCGCCCGTACGGCGTAGTGCTTGGTGGCTCCAAAGTCTCAGATAAGATCGGTGTAATCACCAACTTGCTCGACAAGGTCAATGTTTTGGCCATCGGTGGCGGAATGCTCTTTACCTTTCTTGCTGCGCAAGGCAAAGAGATCGGAACCTCACTTGTTGAACCAGATCTCATTCCCACAGTTAAAGAGTTGATGGAGCGCGCTGAAAAGCTTGGCGTCACGCTTCTTCTACCTACTGACATAGTCGTTGCCCCTGCATTTGATAAAGATGCAACTCCCACAACGGTTTCGGCCGATGCGATTCCTTCAGATCAAATGGGTCTAGATATCGGACCGAATACAGCCAAAGCTTTCGCATCAGCCATCGAAGGTTGCCAGACCGTATTTTGGAATGGACCAATGGGCGTATTTGAATTTCCCAATTTTGCGCAGGGAACAAAAGTTGTCGCCGAAGCCCTCACTAAGGTTTCTGGTATTTCTGTTGTAGGTGGCGGCGACTCAGCAGCAGCTGTTCGCAAACTTGGCTTCGCCGATAATCAGTTTGGTTATATTTCTACTGGCGGCGGCGCCTCGCTTGAATATTTAGAGGGCAAGGAACTTCCTGGCCTGATTGCTTTGCAGTAGTTATTAAGGGAGAAATAATGCGCAAGCCACTTATCGCAGGTAACTGGAAGATGAACCTCAATCACCTTGAGGCGATCGCGGTAACCCAAAAGCTCTCATACTCACTTGATGATAAAGATTATGACGCAGTTGATGTGACAATTCTTCCGCCATTTACTGATATTCGTTCTGTCCAAACTTTAATTGATGGAGATCGACTCCGCCTTACCTACGGTGCTCAAGATCTCTCATCAGAAGTATCCGGGGCATTTACCGGCGATATCTCTGGCTCGATGCTCAATAAGTTGGGCTGCACCTTTGTTGCGGTAGGACATTCTGAGCGTCGCGCAATTCATAGCGAGGGCGATGAGATTGTCAATAAGAAAATTAAGGCCGCACTCGCCAATGAAATCACACCAATTTTTTGCATTGGTGAGGAGCTTGAAATTCGTGAAGCCGGGACGCATGTTGAGCATGTTTTGAACCAGGTGCGCAATGGCCTTAAGGGATTTCATAAACCAGATCTCAAGAAAATTGTCTTTGCTTATGAACCAGTGTGGGCAATTGGTACTGGCAAGACTGCGACTCCAGAAGATGCGCAAGAAGTGTGCGCTGCCATTCGCGTCGAGCTCGCAAAGATCGGTTCGGATGAGATTGCAGAAGCTGCCCGTATTCTCTACGGCGGTTCAGTGAAGTCAGCAAATATCGTAGAAATCATGAAGCAAGCCGATGTTGATGGAGTTCTGGTGGGTGGGGCTAGCCTTGATCCCGAGGAATTCGCTCGAATCGCCAAGTTCCACCGAGTGGCCAGTGCCTAAAGGGCGGTATCCTTCTGTCATTGCAGTAACCAGTTTTCTGACTATTAATAGGAGTTTCTCGTGATCGTAGCTCTATCCATTCTTCTGGTCATTACAAGTTTGTTAATGATCTTGCTCGTTCTCCTTCACAAGGGCAAAGGAAGCGGACTTTCCGACCTCTTTGGTGGCGGCGTCTCCTCAAACTACGGCGGTTCCTCTGTTGTAGAGAAGAACTTAGATCGCATCACTGTCGTAACCGGAACCCTCTGGTTTGGGTCAGTTATCGCGCTCTCTCTATGGCTTAAGAAGTAAGGAGCACAACTATGGGAAGTGCAATTCGTGGAAGTCGTGTTGGAGCCGGCCCAATGGGCGAGGCAGAGCGCGGGGAAGCTATTCCTCGTTTCCGAGTTTCCTATTGGTGCGCAAACGGTCATGAGACCAAGCCTTCATTTGCTCAAGATGGAACAGTGGTTATTCCTGAGGAATGGGATTGCCCACGTTGCGGTTATCCAGCAGGCCTCAATAAAGATAAACCACCAATGCCAGTTAAAAATGAGCCATATAAGACTCACTTGGCTTACGTTAAAGAGCGTCGTACTGAAGCAGAAGCAAAGAAGATTCTTGAGGATGCGCTCTCTGCGCTACGAGGAGAAGATTAATTAGAGGCTGTTAATCGCTTCTAGAATTTCAGAGATTCCCGCGCTTCGATTCTTTAAATGAATCCGAAGTGTCGGGAATTTTCTTGCTTCAAGCGCCTTTGCATCGCCTAAGGCTTGCGCCATAACCAAAGTACCAAAAGAGAAATTTTTTGCTGGAATCAAAGCATCCACTTTGGAATCAGCAGTGATCTGTAGGAATAGACCGTTGTGCTGCCCACCCTTGTGGAACTGCCCAGTGGAGTGCAAGAAGCGTGGACCCCATCCAAATGTGGTGCCGCGTCCAGATTTCTCGGCGATCGCTTCACGAATCGGCAAGATCGCATCATCGGCGCCACGATGGAGATATGCCATCACTGCGATGTAATGCGAAGGATGAGCTAGCAACGCTCTTATATATCCCGCAAGCGAATCTGCAGAATCGGTGCTGAAAAGATCAATATTCGTTGTTGAGAAGGTAGGTGAAGGGGAGTGTATTTTTCCATCACTCCATTCGCTCAAGATTTCATTGGTGCGCTCTTTAGCTTCCGTAACATTGGGTTGATTAAATGGATCGACTTTCAGAGCGCGGCTGAGGAGAGCGGTCACCCATTCCCAAAGAATAAATTGCTCGCCAAGTGTCCCTGTAACAATGAGATCTCCTGATGTACCAGCAAATCCAATCCGAAGCGCAGAACCTGCAACGTGGGAATCAGCTGATTCAATAACTATCGGAAGACGTCCCACTTGATTCTTACCGGTGGATTCGGCAATGAGTTGTTCGATCCAATCAGAGAGCCCTGGAACCTCTGACCCAGCATCGAAAAATGCGATGTTCTGTTCAGTTTGGGTAAAGAGGAGTGTTGCGAGTGAAACTGCAGGAGAGCCGGCCGTAGTAAATGTCTGAGCTGCGGCAGCTGCATCATCGATCAGTACCGATGGATCTACGCCCATAAGTGCGGCTGGCACTAATCCGAATGCGCTGAGTGCGCTGTAGCGGCCGCCGACATTGGAATCTGCGTTGATGACGCGAAGACCAGCGCTACGTGCCTCTTTATCCAATGGTGAGCCTGGGTCAGTCACAATGACGATGTGATTTTCTGGCTTAAGACCAGCGGCGACTAATTTTTCCGTGAAGAAAGCGCGTTGAGATGCGGTCTCGATTGTCGATCCTGACTTGGAGCCAACCACGATGACAGTGTTGGTGAAATCGGAAGGTACTGCCGCAAGCACTTGTGCTGGGTCAGTGGAATCGAGCACAGTCAGCGATTTCTTAGATGTCTTTGCAATAACTTCCGGCGCTAATGATGAGCCGCCCATTCCACAGAGAATGATGTTGGTTAGATTATTGGAACGAGCCCAAGCGCTAAGTGCATCTAGTTGGGGGAGTAATTCGCGAGACGCGGTGGGTAGATCAACCCAATTAAGGCGGATCGATGCCTCAGCTTGCGCATCCTCGCCCCACAAAGTGTGATCTTTCGCAGCTAATCGAGGAGCAATAGATAGTAAGTCTTGATAAACATCAGATTGGGAATCTAGATGCGAGAGTGCTGGACCGGCGATCGAAATTGTCATTTAGTGGCAGCCTCGATATTGGCGAGGAGTTGTTTCCACGCATCGGAGAATGATGCGACTCCCACTGTTTCGAGTTGCTTGACGACATCTGCGAAATCAATTCCGGCCGATGCCAGATCAGCGAAGATTGCGTGCGCAGCAGAGATATTGGCGGTAATGGTGTCTCCGCGGACTACGCCATGCTCGCGTGTCTCATTGAGAGTTCCTTCTGGCATGGTGTTGACGCAATTGGCAGCAACAAGTTCGATGACGTAACGAGTTGATTCATAAGCTTTGTTCTTGACACCGGTAGATGCCCAGAGCGGACGTTGGAAGTTTGCACCTGCAGAAGCAAGCGCCTTCCAACGATCAGAAGATGTCACGTTGAGGAATGCTTCGTAAGCAAGGTGAGCGTTTGCAACAGCGGTCTTGCCAAGGAGCGGTGAAGCTGCGCCCTTCGCGTCAAGCCGCTTATCGATCTCGGCATCAATTCGGCTCACGAAGAAGGAGGCAACGGAGTGAATATCTGAGAGTGACTTACCTTCTGCCAAGCGTCGCTCGAGACCCTTGAGGTATGACTCCATCACCTTGATGTAGCGTTCAGTGGAGAAAATCAAAGTTACGTTTACCGAAATACCCTGGTAGGTGAGTTCTTCAATCGCAGGAAGGCCTTCAATGGTGGCGGGGACTTTGATTAAGAGGTTTGGACGATCGACAATTCCCGCAAGCTCGAGGCCACGAGTAATTGTCTGCGCAGTCTGGTGTGCGAGATCTGGCTCAACTTCAATGGAGACGCGACCATCTACGCCTTTGGTGCGATCAAAGACCGGCTTAAAGAGATCGCACGCTTCGCGCACATCATCAGTGGTGAGCCTGGTGACGATCTGATCGATCGACTTTCCTTCAGCGCGGAGAGCGAGGATGTCATTCTTATAGAGCGCCGAACCTGAAATGGCAGCAGAGAAGATAGAAGGGTTGGTGGTGACACCCACAACGCTTGAGCCTTCAATAAGTTTTGCAAGTGATCCACTTTGGAGTCGATCGCGGGAGAGATCATCGAGCCAGATGGAAACGCCGGCAGCAGATAAATCTCTGAGGTTCTCTGACATTACTTATTGCCTCCAGCTTTAGCGATCGACCTCTTTGCAGCGGCCGCTACATTTTCCGGGGTAAATCCAAATTCCTTAAAGAGCACGCCAGCAGAAGCTGATGCGCCAAAGCGATCGAGCGAGATGATCTCGCCAGCATCGCCGACAAATTCGCGCCATCCTTGTGCAACGCCAGCTTCAATGGAGACGCGGGCTTTGATCGATGATGGAAGTACGGATTCGCGATATGAATCTCTCTCTTCGGCAAACCACTCAAGACATGGTGCGCTGATAACGCGAGCTTTGATTCCATCCGCTTTCAGCAATTCGGCAGCAGCAACTGCAACGCCCACTTCTGAGCCAGTAGCAATAAGCAGAACATCAGGAGTTCCATCGGTATCGCAGAGAATGTATGCACCCTTGGCGACGCCATCTGCTGAACCACACGATGTGCGGTCGTAGACCGGAAGGTTCTGACGGGAGAGTGCGAAACCAACTGGCTTCTGACGTTTAATTACCTCAACCCATGCAGCTGTTGTTTCGTTGGCATCTGCTGGACGAATTACCGCGAAGTTAGGGATTAAGCGAAGTGAAGCAACGTGTTCGATTGGTTGGTGGGTTGGGCCATCTTCACCAAGGCCAACAGAGTCGTGAGTCCAGACAAAAGTTACTGGGATATCCATGAGCGCCGCCAGGCGAACAGAGCCACGCATGTAATCACTAAAGACGAGGAATGTTCCGCCAAAAGGCTTGGACAAACCATGAAGAGCGATGCCATTGAGAATTGCGCCCATCGCATGTTCGCGAATTCCAAAGTGCACGATCCGACCGAAGGGATCGGCATCTTTCATGGCACTAGTGGCAGGCAAGAAGGAGTGGCCTTCTTCAATGGTGGTGTTGTTGGAATCCGCCAAATCTGCCGAACCGCCCCAGAATTCTGGAAGTACTTCTGCAATTGCATTAATAACTTTTCCAGATGCTGCGCGTGTTGCAATGTCCTTACCTGCTGGGAATACAGGAAGTGACTTCTCCCAACCTGCAGGCAATTCCTTTTTCTGCAATCGAGCAAGAAGTGAAGCTTGCTCAGGGTTGGCTTTCTGCCAGGCAGAGAATTCAACATCCCAAGCTGCGCTCTTCGCTTTGCCGCGAGCAATAACTTGGCGAACATGTTCCAGAACTCCTTCAGGAAGTTGGAAATCAAGATCAGGGCTAAGACCAAGAAGTGTCTTAGTAGCGGCGATCTCTTCGGCACCAAGTGCTGAACCGTGAGATTTTGCGGTATTGCGAAGTTTGGGAGCTGGCCAAGCAATAACTGTTTTTAAGCGAATTAGAGTTGGCTTCTTGGTCTCAGCAACTGCTGAATCCATCGCCTTCTCCAGATTTTCGCGATCAACGTTTCCATCGCCGAGCGCAGCGACATCAATAACGTTCCAGCCATAGGCGCGATATCGAGCAGAGACATCTTCGGTGAAGGAGACATGAGTATCGCCTTCGATGGAGATGCGGTTATCGTCATAAATAACTTTGAGGTTGCCAAGCTCTTGTGTACCTGCGATGGAAGAAGCTTCGGCGGAGACGCCTTCTTGCAGATCTCCATCAGAGCAGATCACCCAAACATTATGATCAAAGAGTTTTGTGGTGCCTTGGGGATCGAAGAGGCCCTTTTCGTAGCGAGCCGCCATGGCCATTCCCACAGCTGATGCAATTCCTGAACCCAATGGGCCAGTAGTGATTTCGACACCTGTGGTGTGACCAAACTCCGGGTGACCTGGAGTCAAAGAACCTGCCGTGCGAAATTCCTGAAGATCTTTAAGTTCTAGTCCATATCCAGAGAGGAACAACTGCACATATAAAGTCAGCGAGGAGTGGCCGCAGGAAAGTACGAAGCGATCGCGACCTAGCCAATCTGGGCGGGAAGGATCATGAACGAGAAAACGTTGAAATAGTGAGTACGCCACTGGAGCAAGCGACATCGCTGTACCTGGGTGACCATTTCCAACTTTCTGCACGGCATCCATTGATAGCGCGCGCGCTGTTGCAACTGCTCGATCATCCAAAGTGGTCCATTGATTGCGTGACATATCTACTTACTCTCTCTCGTATCGCCAATTCGCATTACTTGCGAATGGAAGGACTTAATAAATTAATTCTCCAAACAGCGCTCCACACCAATGTGGAACCAAGCAGATGAGCACCCACCAATAATTCTGGTAGCGCTGTGAAATACTGCACGTATCCTATAAAACCTTGGGCGAGTGAGACAAAGAGAAATACCGCTACCGCCCGGTAGATAATTTTTTTAGCTGGTTCGCTCTCGGAAACGCGAATCACTAGCAACAATCCGATAGTGAGTGAAATTAAAGCAATGACCAGATCGCCATGGAGGAGTGCAACTTTTGCCGGGTCCAATCCTGTGCGAGGGGCTTGAATATCTCCAGCGTGAGGGCCACTGCCAGTTACTACAGTGCCGACAACCAGGACTAATCCGGTCAGTGCAACCAATATCTTGGACATTCGCACAGTGGTGGATTTCAAAACGAGGGGAGCTCTATCGAAAGCCCTTTGTCGAAGTGAGATCGCACCTGCCACCAAAATTATGGAGAGGAGGAAATGCCCTGCCACTGGAATGGGATTAAGTTTTGTGAGAACAGTGATCCCACCCAGAATTCCTTGACCAAAAATCCCCAAAAATTGAAGAAGAGTCATCACGAGTATGTAGCGAGGCTTGCGCCGTCCGTAGAGTCGAAGAGCGGTGGCGATGGCGAGCAGACTTCCGATAACGAGAACGAAGGTCAGCAGGCGGTTGCCAAATTCAATCCACGAATGAAGGGTTCCTTGCATTTGCCCTTTGACCGGGACATAAGAATCCGTTGTGCACTTTGGCCAGGTGGGGCAGCCCAGTCCGGACTTGGAGAGACGAACCGCGCCACCCGTAATAATCAACCCCGCTTGGAGCACTACTAGCCAAGTGAAGACTCTGCGATGGAGGAGGAACCGGTCTACATAGGGCAGAAGTCGCTGGGCAATTCGCTCGAGCAGCGCGCGGATCTGAGGCATGGCCTAACCCTATTCTCGCGGGGGGCTAACTCACACTCGAAAGGGCCCGCTGAAGTGGAGAGTTTGGGGGAATTACGCAACACTACTGTTGTGAAAAAGAGTGAGCCAGACCGGACCCGAGACCAGGTCGCTAAAGCGATCCTTGAAGGTGGTCCAGCCACGGCTGTGGATCTGGCCGAGCGACTTTCCATAACTTCTGCAGGCATTCGCCGCCATCTGGATTCTCTTAAGGAAGAAGGCGTGCTCGATGCACGTGAACCTCACCAAACGTCCACATCAGTTCGTGGTCGCGGTCGGCCCTCAAAAGTTTTTGTTATGACAGATTTTGGTCGCGAAAAGTTTGAACATTCCTACGACGACCTAGCTGTCTCTGCTCTCAAATTTATGGCAACCAAATCTGGGGGAGCCCTCGTAAAAGAGTTCGCCACTAGTCGCGCGGAAGATATTTCACGTCGTGCTGGGAAGAGCATTGAAGCGAAGAAGAGCATTAAAGATAAGAGTGAAGCGCTCGCAACATTTCTCTCTGCCGAAGGGTATGCCGCTAATTCTCATTCCCGAGGGGTTGGCGAAGAGCTCTGCCAGAATCATTGTCCGATTGCACATGTGGCTGCCCAATATCCAGAACTATGCGACGCAGAAACTGAAGCATTCTCTGCGCTACTTGGAACACACGTTCAACGCCTCGCCACTATCGCCCATGGCGATGGAGTGTGTACAACATTTATCCCCAACCTTTCAGCAACCAAACGCGAACTCGCATCTACAGGAAAGAGCAAAAAATGAGCGACACAACAGAAGCTACTTTGCAAGAGATCGAGGGAATTGGAAATTATGAGTATGGCTGGTCTGATAAGAACGATGTTGGTGCCAATTCCAGACGTGGAATCAACGAAGAGGTAGTTCGCGATATTTCAGCGAAGAAATCAGAGCCAGAATGGATGCTTGACCTGCGATTAAAGGGTTTGAAGTTATTCGACAAGAAGCCGATGCCATCATGGGGATCTGATCTCTCTGGAATCTTTTTCGACACTATCAAGTACTTCGTTCGCTCAACCGAGAAGCAAGCGACAACCTGGGACGACCTGCCAGATGATATTAAGAATACGTACGACCGACTCGGAATTCCTGAAGCCGAAAAACAACGGTTAGTTTCTGGAGTTGCCGCCCAATACGAATCAGAAGTGGTTTATCACTCCATTCGAGAAGATCTCGAGGCACAAGGCGTAATTTTTGTAGATACTGATACTGCGCTTAAGCAGTACCCAGAGCTATTTAAGGAATATTTTGCAACAGTTATTCCGGTTGGCGACAATAAATTTGCTGCTCTCAATACTTCGGTTTGGTCTGGCGGCTCCTTCATCTATATCCCCAAGGGCGTAAAGGTTGATATTCCGCTGCAAGCTTATTTCCGCATCAATACTGAGAATATGGGCCAATTCGAGCGGACATTGATCATCGCCGATGAGGATTCATACGTGCACTATGTCGAAGGTTGCACTGCTCCTATTTACTCATCCGATTCATTGCACTCTGCAGTTGTCGAGATCATCGTCAAGAAGGGTGCGCGCGTTCGCTACACCACCATTCAAAACTGGTCTAACAATGTATATAACCTCGTTACCAAGCGTGCAACATGTGCTGAAGGTGCGACCATGGAATGGATCGATGGAAACATTGGCTCCAAAGTGACTATGAAATATCCGGCGGTCTTCCTTATGGGACCTCACGCAAAGGGCGAGACACTTTCAATTGCATTTGCTGGCGCAGGCCAACATCAAGATGCTGGAGCAAAGATGGTTCATGCCGCTCCATATACATCCTCATCGGTTATATCTAAATCAGTTGCACGCGGTGGTGGACGTACCTCCTATCGTGGCTTGGTTCAGGTTCAAGAAGGCGCTCACCACTCCAAGTCCACCGTTAAGTGCGACGCACTTCTCGTTGACACAATCTCTCGCTCAGATACTTATCCTTACGTTGATATTCGAGAAGATGATGTTTCGATGGGTCACGAAGCCACAGTTTCAAAGATCTCAGATGATCAGCTCTTCTATTTGATGTCACGTGGATTGTCCGAAGATGAAGCGATGGCGATGATCGTTCGTGGATTTATTGAGCCAATTGCCCGCGAATTGCCAATGGAATACGCACTTGAGCTCAACCGTTTGATTGAACTTCAAATGGAAGGGGCAGTTGGTTAATGAGCGTACTCACCACTAATTACCTCACTCCAACTGGTCGGGAGGAAGCCTGGCGTTTCACTCCACTTGCAAGACTTGGTGGTTTGCACGACGCCTCCGTTACCTTGCTAGATCATCCATCACTACAGGTGATAGGCGAACTTCCTACGGGCGTAAAGCTCTCACAAAGCGTGTCAGCGCCACTATCTACTACCGATGACTTGGTGACTGAGAGAGTTCGCTCAGCCGTTTCGCAAGAGCTCGTTCTTGAGATTGCTCGAGATGTCGAGCTCGATGCTCCGATCTATCTCCATCGATCTGGCGTGAGCACCGGCCCCGAAGCATCCCGCACACTAATTAAATTAGGTACGCATGCTCGCGCGACGGTCATCGTTGAAAATACTGGCGGCGGAATTTTGGCTGAGGAGATGGAATTCTCACTCGACACCGGTTCTCATCTGACTTTCGTAACGTTGCAAGAGTTCGAATCCGATGCTGTTTTCTTAGCGCGTCATCATGCAATCATCGGAAAAGATGCGCAATTTGTCTCCACTGTAGTAACTATCGGTGGATCGGTTGTTCGCATACTTCCTACAGTGGAGTATTCAGGTCAAGGATCAAGCGCCGAGCTTTCTGGCGTCTACTTTGCAACAGATGGTCAACATCAAGAACATCGGATCCATGTAGATCACAATTTCCCTCATGCCAAATCTCGCGTGAATTACAAAGGTGCCCTTGCTGGCAATAATGCACATTCAGTCTGGATTGGCGATGTTTTCATTCGCGCAAATGCCGAAGGCACAGATACTTACGAACTTAACCGCAATCTCTTGCTCTCAGATGGGGCTCGCGCCGATTCTGTCCCTAATCTTGAGATTGAAACTGGCGAAATTGTTGGTGCTGGCCATGCAAGTACTACTGGACGTTTTGATGATGAACAGCTTTTCTACTTAGAGTCTCGTGGCATCCCTGCAGAGCTCGCGCGTCGCCTTGTTATTCGCGGCTTCTTCGCCGAGATCGTCAGCAAGATTGGGATTGAAGTTATCCAGGAGCGCATTATGGATCGTATCGATTCCGAGCTATCGAAGGTGGGCGAATGACCACCATAGATTTTGAATCTCTCACGCCAAATAAACCGCTTCGGATCGAAGTTGATGGAAGAGCGGTTTGTGTTGCACGCATTGGTGAAGAAGTTTTTGCGATCGGCGATACCTGTAGCCATTCTGACGCATCACTTGCAGAAGGTGACATCTCTGGATACAAAATCGAATGTTGGCTCCACGGAGCGGAGTTCGATCTTCGTACTGGCGAAGCGGTAACACCGCCCGCCACCTCTCCTGTCCCTATTTTTTCAGTAGAACGTGATGGAAATACCGTCACCATCACATCGGCCGAGTAAGGAAAATCATGAGCACATTAGAAATTAAGAACCTGCATGTTTCTGTAGCAACCGAAGAGGGATTCAAAGAGATTTTGCGTGGTGTCGATCTGACCATTAAATCAGGTGAGACACATGCAATCATGGGGCCCAACGGTTCTGGTAAATCGACTCTTGCCTACTCAATTGCTGGTCATCCTAAGTACACAATCACTGATGGATCAGTGACTCTCGATGGTCAAGATGTTTTGGCGATGTCGGTGGATGAGCGCGCAAAGTCAGGGCTCTTCCTTGCGATGCAGTACCCAGTAGAAGTTCCGGGAGTTTCTGTGACTAACTTCCTTCGTACCGCAGTTACTGCGATTCGCGGTGAAGCTCCAAAAGTTCGTACCTGGGTCGGAGAAGTAAAAGAGGCGATGGCCGGGCTCAATATGGATCCTGGATTTGCTGAGCGCTCGGTTAATGAGGGTTTCTCTGGAGGCGAGAAGAAGCGTCACGAGATTCTTCAACTTGCTCTTCTTAAGCCGAAGTTTGCAATCCTTGACGAGACAGATTCAGGTCTTGATGTCGATGCGCTTCGAATAGTCTCTGAAGGAGTTAACGGAGTGAAGGCGAACAGTGATCTTGGCGTTCTTTTGATTACTCACTACACCCGAATTCTTCGCTACATCAAGCCAGATTTCGTTCATGTATTTGCTAACGGTCGCGTGGTTGAAGAAGGCGGTCCGGAGCTAGCCGATAAGTTGGAAGAGAAGGGCTATGCAGATTACGTTAACGCGTAATTTCTAATTTCATGAGCATGCTGGACGTTGCATCAATCAAGAAGGATTTCCCGATCCTTTCTAAAAAGATGCGTAACGATGGCAAACTCATTTATCTCGACAGCGGCGCTACAAGCCAGAAGCCAAATATCGTGTTAGAGGCTGAACGTCGCTTCTATAGCGAACACAATGCAGCTGTGCATCGAGGTGCCCATTTGCTCGCCGAAGAAGCGAGTGAAGCCTACGAAGGTGCGCGGGCCACAGTTGCAAAATTTATCGGCGCAGATGTCGAGGAAGTTGTATTCACAAAGAGCGCAACCGAGAGCATCAATCTCATCGCCTATTCCTTCGGAAATTCTCTTCCCGGCTCGCGCTTTGCCCTACAACCAGGCGATCGCATAGTTCTGTCGGAGATGGAACATCACGCCAATCTCATTCCTTGGCAACAGCTTGCAAAAAGGACAGGCGCCGAAATCACATGGTTTCCGGTTACCGATCAAGGCCGGCTGGATCTATCTGATATCGATTCAATTATTTCTACGAAGACAAAGATTGTGGCTATCACTCACCAATCAAATGTATTGGGAACGATCAACCCACTGGAAGCTTTAGTAAAGCGCACTCACGATGTGGGGGCGGTTTTCGTACTTGATGCTTGTCAATCTGTTCCACACTTCGCAGTTGACGTAAAAAAGCTTGGAATTGATTTTCTTGCATTCTCTGGCCATAAAGCACTGGGACCCACTGGTGTAGGAATTTTTTGGGGAAAGTTTGAACACTTGCAATCCATGGAGCCATTTCTCACTGGTGGATCGATGATTGAATCGGTAACGATGACGGATGCGACCTGGGCGCCCGCGCCTCGCAAATTTGAAGCTGGCGTTCCAAATATGGCGCAAGCTGTCGGATTGGCCGCCGCACTCGACTATCTAACAAAGATTGGCATGGATAAAGTCGAAGCACACGAACACGCTCTGACTAAATATGCGTTAGAAAAATTCTCAACGCTTCGCGACGTATCGATCATCGGTCCAACAAATACCCAAATGCGCGGGGGAGTCATCTCTTTCACGATCGAAGGTATCCATCCGCATGATGCGGGACAGGTGCTCGACCAACATGGGATCGCGGTTCGAACAGGACATCACTGCGCCTGGCCGCTGATGCGCAAAATGCATGTGGTGGGGACTACTCGCGCATCGTTCTATATCTATAACGACACTTCCGATATTGACGCACTTATAGACGGCATTGAGTATGCCCAGAAATATTTCAAGGTCTAGCCATGCAACTTGACTCGCTCTACCAAGAAGTGATTCTTGATCACTATAAAAATCCTATGAATAAGAAGTTGAGCCCCACTTATTCCAAGGAAGTTCATCATGTGAATCCTTCTTGCGGCGATGAGATCACGTTGAATGTCACCGTAGAAGGTGATCTGATTACGAATATTAGTTGGGATGGCGTGGGATGTTCCATCTCGCAGGCGAGCACCTCAATTATGAGCGATCTACTCATCGGCAAGAAGATTGATGAAGATTTTGCAATTCTTGAAAATTTTACCGAACTTATGCAAAGCAAGGGGACGAAAAGTGGCGATGAAGAGATTCTCGAAGACGCGGTTGCGTTAGCAGGGGTCTCTCAATTTCCAGCCCGAATCAAATGTGCTTTACTGGGGTGGATGGCATTTAAGGATGCAACATCTCAAGCACTTTCCGAGACCGAAGCAAAGGGATAGATATGAGCGAGAAGCTAGCGTCACTAGAAGATGTCACTGAGGCGATGAAAGATGTCATCGATCCAGAACTTGGTATCAATGTTGTAGATCTCGGTCTTGTCTATGACATGCGCGTGGATGAAGGCAATATTGCAACTTTGGATATGACCCTCACTTCTGCTGCATGCCCACTTCAAGATGTGATTGAAGACCAAACTCGTTCCGTGCTCCAGGATCTCACTAGTGATGTCAAAATTAATTGGGTGTGGATGCCACCATGGGGTCCAAATCGCATTACCGACGATGGACGCGAGCAGCTTCGCGCTATCGGCTTCACTGTCTGATTCTCAGACTTAGTCACTAAGGTTTAGCCATGTCCTTCCATGCCAATTTCGCGATGATGCGTGCGATGTCGCAAGATCAGTCGTTGAAAAACCAAAAACTCAAGGCCGGAACCTTTCGACGAATTTTGGCTTTCGCCAAGCCTTATAAAACCTGGCTCTCCATTTTCCTCATAACCGTTGTTATAGATGCGGTTTTAATGATCGCATCACCACTCCTGCTTAAAAAATTGATTGACCAAGGCGTAGTTCCTAAAGATGGTGGGGTCGTAACAAGACTTGCAATAATTGTTGGAATAATTGCGGTGGGAGATGCTGGGTTTACTTTGATCGGGCGATGGTTTTCATCGCGTATAGGTGAAGGTCTGATCTACGATCTTCGTTCTCAAGTCTTCTCGCATATCCAAACTCAATCGATTGCTTTCTTCACTCGTACCCAGACTGGTGCGCTGATCTCGCGAATCAATTCAGATGTGATCGGAGCGCAACAAGCTTTCACCGGGACCCTTTCTGGATTAGTCTCAAATTCCTTAAGTTTGGTCTTAGTTACAGGCGCGATGCTGACTCTCTCATGGCAAATCACGGTTCTATCCCTGGCGCTCTTGCCGCTTTTTCTCTATCCCACCAAATGGGTTGGTCGCAAGATTCAAGCATTCACTCGTGAATCATTTAACCTCAACGCAGAAATGTCATCGACAATGACTGAGCGATTCAATGTTTCCGGGGCGCTTCTCGTATCGCTCTATGGAGATCGCGATAAAGAGCGGATTCATTTTGCTACCCGCGCACGCCGGGTGGCAGATATCGGAATTCGGATCGCCCTCCTCAACAGAATATTTTTCGTAGCAATGACTTCGGTTGCGGCCGTGGCTACTGCAATCGCCTTTGGAGTGGGCGGTCATCTAGCTATTGGTGGCTCCATTACGGTCGGAACTCTTCTGGCAATAACGGCGCTATTGGCTCGCCTTTATGGGCCGTTAACGGCGCTATCCAATGTTCGCGTCGATGTCATGTCTGCATTGGTCTCCTTTGAAAGAGTATTTGAAGTCCTTGATCTAGAGCCGATGGTGACCGATCTTCCAAATCCGAAAGTACTTTCCACGAAAACACCTTCGGTTGAATTCAAGAGCGTCTCTTTCCACTATCCCAAAGCTGATGAAATTTCACTTGCTTCTCTTGAGTCGATTGCCAAGCCTGAGATAGTAGAGAGCGGCTCGGTGATCAACAACATTTCTTTCACGGTAAAACCCGGAACTCTCACTGCAATCGTCGGTCCATCTGGCGCTGGCAAGTCCACAATCTCGGGACTTTTGCCACGACTCTATGATGTGAATTCTGGTGCGATAGAGATTGATGGAATCGATATTCGAGAATATTCGTTAATCTCCTTGCGCAATTCGATCGGGGTAGTAACCCAGGATTCTCATATGTTTCACGACAGCATTGCGGTGAATTTACGATATGCCAAAGAAGATGCGACTGAAGCGCAAATGTGGGCAGCATGCGATGCGGCCCAAATTGGAGATTTCATTCGCTCCCTTCCCAACGGCTTCGATACCGTTGTTGGGGAACGCGGACATCGATTATCTGGTGGAGAGAAGCAGCGATTAGCAATTGCTCGCTTATTGCTCAAAGCCCCCAGCGTCGTCATTCTCGACGAAGCCACGGCGCATTTGGATTCTGAAAATGAGGCACTAGTTCAAGAAGCTTTGAAATCAGCGCTCGTGGGTCGGACCAGCATTGTTATTGCTCACAGGCTGTCGACCATCCAAGCAGCAGATCAAATTCTTGTTTTGGAATCTGGAAATATAGTTGAGCGGGGTAAGCACGACGAGCTAGTGGCACAGAGTGGTCTCTATTTTGAGCTTTACCAACGCCAGATGTTAAATAGTGCGGTGTAATTTCTCTCGAAAAATTGCAATGCGTCCAACAAGAATAATGAGCGCAAAGAAGAGCCATTGAAGTGCGTAGGCAAAATGCGGCCCATTGGATAATTCAGGCAAGTCGATAGCTGTTAATGGAGAAATAGAGGCATTTGTAGGCAGTAAATCAAGGTAGTAAGGCGCCGCTTCGACACCTTGCGCGCTCGTTAAATTGACTATCTTTTTACTTGGAAGTGAAGCAAAGAATGAGCCCTCGACTTGTTTACTAATATCTTCGCTACGTATGCGCGCTTGGATCGTTAGTGGCATCGTTGGTAGCGTTGAAATTGTTGGGGGAGTAGCGGCATCTTTACCAGCCACAACCCATCCACGATCCAACCAGAAATTTCCGACATCGGTTCGAAAGAGGTTAAGAACTTCAAAACCTAAGCGGCCTTGAGAATATCGATTACGAATAAGAAGCTGATGGCGCGAATCAAAAGTTCCGGACAATTCCACGGTTCGCCACTGATCTCGTTGCGAATCGATATCTGCGATCTCACCCTTGGTTAAAGCTGGCAAGGTCTCATTTCTGATAATAATTGAATTTTGAATCGAACGACTTTGACCTCGATGGTATTGCCATTGCGCTGCAATGATACAAAGGAAAATTAGGAGAAAGGCAAGCAAAGTTTGGAATGCAGAAGCGAACTTTCCGCGCATTTAAAAAGTTATCTCCTTGTTGCCTTTTGAAGTGATCGCACTTTTACCAGTAATTGTTTCGCGGCCGGCATTTGCGAAGAGAACAGCAATATAGGGCAGTACGACTGCGCCAAAAAGTGCAATCCAACGGTACGGGCTAGGGAGGGCAACAGCCAGAATGAAACAAGCTGTGCGAACCATCATGGAAATGAAATATCGCTTTTGGCGGGAACTCTGATCGTTAATCAATCCCGTTTGGGCGGTCGTGATCGAAGCAACAGCGCTCTTCGGGCGGCGACGAATTCTCATGAGTCGAGTCTATTGGCCCGCCGGTGCGTGGGATTTTCTAACATACGCGTGAGTAGCCAGTAAGTTTCTCTCATGAGTACAGAGCAAGTGGCCCTGGTCACGGGTGGCAATCGTGGAATCGGTCTAGCGATCGCGCATAAATTGAAGAGCGAAGGTTTTACCGTAGTCGTCACTTATCGCAGTGGGGTAGCGCCCGAGGGACTGAATGGCGTCGTCATGGACGTCTCAGACACCCAAAGTGTGAACTCTGCTTTTAGTGAAATAGAAGCTACCTACGGAACAGTTGATGTTCTCGTTGCAAATGCTGGTATCACCAAAGATGGTCTGGTTATGCGAATGTCTGATGAAGATTTTGAAGCAGTTGTTCAGACTAATCTCATGGGCGCATTTCGTGTCGCTCGCTCTTGCACTAAGGGAATGATGAAGAAGCGTTCTGGTCGAATGATCTTTGTTGGTTCTGTTGTTGGACTTTTAGGATCGGCTGGCCAAGTGAATTACGCTGCTACTAAATCTGGTTTGGTCGGAATGGCCCGATCTTTTGCTCGTGAATTAGGTAGCCGTGGCATTACAGCCAATGTGGTTGCACCTGGATTTGTAGAGACAGATATGACGGCGGTATTAGAGGAAGCTCGTCGGAAAGAGATATCTGAAGCCATTCCGCTTCAACGTTTGGCGACGGCAGATGAAATTGCAGGAGTTGTGGCATTTCTAGCTTCACCTGAAGCTAGTTATATAACAGGCGCAGTCATCCCGGTTGATGGCGGTTTAGGAATGGGGCACTAAATGGGAATTCTCGCTGGCAAGAAGATTTTGGTAACCGGTGTCCTCACTGATGCTTCGATCGCATTTCACATTGCTCGAATTGCACAAGAGCAAGGCGCTGAAGTTCTCCTCACCTCCTTCGGTCGAGCGCTGAGTATTACGAATCGTATTTCGGCCCGCTTGCCACAACTTGCACCCGTGATAGAACTTGACGTCACTAGCGTTGAACACCTGGATGCCTTGGCCGAGAAAGTTCGTCAGCACGTTCCACATTTAGATGGAGTCGTCCACTCAATTGGTTTTGCACCTGAGGCAGCTCTCGGTGGAAACTTTCTCAATACTGCTTGGGAAGATGTCGCAACTGCGGTGCATGTATCTGCGTATTCATTGAAATCTTTAACTATGGCTACTCGACCACTTTTTACGCAACCCACTGGTGCAAGTGTTGTCGGACTTACCTTCGATGCTCAAGTAGCTTGGCCAAAATACGATTGGATGGGCGTTGCAAAAGCAGCCCTTGAATCCACCAATCGATATTTGGCGCGCGATCTGGGCAAGGAGAATATTCGCTTCAATCTTGTAGCTGCCGGCCCAATTCGCACAATGGCCGCTAAATCAATCCCGGGATTTGATGAGTTCGAACAAGTATGGAACTCCAAAGCCCCACTCCACTGGGATGTCACCGACCCCGTGCCAGCAGCTCAAGCCGCAGTAGCTCTGCTCAGTGATTTCTTCCCCAAAACAACGGGCGAAATAGTCCATGTGGACGGTGGAGTACACGCAATAGGCGGGTAAATTCCCCGATTTCACCTATCCGAGCCGCTCGGGTATCCTCATCCCATCAAGTGGAGCTAGTCGCTCCCACCTTCTTCGCTTAAAGCGGAGCGGTCAAGTACGTGTAAGACTCCAGATTTTCTGGGCTCTTTATCTATTTGCGCGACTAATGACACTTGCGAAGGCAGCAAGAATTTATCAACAGGTCGCGAAAGGAATAGTTATCAGCGCAGAAGCACGAATCAATGATCGAATCCGCGTTCCGGAAGTTCGTCTCATAGGTTTTGACGGAGATCAAGTCGGCGTCGTTTCCATCGATACTGCCCTACAAATGGCAGATGAAGTGGGTCTAGACCTCGTAGAGATATCTCCCGATGCACAACCTCCCGTCTGCAAGATTATGGATTTCGGTAAGTACAAATACGAGATCGCGCAGAAGGCACGTGAAGCACGAGCCAATCAGACACATATCGTTGTCAAGGAAATGCGGTTGCGCCCAAAGATCGAGCCTCATGATTACGAAACTAAGAAATCACACGTCGAGCGCTTCCTCAAGGGTGGCGACAAGGTGAAGGTGACAATTCAGTTCCGTGGTCGCGAGCAAGCTAAGCCTGAGATTGGTTACCGCTTACTCATGAAAATGGCAGCGGAGCTTGGTGATAACTGCATCGTCGAATTTGCCCCTAAGCAAGAGGGTCGAAATATGTCGATGGTTTTGGGACCGACAGTAAAGAAGGGCAGCATCGTTAAGCCAAAGCAGGAGAAAGTGGAAAAGCCTGCGAAAGCTTCTAAGAAGGTTGCCAATGAAACGTCGGAAGAAGTTTCACCGGTTGTCGAAGCGGCAGCCGAATAAAAGGTTTGTAAGAGCAGTACAAGAAACTAACTGGGAGGTTAGCGAATGCCAAAGATGAAGACCCATAGCGGTGCAAAGAAGACTTTCCGTCTTACGGGAACTGGAAAAATCATGCATGAGCGTGCTGGCAAGCGCCACCTTCTCGAGCACAAATCTTCTCGCGTTACTCGTCGGTTGAGCAAAGATGCAACTGCGAATGCCCCTGTCACAACTACCGCCAAGCGCATGCTCGGCCTGAAGTAAAGGAAGGACTAAACCATGGCAAGAGTAAAACGTGGCGTACATGCCGCAAAGAAGCGTCGTACAACTCTCGAGCGCGCAGCTGGATATCGTGGTCAGCGTTCACGCCTTTTCTCAAAGGCAAAAGAGCAAGTAACTCACTCGCTTGTTTATGCATTTAATGATCGTAAGGATAAGAAGGGCGATTTCCGTCGCCTCTGGATCCAACGTATCAATGCAGGTGCTCGTGAACACGGATTGACTTATAACCGTTTCATCCAGGGACTCAAGGGTGCTGGAATTGAAGCAGACCGTCGTGTTCTTGCTGAGCTCGCCGTCAACGATCCAGCAGCATTCGCTGCTCTCGTTGAAGTTGCTCGCAAGCACGTAGTTAATGCCTAACTCCCAGATTACGAGCCTTCACTCTCCACATGTTGAGAGAGTGAAGGCTCTTTTGGGTTCTCGCGGCAAGAAATTTCGAAAAGAAGAGAAGCAATTTATTGCTGATGGAATTCAATCCGTTCGCGAAGCGCTAGCGCCGAAGATTGATAGCGCACCCGTGGTTGAACGACTTTATGTCACCGATCAGGGCATGGCCAAGCTTCAAGAAGAGATTGATTCAGAGGTACTTTCAGAAGTTGAGATTTTTCCCGTCACAGATGAAGTGATGAAGGCGATGGCAGATACCGAGTCCCCTCAGGGCATTCTGGCGCTCTGCTCGTTTCGCGAAATGAATCTATATAAGTTGGCAGCGCTCACACCCACTCGATTGGCCTATTTCTGGGAGCTTCAAGATCCGGGCAATAGCGGTACGGTGATTCGCACGGGAGATGCTTGCGGTTTTGACGCAGTTCTCTTCTCAGATAAATCGGTTGATATTTTCAGTCCCAAAACTGTTCGCGCGACTGTCGGCTCGCTATGGCATTTGCCGATAGTGGAAAGTGTGACTTTAGATGAACTCTTCACTTTCGCGCGGGAGAATGAATTCACGACAATTGCAATGGCCGGGGAGGCAATCGACTCCTTCCTTGATATGGAAATCCCAGAGAAGACCCTGTTGATCTTCGGCAATGAGGCGCGCGGTTTGCCAGAGCTTGCCGATGTAGATGCTCGGGTGCGCATACCAATGAAGGGTTACTCCGAGAGCCTCAACGTCGCTAGCGCAGCAGCAATCACTATGTTTCATTACGGAATTGCACAAAATAGCCAACGATCTGCGGCAGACGCTTAGTAAGATTCCCGCATGTCGCTCAGCGTAAAAGACCTGCAGAAAGCCGCGGATGAAGCGCTATCTGCGATCGAAGGAGCTCCGGACTTAGATGCCCTTAAGCAAGTAAAAATCGAATTTATCGGTGACAAATCTGCTTTAGCAAAGGCAAGTCAATCCCTTGGCACGCTCCCGCAAGACGAACGTGCCGAATTTGGCAAAGTGGTTGGTGCGCAAAGAAGCAAAGTATCTTCGGCCTTTGAAGCTCGCCTACTAGTTTTAGAGGCGGAGCGCGATGAGCGGGCATTGGTTGAAGAGCGTGTGGATGTCACTCTTCCGGGTCGCAAAATTCTTAAAGGTGGATTACATCCTCTTACGATTCTGACCAATGAAATTAGCGATCTCTTTATTGGTCTTGGTTATCGAGTGGCTGAAGGACCCGAGTTGGAATCCGAGTGGCTCAATTTTGATGCACTCAACATTCCGGCGGACCACCCTGCTCGGACGATGCAAGACACGTTTTTTGTTGAACCACTTGATGCCCGATTGGTAATGCGCACACACACATCACCGGTACAAGTGCGAACAATGTTAGAGAACCAACCTCCTATTTATGTCATCTGCCCAGGTCGGACCTATCGCGCCGATGAGCTTGATGCCACTCACACACCGGTATTTAGCCAAGTCGAAGGTTTGGTGGTTGACCGCGGAATCACTATGGCTGACCTCAAAGGAACTCTCGATCATTTTGCCCGCGCCATGTTTGGACCGGAAGTAAAGACTCGATTGCGTCCATCATTCTTTCCATTCACTGAGCCAAGTGCGGAAGTTGATTTCTTTTTCAATGGTCGCTGGATTGAATGGGGCGGCTGCGGAATGGTGAATCAGAAAGTTTTGCGTTCTGCCGGAATTGATACCGATATCTATTCTGGTTTTGCATTCGGCATGGGCCTTGAGCGCACCTTGATGGTTCGCCATGGAATAACGGATATGCATGACATAGTTGAAGGCGATCTTCGCTTTAGCCAAGCATTCGGGTTGGGGGCAAAGTGAAAGTACCTTTGTCCTGGCTTCGTGAGTTTGCGGCCATCCCAGAAAAAATTTCGGCAGAAGCGATCGACCAAGCATTTGTTTCGATCGGTTTCGAAGTCGAGTCGATCGTGCCACAAGGCGTCGACCTCATCGGCCCACTTGTAGTTGCCCGGGTCGAAAGCATTGAAGAACTTAAAGAACACAAGAAGCCAATTCGTTATGTAGGACTTGACTGTGGAGAAGGCACTCTTCGTTTTGTCATCTGCGGAGCCCAGAATTTCGCGGTTGGAGATCTTGTTGTCGCTGCACTTCCCGGCGCCGTGCTTCCAGGCAATTTCGCGATTTCAGCCCGGGAGACTTATGGAAAAATCTCCAATGGCATGATCTGTTCCGCCCGTGAACTCGGTATCAGTGATGAACACGCAGGGATTATTGTTCTTCCGGAAGGCGTAGCGTCAATTGGGGCTGATGCCATTTCGCTTCTCGAAATTAATGATCTCATAATTGATGTTGCGATCAATCCAGACCGAGGATATGCGCTGTCGATTCGCGGCCTAGCTCGTGAAATTGCTGCCTCTCTCAAAGTTTCATACACCGATCCTGCTTTGCTAGTAGATCCCAAGAAATATGAAATTAATAAGAAAGGTGTGACCGCAAAGATTGAGGATGCATCGGCCGCTTCCGTTATGTATTTGCGGACGATTTCAGATTTCAATGTATCTGCCAAAACCCCGTTGTGGATGTCTCGTCGAATTGAGAAATGTGGGATGCGCTCAATCTCACTGGCAGTCGACATTACTAATTATGTGATGTTGGAACTTGGTCAACCTTTACATGCCTTTGATAGCGCAAAGATTGATGGGGGATTGCAGATCCGCCGTGCAGGCTCAGAAAAGACTTTCACAACTTTGGATGGTCAAGTTCGTAAACTTTCACCAGAAGATTTAATGGTTGCAGATTCGCAGCGCTCCATGGCACTGGCCGGAACGATGGGCGGACTCGATTCTGAAGTGACTGCATCAACCACAAGTATTGCTCTAGAAGCAGTGCGTTTTAATCCGATGGATGTTGCAAAGAACTCAAGACGTCACAAGCTCTCATCGGAAGCTTCTCGTCGCCTCGAGCGCGCAGTTGACCCTTCCTTAGCGGAAATCGCCTCCGCCCGCGGGGTAGATCTCATGGTCGAATTGGGTGGAGCAAAACACTTAGGCACTTCAGTAGATGGGACTCCGATATTCCCCGCTCCACTTGAATTTGATCCAGGTTATGTTCGCGAGCTTTTAGGTGCTGATATTTCTGATCACATAGTGAAGGAAAAATTGGAAGTGGTGGGCGCAACTGTTGTCGCTACAACCATCCCGTGGACAATCACTCCACCAACCTGGCGACCTGACCTGTTGACTGGCCCCGATGTCGTGGAGGAAGTTGCACGAATGGTTGGGTATGACGCGATCCCATCTCACTTACCGATCGGCAAAGCCGGAGCGGCGCTCTCTCCTTTTCAATCTCGAAAGCGCACAGTTGCTCAATCACTTGCAGTTCAAGGATTCTCTGAAACTTATAACTATCCCTTTATCTCGCAAGCAATGATTGATTCTTTGGGATTCGTGGGAGATCGGGCGAAGGCATTTCGTTTAGCAAATCCCATGTCGGAAGAATTTCCACTTCTTCGCACTCATCTGCTACCTGGTTTGCTGCAAGCGGCCGTGCGAAATCAATCTCGCGGCTTCAAGGATGTTGCGCTCTTTGAAATCGGATCAGTGTTTAGAGATACCGTACAACTTCCCAAAGTGCCTGCCATTCCTACCGACAAACGCCCTACTCCGGCCAATCTCGATCTGATTTATTCCAGCGTCCCTGGTCAGCCGGTTCAGGTAGCTGGTCTTGTGCTGGGAAAACTCTCACCCAAGAATTGGTCAGCTTCAGGAGTTGAATACACGTGGAGTGATGCGATTGGCGCTGCTGCAAGAATTATTGAAGAGACCGGCAATACCTACGAGATAGTCGCATCTGATTTTGCGCCCTGGCATCCAGGTCGCTGCGCCGAACTTCGAGTAGATGGCAAAGCCGTTGCACATGCCGGTGAACTTCATCCACGCGTGATTTCGGCGCTGGGTCTTCCAGATCGATCATGTTCCTTCGTGGTTGTTCTGAGTGCTCTTCCTTATGTAGCTACCTTGCGTGCTCCGCAAATATGGACAATGCCCGCTGCAAGTCAGGACATCTCGCTTATCGTTGACTCTGGAACTCGCTCATTGGATGTTGAAAGCGCACTTCGTAGTGGCGCTGGCGATTTGCTGGAATCCATCACGCTCTTTGATCGATACGAGAAGGCAGGGGAAGGAAAAGTCTCACTCGCATTCACGATGGTATTCCGCGCATCAGATCGCACCTTGACGGCTGAGGAGGTTACTGGCTATCGAGAAGCAGCAGGAGCCAAGGCGATCGAGATCTGCAAAGCTCAAATTCGTTCCTGAGCCATGAATATATATGCATTTTATTGCATAAATATGCATGAATGCGGTAGGCTGGAATCATGAAAATCGGCATCGTTGGAGCAAGCGGATACGCAGGCGGAGAGCTGTTGCGTTTACTCTCTGCCCACCCACATTTTGATATCTCTTATATTTCTGCAGGCACCAATGCGGGGGAGTTGGTTACCTCTGTTCATCCCGCTCTCACTGCCTTTGCTGGAGTGCGTTTTGCTGAGACCAACTCGGCCGAAATGAATAAATGCGATCTTCTCTTTATCGCACTTCCACATGGGGAATCATCGAAAATAGTTACCAGCCTCCTCCCTGATATAAAAGTAGTGGACCTTGGTGCGGATTACAGATTATCCAGCGCCGATCAATGGTCCAAATATTACGGCGGCTCCTATGCTGGTAAATGGTGCTACGGGCTTCCGGAAATTACGGGAGCAACCTCCATCGCAGCTTCTTCACGCGTGGCTAATCCAGGATGTTATGCCACTTCAATTGCGCTATCTATTGCACCCGCGATCAAACTTGGAGCAGTTGATGCCTCTGATATCACTGTTGTGGCTGCCTCTGGAACAACAGGTGCGGGTCGTTCTGCAAAGGTGAATCTTCTGGGCAGTGAAGTGATGAACTCGCTTACGTCCTATAAATTTGGAGGAGCTCATCAACATACTCCTGAGATCGAAGAGACGCTTTCCGCTATTTCACAGAGCGAAGTGAAAGTTCTCTTTACTCCCATTTTGGCACCCATGCCGCGAGGTATTTTGGCCACAGTAACGGCAAAAATGACTAAGGAAGTTTCTCTTGACCAAGTTCGACACGCCTATGAACAATTCTACGGCGCTGGATTTGTCCACATATTGGCCGAGGGATCAATGCCACAAACATCTGCCGTTCTTGGCACTAATCAAGCTCATATCCAATTGGCAATCGATGCCCATACCAATCGTTTGGTCGTCTCATGCGCAATTGACAATCTTGGTAAGGGCGCAGCTGGTCAAGCTATTCACAATGCAAATTTAATGGCCGGCCTACCTGCAGATTCTGGGCTCACCGCAATGGGTGCGCGCTAATGCAAAGCCTTTTACCTCTGGGGTTTAGTGGAGCGGGAGTTTCTGCTGGGATTAAAAGTTCTGGTGCGAAGGATCTTGCTCTGATTGTGAATGATGGACCGCAGAAATTTGGTACGGCGGTTTTTACAACCAATAAAGTTCTAGCAGCGCCCGTAACGTGGAGCCAGCAAGTAGTAAAGGATTGTGAAGTCAGTGCGGTAGTCCTCAATAGTGGTGGCGCCAATGCATGTACTGGCCCAGAAGGCTTTGCCGATACCCATAAGACTGCTGAATATGTGGCCACCACTCTGGGAATTGGCTCTGGTGATGTTGTCGTTTGCTCGACTGGAATGATCGGAATTCGCCTACCCATGGAGAAAGTTCTGGGTGGGATAGCCAGCGCCGCTGCCTCGCTGACGCGAGATGCGGGAATTGCCACTGCAGAGGCGATCATGACCACCGACTCTCATCCCAAATATTTTTCGGCAACCATTAACGGTGTGACCATTTATGGAATGGCAAAAGGTGCTGGAATGTTGGCCCCTTCGCTAGCGACGATGTTGAGCCTTGTAGCAATAGATGCCGTCGTTGACCCAGTTTCTGCGCAAGCAATTTTTGAGAGAGTGGTCTCACGGACTTACAACCGAATCGATTCCGACGGATGCACTTCGACCAATGACACTGTCCTGCTGATGGCTTCTGGAGCATCAGGAATCACTCTCACTGATAAAGAACTCGAACATATGCTTTTGGAATGCTGTGGTTATCTAGCTTTTGAATTAATCGGTGATGCCGAAGGTCACTCCAAAATAGTGTCGATCGTGACCAAGAATGCGGCCTCCGAAGCGGATGCGGTAGAAGTAGGGCGCTCGTGTGCTCGCAATAATCTCCTGAAATGTGCAATTCACGGCGAGGATCCCAATTGGGGTCGAGTACTGGCAGCAATCGGTACTACTAGTGCGACTTTTGATCCTTACACCATCGATGTCTCTTTAAATGGCGTGATGGTCTGCAAATCTAGTGCTCCAGGTGAAGATCGCTCGCTGGTGGATATGAAAGAGAAGGAAGTCGAAATTTTAATCGACCTCAAAGCGGGCCCTCACCAAGCAACAATTTGGACCAATGATTTGACTGCAGAATATGTTCACGAGAATTCGTCGTATTCGTCATGATCGTTATTAAATATGGGGGACACGCCCTCCCAAAAGCTGGTTCCACGGATCCGGTATTAACTGCGATCGCAAAGCGCCACATGGCCGGAGAAAAGATTGTCGTTGTTCATGGCGGCGGCCCACAAATTAATGCTGCGCTGGCCGAAAAGGGTATCGGCAAGGAGATGGTCGGGGGTTATCGAAAAACCACTCCAGAAGTATTTGAAATTGTGCAGCGCGTGCTTAGTGGTTCAGTCCTTCCTTCGATCGTCAATCAGCTGCTTGCTGAAGGGGTGAATGCTGTTGGTCTTTCTTCCTCCGGTGGTGGGTTAATTCGCGCTGGAGTTATGAATGATGAGATCGGTTTGGTAGGTGAAGTTAAGGAAGTAAACCCAAAAATTCTGCACACTCTGATCAAAGACGGTTTCTTGCCGGTGATTTCCCCTATCGGCGCTTCTGCTCAAGGCGTGGGGCTCAATCTCAACGCTGATTTGGTTGCTGGAGCGATCGGTGGTGCGCTCCTTGCTGATCACGTCCTGTACATGACAGATGTTTCTGGAATTTTTCTGAATTGGCCCGATGAGAGTTCGCTGATTGAGTCGATCACCGTGGCTGAATTGGAATCTCTTTTGCCAACTTTCTCGGATGGAATGATTCCAAAGGTGACCTCGGCATTGGCGGCGATTGCGGCGGGCGCCAAGATGGTTCGTATTTTTGATGGTCGTGCAGTCGCGAATTTGGAATCAGCTCTCTCTGGCAAAGGTGGGACGGTGGTTCTGCCGTGAATTCAAATAGTGAAGCGATCGCACAATGGAACCTCGCTATCCAATCCAACTACGGATCACCGACTATCGCGCTTTCGAATGGGCAAGGTGTCGAAGTATGGGATGTGGAGGGGAAGAGATATTTGGATTTTCTCGGAGGTATCGCAACCAATATTTTGGGACATGCGCATCCCGAACTTGTGGAAGCGATCTCCCAACAGGCCAAGACTCTTAATCACGTTTCCAATTTTTACGCGCACCCACAAGTTCTAAAGCTCGCGCTCAAACTTCAAGATTTGACTGGAGATTCAACTGCCCGTGTCTTCTTCTGCAATTCAGGCGCGGAAGCAAATGAGGCCGCTTTTAAATTGTCGCGATTGACCGGACGTAACCGAATTGTTGCGACTTCCGGTGCTTTCCACGGTCGCACCATGGGCGCACTTTCATTGACGGGTCAAGAAAGCAAGAAGAGGGCATTCAAGCCATTGCTCAAAAAGATTACTCATGTGCCATTTGGTGATATCTCAGCCGCAAAGAAAGCAATTACCAAGCGAACTGCGATGTTCATTCTCGAACCAATTCAAGGCGAGAACGGGGTAGTCGTACCACCTGTCGGGTATCTGGCTGCGCTTCGAGATCACACATATAAGACGGGAACGCTATTAGTTGTGGATGCAGTGCAAACTGGCATGGGTCGCACTTCAACCTGGTTTGGTTATGAGTCTGAGGGAATCACGCCAGATGTGATCACGTTGGCAAAGGGCTTAGGCGGAGGACTGCCGCTCGGCGCGATGATTGCGTTGGGGAGCGCCGCCCAGCTTTTTCAAGCTGGATCACATGGAACAACTTTTGGTGGGAACCCGATTGCCTGTGCTGCAGCAAATAAAGTTATAGAAATTATTGAAAGAGATGGCCTACTTGCAGAAGTCGGCCGCAAAGGAATGATGATCAAGCAAGCTCTATCAGAATTATCACAAGTTCAGGAGGTTCGTGGTTCTGGATTATTACTCGGAGTAGTCCTGAAGTCGAAGGACGCGAAAGTTGTAGCGGCAGCCTTGATGCAAGAAGGCGTGTTGGCAAATGCGGCGACAGGCGAAGTCATTCGCCTCGCCCCTGCGCTAAATGTCTCAGATCAACAAATAGCGCAATTTCTCGAAATATTTTCAAAGGTGGTCAAAAATGGCTAAGTCGGCTCCTCTCTCTACAGCAGCACGTCGCGCACTCGTAACTTCACTCATCGCAGAAGGTGGAATCAAATCGCAAGATGATCTGGTCAAGCGTCTTTCCAAAGAAGGCGTATCGGTAACACAAGCAACTGCATCTCGGGATCTCGATGAAGTAGGAGCAGTTCGTGGACGAAATGGGTACCACTTGGAAGAAGGTGCTGCGCCTGCTGCTCGAAATTCACGCGACTTAATTCTCAGCGTGACTGCAAGTGGCAATTTAGCTGTGGTCCGAACGCCACCTGGCGGCGCGCAATTATTAGCATCGACATTGGATCGAGCAGCGAGCGATGGAACAATCGCCTCCATTATCGGCACTATTGCTGGAGATGACACGGTTCTCGTGGTCTCACGAAGTGCGAGTGGCGGTGCAGGGCTCGCTAAAGAATTAACAGCCTTTTCGACGGGTAAGAAAGTAAAATCAGCAACCAGTGTTAATAAGAGAAAGAAGTAATTGATGGCTCTTTGGGGTGGACGGTTCTCGCAAGGACCCACTGAGTCTGTTGCTGCGCTTTCTCGATCGGTGCATTTTGATTGGCGCCTGGCTCCCTATGACATTCGCGTAAATATCGCTCATGTGCACGGACTGGTGAGCTCGGCGGTGATCTCAGCCAAAGATGGATCAGCGATCGAGCAAGCTTTGCGCGAGCTTGCACAAGAAGTGGCGAACGGAAAGTTCACTTACAACGAGAGCGATGAAGATGTGCATAGCGCGATCGAACGTGGCCTGAGTTCTAAACTCGGAGCACTTGGCGGCGCTATTCGCGCTGGTCGATCACGAAATGATTTAGTTGTTACTGACTTCAAACTCTATTTGATCGATCACCTACTGGAAGTTGCCTCCGCGCTCTCGGCACTTGTAGAAGCGATAAATACGCAGGCATCCAGAAATCTCTCATCTGTAGCGCCCGGTTTTACTCATCTTCAGCATGCCCAACCAATTCTCTTCGGTCATGAGCTTGCTAAGCATTCCCATGGCCTCTTGCGTGATGTGGATCGGATCTCCGATTGGTTGGAACGTAATTCCTTCTCGCCTTTGGGATCTGGCGCACTTGCGGGATCGGCTCTACAGCCACATCCAGAGGCGAGTGCAGAAGAACTGGGATTCATCGGCATCCTGGGAAATTCTATTGATGCGACAAGTGATCGAGATTTTGTTGCTGAGGCACTTTTTATTTTCGCAATGATTGGCATTCATCTATCGCGAATCGGCGAGGAATTTACGTTGTGGTCCACCTCGGAATTTGGTTGGGTCACGATTGCTGATGCTTACTCGACTGGCTCATCAATCATGCCGCAGAAGAAGAATCCCGATATTGCGGAATTGGCTCGTGGTAAATCTGGTCGACTTGTGGGCAACTTGACGTCGATGCTCGTGACTCTCAAAGGATTGCCATTCGCCTACAACCGTGACCTGCAAGAGGACAAGGAACCAGTATTTGATTCGGTGGAGACGCTTTTGGTTCTGCTCCCTGCGCTTATAGGCATGGTGGAGACTGCAACTTTTCATCCAGAGGTTATGTCGGCGGGAGTCCTAGATGGCCACTCTCTGGCAACGGAGGTCGCTGATTTTCTTGCAAAAGGTGGAATGCCATTTGCCCAAGCGCATGAAGCAGCAGGGGAGTGCGTGAAGTTGTGCGAGAAGTTGGGCATAGAACTGCATGAATTATCGGATGAACAATTTGCGTCGATCAATGTAGCGCTCGTGCCCGCTCTTCGAGAAAAGCTCTCTGCGCAAGGTGCGATCGAATCTCGCCAATCCTCGCTCGCAACATCTTCGCAGAGCGTGCTGGAGCAGATCGAGCTTTTAAATTCAGAGAACTCTTTAGCTAAGAGTTGGATATCTAGTGAGGCATCTCGCTTCGTGGAAATGATGGGGAAGTAATGTCTACAGATATTTCAGCAGCGACGAAAGCTCTCTTTGCGGACCTTGAGTGGCGAGGGTTAATTGCGCAAACCACAGATCGAGCGGCGCTTATCAAAGACTTCTCCGCTAAACCTCGCTCCTTTTACATCGGCTTTGATCCAACTGCCCCAAGTCTTCATGTAGGCAATCTCGTTGTCCTTCTTGTGATGCGTCGTTTTCAGCTCGCCGGACATCAGCCCATTCCACTGGTCGGAGGGGCCACTGGACTGGTCGGAGATCCCAGTGGTCGCAATGAAGAACGCTCTATGAACGATACTGAGCTTGTTGGGGAATGGGTCGGACGAATTCGCAAACAGCTAGAAGCCTTCCTCACTTTCGAAGGTTCAAACGGAGCAATCATGGCGAACAACCTTGATTGGACCGCGCCTATGTCAGCTATTACTTTTCTGCGAGATATCGGAAAACACTTTTCGGTAAATCAAATGCTCGCAAAGGATTCTGTCTCATCACGACTGGAAAGTAACGGTATTTCATATACCGAATTTTCCTACCAAGTTCTACAAGGAATGGATTACCTCGAACTCTACCGTCGCCACAATTGCATACTTCAACTTGGCGGAAGTGATCAATGGGGAAATATCATCGCAGGGCTAGATTTAATCCGTAAAGTCGAACAAGGTAGCGCCCATGCATTCACAATTCCGCTCATGGCCAAATCAGATGGAAGCAAATTCGGCAAGACGGCATCTGGTGCAATCTGGCTAGATCCAGAAATGACTTCTCCTTATGCTTTCTTTCAATTTTGGATTAATTCAGAAGATGCAGATGTCGAAAATTTCCTCAAAGTTTTCTCTTTTAAAGATCGCGCAGAAATTCAACGCCTCATCGAAACAGTTGCGACCAATCCTGGTGCACGTGAAGCGCAGCGCGAACTCGCAAGAGAATTAACGACGCTCGTGCATGGTTCTGCGACATGTGCAAATGTGGAGGATGCTTCGAAGGCACTTTTCGGACAAGGTGATCTTGCAAAGCTTGATGAAAGCATTTTGGAATCTGCACTCTCTCAACTTCCGCGCACCACTGTTGCAAAGAATGAACTTGTCGATAACAAATTTCCGTCGTGGGTAGATCTATTGGTTGCTACTGGAGTTGTTGAATCTAAATCTGCCGCGCGAAGAATCGTGAAAGAGAATGGCGCATATTTAAATAACACCAAGATCGAAGGGGAGGATTTTGCACCTTCGGTAAGCGACTTGATTCACGGACGCTTCCTGGTCCTGCGCAAAGGAAAGCGCGACTTGGCATCGGTAGAATTGACCTAGTCAGGTATAACAAGGATCACACCCTTCTAGACCCCGGTTTTGAGCGTAAATTCCGGGGTTTTTGCCATTTTTGAGCCTCGCTTAGGCTCTATAACCCCTATAAAACAATGCTTTCAGCGATTTCGGAGCCATTTTTGCGATTTGAGGGGCCCTTTTTGCCCCAATTTGACCCTGATCCCAGCCTGGGTTATCTTTCTCTCTCGCTCGCGAAATGGACTGAGATTTTCTCTTAGGTCATGCGACGAATTACCAACCGAACCGTATGAAGTCCACGGATTTGTCTTCTCGTGTGCCTTCCACTAGGTTTGGCGGTCTGCCCTGCGAACAGTGAGGAATCACTGCGACCGGTGCGCGTCCGTACCTTGAGAACTCAACAACGTGCAAAAATCAATAACAATCAGGCCTTAGCTGTAAAAAGCAAGGTCTAAATTCCTTTGTATTTTTCTCGAAAGAGAAGTACAAAACAAAAACAATTGGTAAAACAGATATAGCTATAAACGCTAGTTTTGTTTTTTGCCAGATCACAACTTTCTATGGAGAGTTTGATCCTGGCTCAGGACGAACGCTGGCGGCGTGCTTAACACATGCAAGTCGAACGATGAAGTTCCTTCGGGGATGGATTAGTGGCGAACGG